>CAYZRL010000001.1:0-49531 GCA_964480835.1 uncultured Gammaproteobacteria bacterium
TTGACATTCATCTCGTGAAGCGTGATCGAACGATATGGGAACGAGTGCTTATCTTTCTCCACCGGTTTGGCCTCACCCGTAAACCAGCTTCTTCCTAAACGAGCGGCTCGGATCTATACTTGTTTCACCATGCGCCCCTTACACATTGCCGTTGGCATAATTCTCGCCTTAATGATAACTATCGCTCTTGGGTGGCGTTACCCGACTCAAATACTTCAAAATAGCAGCACAGAGACGAATTTGCCCATCGTCGGACATGCGAGAGACTACGGTCTACTTTTGCTTGGGTCGTCGCACGCACGCACACTTTCGCGCTTTAGTAATCACAGCTTCATGGAACATATACTCAATCGACCGGTGATAAATCTCGCCCAAGGCGGCAACCGAGAATCGGTCAAGAATCAGTATCTCTACCTCTCGTACTTTTACCAACGACAGAACACAACCTCTACCGTAATCTATCTTCTTGATCCCTATGTGTTTTTCCGGCACTTGCTCCTGCAGAGTCCCCGGGTCTTTGATCGTGAGCCATTCCGTTTTGATTTTTTGCTCACATTGCTGAGGGAAGGGGAGAGGTCGTCAAAAACACTATCGTACCTTCGATCAGCCTTCTCATCGAAGAATCTTCCCCCGACAACAACCAAAAAAACCACATCAACTGCTGAGCGTCATGAGGCGCGTCGGAAGGAACTCTATCGTGAGGAACCGAGTGCGGTAATGATCAAAGAAGACCTCGACTACCTCCTCAAGATTGTAGAGCTTGCACATCGCCATCGCACACGCATTATCATCATCGTCCCACCGACTCTACTTCCGAGAACGAACCAAGACGATCGAGTCATGGGAATGCTCAAGATGCTCCGGCGGTATCGTACATTCGAGCTCTACGACCTGAGTACAGCGATTCCGGAACAACGATACTACCTCGACTCGGATCACCTCAATACAGACGGTGTCGTTCTATTATTGAAGACCAAACTTCTCCCCATTCTGAAGAATCGTTAATCAAGTACGAGCGTGTTGGCGATGAGATCGCCAAGGAATACGCGCCCCTTCTCTGACGGATGAATGTTGTCTTGTGTAGAGATATACTCTCGTTTTCCATCTCCTCGATTCGTTGCTGTAGATTTTTCGAATGCATTCATCAGAATGACATTTTCATTTTTTGCGATACCAACGGCGTTCTCGAGTTGTTGGATCACCTGACCGGACTTCTCGTAGGCGGTTACGGTGTCCCAGTTCGGCCCACTCACTCCGCGCCCAAACTCCGATCGAAGTGGTGCAATGTCTGCGAGCAGATAGACGTCCGCTCCGGTCGCTTTTGCCTTTTGTACAAGTTTTGATAACCCTAGCCAATGTCGATCGCGATCATAGGGATCAAATGGGTTATACCCATACGAACCAACAATAACAATATCAGGATTCACGATTGGCAACGGAAGGTACTGACGGCCCGATGATGAAAAAGATTGATCAAACCGCTCAACCGCTTGATCGACGTTTTCTGCCCCTATCCCATAGTTATATAAAATGAAAACGGTCTTGGGATACTTTTTCTTCAGCGCTTTCTCGATCTCGCTCATTCGAGAACCGAACACATCCATCATCGAGTCGCCATAGAGCGCGATCTTATATGTACTTTTACGCGGTTGACGAGCGACGTCGTCTGCAAGCTCCGGATCGGTACCCGACTCAGGCTTTGCGACATCATTCGACTGCGTGGTCTTGGTTGTCTCAACGTATACCCCTTGGACGTCACCCGCTTCCGTCTCTACCTGCGATGCGATGATCTGGGAGTGTTGTGGTTCCGCCACCCTTCCGAATAATGAAACGGAGAGTGAGAGCGAAACGGCAAATATCCCAAACATCCAGGTAATCGCAAACAGTGCTTTTACGTAATTCTTGCTCAGGAGGTGCTGAAAAAAGGTTCGGTTCATTACAGATAGATTTAGCTATAAAACAAGCTCTACATTAACAATAATAAATTCCGAAAAAAATGTCAATTGGATTATTCCAACAACATAAATCAAAAATATACTCAACTTTAGGAAGTCACAACAAGCCAGAGCGAACTTCCAGATCCATAAGCACCAAAACTGCTATGGTGCTAGTTGATACCGCAATACAACAACCCGAGTCGCTCTATTCCATTTTTTTCTGTAAAAATATCTATTGACAAGTGAACTATCGTTCACTACACTGTTATACGAAGTTAGAAATAGTTACAGAACAATATCATGTCGGACCGTCTCGATAAGCTAAAATCGTTTTATAAGAAAAACCGCCGTCTCCCCACTTATAAGGAGATGCTTGCACTTTTTCACTTTTCATCGAAGAATGCGGTCTTCCGTGCAGTGGCAAAACTCATCGAGGAAGGGTTTCTTCAAAAGAAAGCGGGAAAGCTTGCCCCAACGAGCCGTTTCTTTAGCCTTCCACTCCTTGGGTTAGTAAAGGCCGGATTTCCGATTCTTTCGGAAGAGGACAAGAAGTATCTCACGCTGGATGAGTACCTGATTGAGGATCCCATCTCATCATTTCTCCTTACGGTCAGCGGTGACTCATTACAGGATTTGGGTATTTTTGAAGGGGATATAGTAATTATTGAGCGCCGTCAGAACGCCTCTACTGGATCAATTGTTCTCGCTGAGATCGATCGGCAGTGGACGCTGAAGATTCTACGCAAGGATCACATTAAGCAACGCCTCTATCTCGAGTCTGCGAATGCAAAGTATCCTCCGTTCATTCCTCGCGAAGAGCTAAAGATCCACGGAGTGGTCAAGGCAGTCGTCCGAAAGATCCACTAATATTAGATCTCAACGGAAGAGGTCGTGATAGAGAAGACATTCATCGCAGTTGCAGGATCTCCCTTATACACGCTTGAGATGAGCCTTGTTTCCGGTACAGCACGCGCTGGAATATCGAAGTCTCGTCCGAGAACATCGTGGGCAGTTGGTTGGTCGTCCTGCACACGAATAATCGCAATGAGCTGAGGGTTTTTCGGGTCGATCTGACCATCGATAGACCTGTACACATTGAAGTAATAACACTGCCTACCGGTAGAGATAATTGCTTTCTGAGTTTCTTCGTATATCGGAATACCAACGTAGTTTTTTCCTCGAATTTTGATCGGTACATTTACCCCATCTGGGGAATGATAGTACCGACGCATCCTATCCAAGAACACCTCGTCACCGCTGGTAAAACGAAACTGGGGCGTGGGACGAAAACCAGCAGTTGTTTCGATCTCGTCCGGTGAAAAAATAGGGATCTGGATCGCGTCTGACTGGAGCTTAATGCGCTCTTCATCTTCAAAAAAGGTAAGGCTCGGCTTTTCCCGTTGGCGTTCGAGTTGAGCGTAAATTTTTACAAGACTCGTTGCGTCAGCGAGATTCTTCGCCATATCTCCCTGACTCCAGTACATATCATGTTGCGTATCGATGATGAGGTGTGCGGCAATTCTTGATGCAACCGGTAGACCGTAGATACGAGCGAAAACAGCGAGGATTTGCGCTCGGATCATTTTATCCTCGCGAACACCACCATCCTCAAGATTATTCTCAATATCGTGGCACTTTATGGCGAGAGCTCCAAAAAAATTTCGGAACGATTGGTCATCAAAATGGAGATTATCTCCCATTCCAAAACTTGACTGAACTATGTAATGCAGATCGGCCAGCGATCGCACAACCTGTTTCTCAATCTCCGCGTCTCGGTTGACAAGGTCTGGTCTGATAAGTTGCTCTCTCACCGCACCGAACACTTCTGATTCATAGATTTGGTCAATCATACCTTTTCTGAGCTCTCCACGCTTAGTGACTGCGGTAATCATAGTTGTAATTGACTGTACCTTCTGGTCACCAAATTTTTCGAAATAACCTCGGAGGAACTCAGTCCACTTCTCACGACCTTCAACCAGGATTCCCCGTCGTGGATATCGTAGACGAACATCCTCAATGACATCGTGAAGGAGCGCTGCAGCGATCACCTCTGCCTTATACGCATGCTGGTGAACGCGCAAATCAATGGCTTCTTGAGTTCTACTGCCATACTCCGCCATTGTAACCATACGAGGCTCACCGATCATCGCCTCGGCGACAGAGAGCGTGTGCTGAATATAGGGGATCTGCCTTCTTTCACCCTGATAAAGAACTGTCTGTCGTCTTGTGCGACGACTCACATGATCATTATCCTGATACGCAACGACCGCTAAGTTCAGCGCGGTTTGGATGAGCGTTTGATCTTCCGTAGAATATCCCGAGACCTCTATTTTACGACGAAACTCTTGAATAGAGTCCCGAGTGTACTGAAGAAAAGATTCATTGTTAACGATGGTGTTTGATCGTTGCGCAATAAAAGATCGAAGCTTTTCAGCTTTGGTTTGGGGAGGTCGCGTCCTGCGTTCGGAGTGTTCTACCACAGGTATATTATATCATGAAACAGTCCTATAGTATAGCGCTGTTGGTTCCACTACCCCTGAATTCGGTTGAGTTCAGTGCAGACCAAACTGCTTGAGGAGCTTCTCGTTTCCTTGGATCTGATAGGTGAGGAGATCCTTATAGACACCTTTCTTCGTAGAAAGCTCCTGAGGGCTCCCTTTTTGGCTTATTTTTCCATCCTCCACGACGAGTATTGTATCTACGTTCTGAATAGTTGAGAATCGGTGCGCGATGATGATCGTGAGCCGATTTTTCATCAGGTTCTCGAGTCCAGTTTGCACCTCCATCTCCGACTTCGAGTCGAGACTCGAGGTTGCCTCGTCGAGGATGAGAATAGGGGAGTCTTTGAGAATTGCTCGTGCGATCTGTATGCGCTGCTTCTGACCTCCAGAGAGCCGAACTCCTCGTTCGCCAACTTCGGTATCGATTCCTTTCTCAAATCCACTCACAAAGTCCCATGCATTTGCGAGCTTGAGTGCGCGAATTACATCTTTCTCAGTTGCGGATGAATTTCCATACGCAACATTTTCACGGATCGTTGTTGAGAACAGCTCGTTTTCCTGAAAGACCAGAGAAATATTATTTCTGATCACCTGATGGCTGAGCTTTTTGTATGAAGTTCCGTTGAGGAGGACGTCTCCCTTTGTAGCGTTATAGAACTTGAGGATAAGGTTCACAATCGTTGTTTTGCCAGCACCGCTATGACCGACGAGCGCTGCCTTTTCCTTGTTGTGGAGTGAAAAAGAAATATCCTTCAGTACCGGATGCGACTTTTCATAGGTAAATGCAACGCCCTTAAACTCGAGATTCGTCTTGGTAAATTTCTTCGAAGAGTAGTTCTCCGTTGTTTCGAACGGCTCGACGCCCTCGGTGTCCATAATTTCAAAGAACTCCTTTGTTCCAGCCTCTGCTTCCTGAATTCTCGTGAGAATGAAGGACATACCAAACAATGGCCATCGCACCTGATAAAGGAGCTGGAGCAACAGCGTCATTTCACCAAGTGTGTATGTCTTATCAAATGTTCCTTTAAACACAAGAAAGCTAACGAGTGAGATAACCACCGTAAGACTCACCTCGCGGATGAAATCAATGCGATGAAACTCAGAGCTCTGTTGTGCATAGTACTCATTGATCTCAGCAAGGCTTTTACGCGTACTGCCAAATTCGAGTGGTTCTGTAATAAAGCTTTTTACGAGCTTGATATTACTGATCACCTCACTCATACGAGAGCGCATCTTGTCCTCAATTGGATTCTTCTTTGACTCATACTTTCCCCATTGTTTCGTCGAGTAATAACTAATCAGAATGTAGATTGGGAAGATTGAGAAAATAATCAGTGCAATTACCCAGCTGTAGTATGCGAGAAAAATCGTGATCACAAATGCCTGAAGGAGGGTTGGAATAATAAAGTTCGTAGCAGTATTCACAAACGACTGCATCACAAACAGTCCACGAGTAAGTTGATTAATGATTTTTCCCGACATTTCACCATCGTAATAGCTCTGCGGGAGCGTCAAAATTTTGTAGTAAAACTGTTCTGTCCAAAACTTTCGAAGCTGACCGGAGAGGTGATCGCCAACTCGATTACTCAGTGCGGTGACGAGGTTATAGAGTGCTCCCATCACAAAGAACAAACCGGCATAAAGCACGAGCTGAGAATAGTTTCCGCCTTTTCCTTGAATTTGATTCGCAATGGTGTCAACGATCAGTTTTGAGAACAACGGCATCGCGAGACTGATAAACACACCGGCGACGATCAGGACGCAGGCAAGAATAAACCACCACGTATACTGCTTAGAGAGCGCAATAATCCGTCCGATATTTTTCATCTCAGTACATTATAACAGCATGCTGTATGAGGAATGGTGTCGTATAAATACACGTCTTGAAAGTTTTTCTATCCTTCATTACAATGCCAGATAACCTATGAATCATTTTTTTACGGCTCTTGGAAAACTAACCCTTTTTGTCCTTTTGATTGGGGTTGTCGGTGGGGGAGCGTACTATCTCGGTACGAAGAATCCTTCAACTGAGACAACGAAGAAAGAGTTTATTGTCGCCTCGAGTGATACGCTCGTTTCGCCGACACTCACAACCACAACAACGTCCGCTCAAGAGAAAACCACGGTGGTTGCAGGAGCAAAACAGATGACTCCGTATATAGTATCTGTTCCTACCAGCTGGACAACAAAAAATGATCTTGCCCAAGACGATATGGACAAATTGATCATCTCAAAGGACGGATATATGATCACTATCTATCAAGCGGGCATGGGCGGCATGATCTATTCATTCCCCGATACTCCGCAGGATGATGGACCGATGGTACAAAAATACACGGGCTCGTACACTGACTTTGTGGGGCTTAACGAAGAAAAGTATCGAAGAATAGACTCTACATCGCAAAATAAGCCAGGTGAAAAGTCGTTCACGGTGTTAATGAAAGGAACGTCGGCGTTTACAAACCCAACAACATTTGGCGCGATTTCATACACAACTCCGTTGAGTCCTGATTCGAAGGTGCTTGGCGAGATGGATCAAATCATAGCCTCTCTTCAGAAGAAGTAACGCACATACAAGGGTGCGCCTAGAGGGAATCGAACCCCCATCACTGGTTCCGAAGACCAGTGCTCTATCCGTTGAGCTATAGGCGCTATAATCGTCTAAATCCATTATACTATACCGATGTCCTCATATATATATGTTACAGTTCTCGCATTAGAGGCGCTCCTTCTGATCGGAATTTCAACATATCTCTTCTTCCTTATCTACTCGTCATTGAAAGGGTCACCGTATGTGCCGTCGAAGACAAAACAACTTCTTACCTTGCTTGCTGTGATACAACCAACAAAAAAAACAAGAATCTTGGAACTTGGGTGTGGAGATGGTAGGTTTTTACGACTTGCAGCGAAGAAATATCGCGCATCAGGTCTCGGTATCGACATCAACCCTGTCGTCCTCTTGAAAGCAAAGATTGCGTCATCGCTGCAGAAGGTGCGAACGGTTGAGTTTCGGAATCTAAACATCTCAGACCAGCCGTTGGAAGGCTTCCAGCTCATCTACCTTTTTTTAATGCCAAAACTTCTCGGTCAACTCGCGCCACGCCTGAAACGAGATCTTCGACCATCGACACTCGTCATCTCGCACGGTTTTAAGATCCCCGGATGTGATCGGTACATCACACGAACACTGCTTGGCGATCCCTTCGATTTTTACTTCTACCGCTTCCCAAAGAGAAAATCGCGTTGATCTCATAGTGGTTTTTTACTATAGTTGATGCATGCGCAAACGAACCATCTTCTGGATTGGCTTGTTTGCAGTCCTGTTCGTCGCGAACCTCGTCATTGCGACCACCTACGTTCAAAAGGTTCGTCGGCTCGCGAGTGCAAAAGCCGTACTTGACGAGATCGACTCAGGATATGAGTATGATCAGTCCTTTGCTACCGAGGGTGTTACCGGAGAAGCGAAGGTGGGAGACGGGCGAATCGCGAACCTCAAACGATTCTTTCGCCGATACAACTCACCGCTCTATGATCATGCAGATGTAATTGTCGAAACGGCCGACCAGTATAAATTTGATTATCGACTCATCCCCGCAATTGCAATGCAGGAGTCTGGACTCTGTCGTGTCATTCCAAACGACTCACATAACTGTTGGGGATGGGGAATCTACGGCTCAACCGTTACACGATTTGCATCATACCCCGACGCGATCCGCGCGGTATCAAAAGGAATTCGTGAAGGGTACATCGATAAGGGGCTGACTACCACCGAGCAGATCATGGCGAAGTACACACCCTCTTCAAACGGTAGTTGGGCGCGAGGGGTAAATACATTTATTCGGGCACTAGAGTAACGAGCGGATTACTGTACGTTTCGTGTTACTTGGAGTTCCTGTGAGAGTGAGTACTGGGTACCCATGCTCTTGGTTCGAGAAGCGAAAAGCGATCCTCGTTTCTTTTTCTTTGACATCATTGCCTGAAGCCACGTCCCTGACTCACCGATCTTCAATCGAAGAGTGCGAAGGAGTGAGAGAATGACCTCCAAAAATGATGCATCGTAGAGCTTTGCTCCCTCTCGAGATGAACCAAGCGTGAGCTTTTCAACGTCCTTTACTTCTTCTAATAGCGCCTGATTTTGTCGCTTGATGAGCGCAACTTCTTGCTTGACCTGCTCAATCAACTGCTGAATCTCTGCAATTTCATTCTTTACCGTGACATGCTCATGATGTTCGTGGAAGCGAAAAACCGGCTTTGCCTCCTTTTTCTTTGGCTGTTGAGGCGCCTCGTGGTGAGAAGGTGCTCCATGGCTCTCGTAGCCATAATCTAGATCATCAAAGTCACCCATAAACTGATCAAATGCACCCTTAGCAATACCGCCAAGCTCCTGCCCAGTTTGTTTCACAGCAGAACTACCCAGATCAGCAATGGTCTCGATTGGGTTTACCCCACGCAAATGAGCATGGGTCTTTTTTGTCTGTGCAGTCTTCGTTGCACTCATGAATCGGATTTTACTATAAGCCTAACAGGAAATCAAGTGTCTTTTGCTTCCGCAGGAGTGCGGCGTAGAAGTAGGCATTCTGCATAGCTGCAGCTTTTTCCTTTTCGTCTTTTATCGATCCAAATAGCTTCTCGAGCTCTTCATTCTCAACCGAGATACCTTCTTTTTCAGCAATCTCATTGAGAATGAACTCGAGACTGTGCGTCTCAACGATCTCGCGGAGAAGCTGCTCTCGAAGCTGCTCCATGGTTAAGTTCTTTGACTGGAGATAGGTTTCGGTCGTCATGCCGAGCTTCTGGATGTCGTCGATGAGCCGTGAAAGCCTCCCATTGAGCTCTTCTTCAAGGATGAAGTCCGAGATCTCGATTGTCGAGGACTTCAAAAGCGAAGTAAGCATCTCGTTGAGAAGCTCCTGCTGTAGTCTGGATTTCTCTTTATCATCAGGCTGTTTGATGTCTGAACCGGGAGTCCAGATATCTGCCTTCTTTTTGGCATTCTTCACTTCAGTAAGTTCCTTTTTGTAGTCGCCAAGTGTAACCGTTGGTCGCTCTGCGAGTGTGAAAACGAGCTCCCATGGCTCCTGATCCTTTGCCTTTTTCAAATCTACACGAGGTGAAACTACCGGCTTAAGATCTTCCTTTTTGACAATCTCTGCATAGAGATCGGGGAAGAGCGTTCTAATAATCTGTTGATAGATGGCTTCACGCTTGATATGTTTTTCTCCAAGGGCTTTGGGTGCCTTGCCTTTTCGATATCCTTCTACCTCAAGGTCGGCGAGTAGGGTCTGGAACGCTTTCTCAGACTCTTTCTCTATCGTTGCCCACGGAATATTGACAGTAATTTCGAACGTTCCTTTCGGGAGTTTTTTTACGGAATGCGTGTACATAAGGATCACTATTATAACGAAATATTCTCAGCCTGTAAACTGGCTTCTTCCATGCTCTCAAATTCATGGATGAACCGCTCGACACGAACTGACCACGTAGGGCTCGCTGCGTATTTGCTACCAATCGCATCAATGGTGTCAGCACCACGATCAATATAGTCGTAGCGAAGACCTTTTCCGACGGTCTGGATTGCGTCTGCCCATGTAGGGAACATGATATAGCCTCCACCCCATCCAAACGGATTATTCGAGCCAGGGTACGTAAACTGACCAAAGCTCGACTCCAATCGCGTAATTGACGGCAGGAGGTAACAGTTGAGGTTATAGCTTGTACAGGTAGCCATAAATGAATCCACCGATCCTGCGAGCGGGGAGTGGTTCGCCTCAAGTACCTTTGTAAGCACTCTTCGTTTGACGATAAGATCCTGTGCGGTATCTCTATGGGATACTATATTTACATTCGTATTTGAAGGCACTGCAATGAGAGCAGCCGATGATCCCGCCTCCAACTTCTGCGCATGCGCAGAAGGCGTAAAGATCATTAAGACCGTTAGAAAGGACAAAAACAAGTTTAGTGTTTTCATACCCATAAAAAAAGATCCTAAAGCTTTTCAGCGCTTGGCGAAAAACCTTAGGATCTGAAGAGAATTATAGCATGTTACTACAGGTCTGTCAAGGGGGTATTTTTACGACTTATAGCTAAATCGGAAAACGAAGCTAATCAGCCTCAGATAGCCTCGAACAAATAGCGAAAACATATGCGGTTGATCGAAGAAAAAATGCGCGAATGACGGGACTCGAACCCGCAACCCCTTCCGTGACAGGGAAGTGCTCTAACCAATTGAGCTACATCCGCAATGTTAAATCGTAGCGAATTTGAAAGCCGAGAGGCTTTATCAATTGTTCCGATAGCAAAGCCATCGAGAATCCTCGATCTCCGACATTGTCGGTATCGGGAGGATACATCCGCTCGTGCAAACTATTTCGCAACTCGTACCGAAATCGACCTACCTATTACTAAAGCAATAAGTACATTTTTTCGCCTGCAAGGTCAATTATACACAATTTCGAATCATTGTTTCGCGTAATCCCGGTGCTAACTTATTATTTTTACCCACGTTGAAAATGGACTAATATATCCTAGCTTACGCAGTAGCCGTTGCATAGGCTCGTTATATGTATAAATACGTCCATCGAGTCGCTTTACACCATTATTTTTTGCATACTCTTCAATAGCTCCAATAAGCGCCTGAGCAATACCCATATTTCTGTAGTTTTTTACTATGTATATATCGTCGATATATAAAGTTTGACGATGAGTAAAAAAATAGCCCAATTTATTAATATACGCGACAATTAATCCTACCGATTTATCATCCATTTCTGCGATAAGAATTGAGCCACTGTTGTTTTTCAGACTCTTAATGTAAAACTCCTCTGATTCAAACGATACCAATCGTTCTTTGTCGAGCAATTCCGGCACATTTTTCGCATGCTCTTCCCATGAATCGACCAGTGACTTTCTTATAAACGTGAGATCTTCTAGAACCGCCATCCGTATTGTGAGTTTATGATTTATTGATTTCATCTTCATCGCAGAAGCACTACTCCTACCTGGCATTATATCAACTAAAACTAGTAATGAAAAAGTTTTTGCGGTGTGGGATCGTCGGAATGAAATATTAAGTCGAACAATGTTGGACAATATGAATGGTATCATTTCATAGTCACGATCATTTTGCAGTAGGTAAACCGTTTTGATTGTCCTAATGCTATAATACGGTATGTCAGCGGAACACGGTCACAAAGCACATGGTCCAAAAGAAAACTATCCCGAGATGGTCGGTCGCCAACTCCAAACGCTTGGTATTGTTGCGCTTGCGACAACCGCACTCGCAAAGTCACTTGAAAAGTTCTTCCCGTATGCGGTTCTTCTTGAAGCGGGAGCAATATTACTCCGGATCTTTGGCGCACATAAGCGAAAACATCCCGAAAAACATGGGTTCTTCCGACGTCGAGCTATTGTAGAAGCATCGGCTGGCGGTGGGGGACATCACTAACGCATCCGTGCGACATGTCCATGTGACATGGTAAAATTACAGTACTGGACTCGTAGCTCAGTTGGCTAGAGCGTTGCATTGACATTGCAAAGGTCACAGGTTCAAGTCCTGTCGGGTCCACCAACTTCCATTCTTTTATTCATCTCGGTCTCGTAAGCGTCGTGTATATTCGTCATGTTGAAGTAATTCCGACGATCCAAAGCGCGTGTTATGTAGCATATAAGCGACTGACAAATATTACACTCTATCGATAGAGTGTAATATGACACATAATTCACGTAAACCACTTCGAACAAGTACCCGAGAAAAATTATTTCACATTTTCTACGAACTCCTCGGAAGTCAGAAGTCAGAATCTCAATTTACAAACTTAATTTCAGAGCTCTTCACTCCCGCAGAGCAGATTATGTTTGCAAAACGAATAGCAATCCTATACCTCATACAAAAACGGATCGATCACGCTACGATCCGTAGCGTATTACACGTATCGATGTCGTCGATCTCCCGATATATTCTCTTACTGGAAAATAGCGAGCACTTAGCGCCGAAACTACAAACTATGGCGAATGTCGATTCTCTCAAACTGTTTTTTGAACAGCTCATATCTGAACTGCTTCCGCCTGGGGCTCCTATGGTTAACTGGGGTTCGGCGTGGAAAAGAAAAAACAGAATCGCGATTGAAAAGAAGGAAGGTTTGTAATTTCTACACTCTATCGATAGAGTGTAGAAATGCTTGCCGAAGATAACCTACAAGCACCTATAAGGCATAAAGGCTGTACAATAGGTGGTATGAGGTGGATATTTTATTCCGCATTTTTTATTGCAATGCTTCTCTTCGCTAACTTTTACCAGCTCCCAAACATCTGCGATAAGCCGCTCCCTTATACCGTAGGATTCATTGATAGTCGTTTTCAGCTCACGAAAGGGGAAGTGGTGGATAGTATTCAAAAAGCAGAGCATGCATGGGAGCAGGCGGCGGGAATGAACTTGTTTGAGTACACCCCGAACGCAATAACTCCGATCACCGTTCAGATGGTGTATGACGAACGACAGGCAGTCACCTCACAGGTAACTGCTGAGCGAACTGGTGTCGATCAAGAGAAAACTTCACTACAACAAAAAATCGCGGACTTTAATGCTCGATCATCGGCGCTCGATGCAAAAGTGTCTGCATTTAATCAAAAAGTGCGGGATTGGAATCGACAACATGACCAAACAGAGGAGCAGTACAACAAACTCGTCGAGGAGCAAACCGCGCTCCAACAAGAATCGAACGCTCTGAATGCTGAGGCGCAACTGCTACAACTCAACACCAATAGTGTCAATGGAAGAATCGATCAACTCAACAGCAATATCAATACGCTTCAAACCATTGTCAAATCAAAACCTGAAGAGGGACTGTATGAGTCTGCGACGAAGACGATATCTATTTACTATCACATCGACAAGAACGAACTTGTGCATACCATTGCACACGAGCTCGGTCATGCGATTGGAATCGATCACCTTTCGAATCCGGATGCAATCATGTATGTACAGGTGAATAAAACACTCACACCAACCACCGACGATCTCCATGCGCTGAGTGTGGTATGCCGGAAAGAAACACCACTCCAACGACTCCAGAACAAAGATTGGCAACAGCGCATGTTGAGGCTCTTTCGTGGTATACTTCCGGTATGAATAAGTACGAGAAGCGCCATCATGGACAAGGTGGAGAATACTCTTACGAAACCTCTCGGTTTCATGCGGTATGTGCGATTGTCGGTGCAGTATCCGCGACCATGGGATATCTGATTGCTCGACATCAACGCTTACAACACCAGCGAAACCATTTCAGGGGCGAAGTTAATCAACATCACACACCCAGCGCTCCATCGTCATTCCCTCGCGCAGTTGGAAACCGCAGGTACGATAAGTAATTTATTGCTTGTATGCCATCAGTTGAAGGAAGAATTACCGGCGGAGACCCAAGAGCAAAGGCAGCGCGACTCGCCACGTATCAAGCGGAACGTCTGAAACAACGACCGCTTGAAAATCCAGACCTCAAAATCATAGAGTCATACCCACGACTTTTCACTCCTCTTCCAAGTGTTCGGTTCAATCCTTTTAGCGGAGAACTTCATCTCGCAACGTATGTTCCCGATCGAACGAATCCGGAAGCCTCTGTAAAACGGTGGTCCCGGTTTGGTGGTCTCGAAGAGCTAACCGGGGCAACTGCGGAAATCATTGGACGATACAGTCCACCTAATGGAGACCTTGTAACGGCAACACAGGACCTGTTGGCATTCACACAAGAAAAAGGCGAAGCTTTTCGATCTCGTTCCGTCCCCAGCGCAGAGCTCAATGTATTTATGGAAGAGGCGGGAGCTCTTCTCGATCGAAATGGTTTTCATCAACCCATTCTTCCACTAAAAGAGAAAGTTAAGAAACAGATTGTTGCAGGTCTCGGCCCCGATAGTCTCAACCGCAGAAATCCACTCATCGCTCGTACTCGACTCGCATCGGCTATTGTCAAACTATGCATGCTCGAACAGATTCAGGACAACGTTGCGAAAAAATATCTTGAACTCTTCACCTATTTACTCCCAGAGTTTGACCTGGAGCGGGCAGTAGCTACTGATATTCTCACCGAACTTCGTGATCCAGACTCCGAGCTTCAGCTTCTTCGAACAATGGGAAGCGACACGGAGTCACCGGTGAAATCGGCGCCATGGAGAGGCCCGCTTATGCGAGCGTACTTTGGAATGTTCGCAAATGGCAGGCGGTCGATCGATCGGCGATTCTTTGATGGAGAAGAGGCGTTACTTCGCCGAATAGAGGATGAAGCGATCGCACGTTATAAACCCTACCTCATCGAGGGGGTTGTTCGGTCTATGGAGGACGGGACAAACGTCTACACCGATTCTGTATAATAGTACCTATGTCACAACTCAAAGATCATCGTGAAATCGGCCGTGAGATGGATCTCTTCTCGTTTCATGACGTTGCGCCTGGCGCCATGTTCTGGCATCATAAAGGCTACCTCATCTACAAGACGCTGGTTGAGTATCTGCGATCAAGTCTCAGACAGGCTGGCTATCAAGAAATATCGACTCCGGTTATGGTGAAAAGTAAATTATTTCAGCGGTCGGGTCACTGGGATTTTTATAACGAGAACATGTTCAACCTAGATGTTGAGGACGAGTCATACTCGCTGAAACCGATGAACTGCCCCGGTGCTTGTCTCGTATTCTCAACAAAAACGCGAAGCTATCAAGATCTCCCCTTGCGGTTTTCTGACTTCGGCATTCTGCATCGAAACGAACTCTCAGGAGTTCTCGGCGGAGCTTTCCGAGTTCGACAGTTCACCATCGACGACGCGCACCATTTTGTGCGCCCAGATCAGATCAAGTCTGAAATTGAGTCGATTCTTCATCTGGTAGGGGGTTTTTATCAGAAGCTCGGATTCACCCCGGAGTTCTTCCTCTCGACTAAGCCTGAAAAAGCAATGGGAGATCCAAAACTGTGGGAAGTCGCGGAGCAAGGATTGAAGGATGCACTCACCGATGCCGGAGTTACATTCGGAGTAAAGGATAAGGATGGAGCATTCTACGGGCCAAAAATTGATATCCAGATCAAGGACTCGCAGGGTCGAGACTGGCAACTTGCGACGATCCAGCTTGATTTTCAGATTCCAGAACGGATGGAACTTGAGTATACCGACTCTGATGGCAAACCACACCGACCGGTTATCGTTCATCGCGCCGTTCTTGGATCGGTTGAGCGCTTTATTGGTATTCTTACAGAACATACGCAGGGTAATTTTCCGTTCTGGCTTGCGCCGGTGCAGGTAGCGATTTTGCCGGTTTCTGAGAAGCATAACGACAAGGCGCAGGAAGCGCTCCAACGCCTCGCAGAGGCGCATATTCGCGTAGAGGTTAACCACGACGACAAGCCATTAGGCGCCAAAATACGCGAAACTACATTGCAAAAAGTGCCGTTTATGGTTATAATGGGGGATAAAGAACTGCAGGAATCGGAACTCAGTGTTTCGGTTCGGAGCAGAGAAGGTAAAGATCTGGGTCTCATGAAAGTTACAGATTTTATTAAGACCCACCTAACATCTCTTTGAGAACAAATCAGCCGCAACGACCTACTCACAAATTCTATACGATTAATCACCATATTAACGTATCGCCATTGCGAGTAGTTGACCAGGAAAGTAAGCAAGTTGGTTTAATCTCAAAAGAGGAAGCGATGCGAATCGCGCTTGAGCAGGAGGTTGATCTCGTTCTCATTGCGCCAAACGCAAAGCCACCGGTTGCAAAACTGATAGATTTCAAGAAGTTTTTATACCAGGAGCAGAAGAAGCAGAAAGAGGCGAGAAAAGGGATCAAAAAGAGCATTGTAAAGGATATTAAGATTTCTTTGTTTATTGCTGAAGGCGACGCTCAGCGCTTTGAGGAAAAAGCAAAGGAATTTTTGAGCGAAGGGAATCAGATTCGAATAAACCTGTCGCTCAAAGGTCGCGAGATGGGCAAGAAGGACATGGCACTTGCAAAGGTGAAGTCCTTCATCGCAGCGCTCGGTGAAGTGAATGTTTCAAAGGAGCCACGAATCGAAGGACGCGTGGTTCGCGCAGTTGTTTCACGCAAGAAATAATTATTCATTACGCATTACGTATTACGGATTTAATTCGTAATCCGCAGTTCGTAATAATTAATAGAGCCATCCTGCACTGCAGGGCATTTATGAAAAAACAAACAAAGGTTCGTACAAGAAAAGCAGCGGCAAAGCGATTTAAGGTCACCAAAAGTGGCAAGGTGCTTCATCGCTCACACTACATTCGCCACAAGCGACATGCAAAAGGAAAAAAACGAACACGACGACTGAAGCTCATGAAGAAAACCGAGGGAGTTTTCGGACGAAAGATTAAACAAATGTTAGGGCAAGCATAATATGAGAGTAAAATCTGGAACGCGCACCAAGCGACGTCATAAAAAATTACTGAAACAAGCCAAAGGGTATTGGCAAAGTAGAAGTAAACTATTTAAGAAGGCCTCTGAAGCGGTGCTTCATGCTGGTCAGTATGCATACGATGGACGAAAGATGAAAAAGCGAGACTTCCGATCGCTTTGGATTGTTCGTATCAACGCTGCGGTACGACCCGCAGGTCTTTCATACAGTGTCTTTATGCAAAAACTGAAGGCGAAGAACATTGGCCTTGACCGAAAAGTGCTCGCACAGATTGCCGCAGAGCATCCTACGGTTTTTCAGAAGATCGTCGACTCCGTAAAATAACAAGTCCTTCTCGCCTCCCAATCCGATTGAAATTCCGTACTCTTCTCCATATTCTCAGCGTTATATTCTCATTCCCGCGCAGGCGGGGATCCATTCATCACAAGTTAGGATACATATCCGTCCATGACTTGTTAGATGTTTCTATCAGACGAATCTTCCAAGATCTATTCCATTTTTTCAATTGCTTCTCTCTTGCTATAGCATCGCGAATGTCGGGAAAAGTCTCTACGTACACAAGAGTGTGGACCTTATATTTTTTTGTGAATCCATCAATTAAATCGTTTTTATGTTCGTATACTCGCCGTTTCAATTCTCTCGTTGTTCCAACGTAGATTGTTCCGTTTTTCATACTCGCCAAAATATATACGTAGTAACTCACGATTTTATGATAACTGGATTCCCAATCAAGTTGGGAATGAGATGGGAGTTTAGTATAATTCTTCCATGGATATTACATCGGTACAGGCTTCGTTTGATGAGGCTGTGGTAGCTTGTGACTCACTAAAACAACTTGAGGAACTCGAAGTATCGTATCTAGGAAGAAACGGAAAAGCAAACGCACTTCTGCAGAGTATAAAAACGGTTCCCAATGAACAAAAGAAGTCATTTGGCTCTAACGTCAACGCCCTCAAGCAACATATTATTGCCGGTATCGAACAGCAACGAACAAGTCTTTTTCAAAAAGAAGACGCTCGATCGGCGATCGACGTTACACTGCCGGGTACGCCGTATCCTGCAGGAAGTATCCAGATTACTACCTATGCAATGGAGGAAATTGAAAAAATATTTTCAAAAATTGGTTTCATACGTATGTCTTATCCTGAAGTTGACTGGGAGGAATTTGCGTTTGAAACACTCAACATGCCTACAAATCATCCTGCGCGAGATGATTTTGAGTCTTTTTTTATCGATTTTCCACCACATCCTAAATTTGGGAAAATGCTCCTCACTCCACATACCTCAAACGGACAGAATAGAGAAATGAGAAGATTGAAGAGTAGGCCACCTCTTCGCATGATTAATCTTACGAAAACGTACCGGCCAAACTGGGATGCTTCACACACCCCAATGTTCCATCAATTTGAGGGAATGTGTATCGATAGAGATATTAACATTACTCATCTGAAAGGTACACTGGATTATTTTGTAAAAGAATTTTTTGGTCCCAAACGTGAAGCACGTATCCGACCGTATGACTTTCGATTCACCGAACCATCTTTTGAAACAGACGTGTCGTGTGGAATCTGTCTCGGTAAAGGCTGCAAAATGTGTAAAGATGGTTGGCTTGAGCTTGGTGGTGCAGGCATGATCCATCCTAATGTTCTTAAAGCCGGCGGCGTTGATTCCGATGAGTATTCTGGTTTTGCTTTCGGGTGGGGTGTCGAAAGAGTTATATCTATGAAGGAGGGTTCTCAAATCGATGATTTACGAATTGTTTATGGGGGTGACATTCGATTTTTGGAACAGTTTTAATCATATATGAACATCAAAATTACCTATAACTGGCTTCTCGAATATCTGGAGACCGATGCAGATCCATATGAGATACAAAAATATCTCTCGCTCTGCGGCCCTGGTATTGAACGCGTTAATAAGATAGGGGAAGATTACGTCTTCGATATTGAGATCACCTCTAATCGTGTAGATATGGCATCGGTCTTTGGCATTGCACAAGAAGCACAGGCGATCTTGCCCCGCTTTGGTAAAAAAGCGAAGCTCAAGCAAAACCCACTTACAGAACTTCGTTTTAAGTGGAAAGAGACGTTTAAAGGCACAGAGCTTCCGCTCAAACTTTCGGTCACCAATGCGTTATTTGCATCAAGGCTCGTTACCGTAGTTCTTTCAGACGTAGTCATAGGCCCATCGCCCAAGCTCATTCGCGACCGACTCGAGATGTGCGATGAACGATCGCTGAATAATGTCATCGATATCTCAAACTACATGCGCATTGCACTCGGGCAACCGTGCCACATCTTCGACTACGATGAGGTAAAAAAACATGAAATGATTGTTCGCGAAAGCCAAAAGGGAGAGGTGATAATAACCCTTGATAGAGAAAAGGTTACGCTTCCGGGAAAGGACATCGTGATCGCCGATGGTGACGGAAATCTTATCGATCAACCCGGAATTATGGGGGGCTTTAACTCCTCGGTAAAGAAAACAACAAAGAACATCGTGTTGTTTGTTCCGGTCTTTAACGGTGCTCTCGTTCGACGTACCGCAATGCTTACCGGAAAGCGAAGCAATGCGGTTGCGTACTTTGAGAAAAATATCGATGACGATCGCGCCGAATCCGCCACCATCTATGCCCTCAATCTGTTGAAGGAATATGCCGGCGCGAAACAAAGTTCCTCTATTCGGGACTATCATCCGAAGCCTACGGCAAAAGGAGTTGTTGAACTGAGCCACTCATTTATCGAGCGCCGAATAGGAGTAAAAATAAAACATGAGGAATGTAAAAAAATATTGGATAATCTTGGATTTCATACCTTATTCAATCTCAAGACCAACACCTATAAAATTTCGGTTCCGCCACATCGTGTACGAGACATATCGATTCCTGAGGACATCGTTGAGGAAGTAGCGCGCATCTACGGATATCACAATCTTCCGAATAATCTCCCTCCAATGGTCTATGTTCAACAACCAAAGTCTGAAGAACAATTATTTAGCATCCAGAAAAAAGTCAAGCTTTTCTTAAAACATACAGGTCTCCATGAATCGATGAACTACTCAATGGTCTCCAAAGAACTAATCGAGAGTATGAATCTCGATGTACGGCACCATCTCAGACTCGCCAATACCATCTCGGAAGAAATAGAGTATATGAGAACGTCGCTATTGCCATCACTCGTTAAAAACATTCGCGAGAATCAAGGAAAGAAAGATCCTCTGAGATTCTTTGAGATTGCAAAGGTCTACTATCCTCAGCCAAAGGAACTTCCAAAGGAGATCTACAAATTGGCAATTGCAACCAACACCTCATACGCAGATCTGAAGGGAATTGTAGAAGGTCTTTTGAGAGAACTGCACATTGTCGACTACGAACTACAAAACACCAAAATTCATATTTTTTCTAAGAACGAGGTCATTGACTTTGCGAAAAATGGATCTGTCTTTGGGTCGATTGGTAAACTATCGACCGAACTCCAACATAAAAATGGCTTAAAATCGCCGGCATACCTTGCGAGCTTTGATCTCCTCTCTCTGATCGAACTTAGTACAACAACGGTGCCGTATAAACCGATAAATCAATTCGCAACAATTAAGTTAGATCTCAATGTCTCAACCGATCATTCGTATCAGGAAATCGAACAACGAGCGCATCGATCGTCAAAGCTCCTGACACACCTTGAGTACTGTGGTACATATGGAGACCGGCACACGATTCGATTCTACTTCTCGTCTCGTGACAAGAATCTCACCGAGTCAGAAGCTCAACAAGAGCTCGCGCTGATTCAGACTGCACTCAGTAAATAACCAGTCGGTAACTATTCCCTCAACAAACCTTCAATTTCTGCCCAGGATTAAGTGCATCCGACGGGAGCTTGTTGAGCTGTATGATCTTCCGATAGAGCGTGCCATTTCCCAGGACTCGAGAGGCAATACCCCAGAGACTATCTCCTGGTCTAACGGTGTAGGTACATGAACTGAGTTTTTTAACTTTTGCTGTTGTGCCGAGTTTTGATGGTGTTCGCGCGCTTGCTGTTGAGTTGGAGAAAGTTGAGATAACTTGAGAGATGAAGTCTTTGTAGAATAACCGCGATCCTGATCGGGCTGTTGTGAACCTGATTGAGTTACTCCAGCTTCCTGGCTTACAACCTCGGCTCCCTCTCAGTTTGACAAAATAGGTTGTGTTCGGCTGTAGGTGAGTGATTTGGTACGCTAATACTCCTGAGGTATCAGAGTATGTAAGATCTGTTCCATACTCCTCACTCCCTTCGGTTCGTCCAAACGCAAGATAGTAGTTATGAATATCTGAAATCGGGGAGAAGTACACGGTGGCTGAAGTCCTGGAAGTGGTGATCTGAAACAGATCTGGAACTGAACTCAATTCACGTTCGTTACAGGTGGGGGTATCGGTCGTAGACCGCTGGCCTTCAGGTCGAGGACCGGGTGGCCCTGAGGTAGGCGTTGGGGTTGGGGTTGGAGTATCTACCCAGTATGACCAGAGCTCGTAATTGTGCGTGTCGTCATACGCATTCAAGAGTAACTGAGTTGCACTCAAAATTTGTTGTGAGCGATCTTCGGCTACTTCAATGCTTGCGATAGGGACGGAAGAAAGGGGTATCGTGCCACTCGCCGTACCGTCGGTTTTCCAAAGCAGTCTATTAAAGTTGGTTGAGTCATACACGCTAAAAAGAAGATTTCCGCCTACCTCCCCGATAAGGTATATTGTCGTATCTGCACCTGCATAGTTTCTCGCAATGTCCTTAACCAACTGCGTTCCCTCGGTTGTACCATCGGTCGTCCAGAGCTGGTCATAGTCGGTAGCGGAGCCATCGTTTGCCCCAAAGAACAATCTACCATTATACTCAACGGCTTCGCTCATACTTGGATTCGAGCTTCCTGCCCCGGCAGAAATATCTTTTACAAGCTGTGTTCCTTCCCCTGTTCCATCCGTCGTCCAGAGCTCATACCCGTTCGTATCATCATTTGCGGCGAAGTACACTTTCCCAGTGAATGACTTAAAGTCAGATATGTCGCTGACCGAGTTTCCAGCACTACTGATATTTGTTATCACATGGGTATTTCCCGAAGTGCCATCGCTATACCAAGGCTCATTGCCATATTCACCAAGAGTTACCGCAAACACGATGCCGTTTGGAAGGATTGCGGGTCGTATCGTGAGATCTATTTCGTATTGACCAATGCGAACCGTACCTTCGGTGGTTCCGTCTGTCTTCCATAGTCCAGTTCCACCGGCGTCGTTCCCGAAAAAATAGAGTTCGCTGTTGTATTCGATGAACTGAGGTCCATAGGAAATACTGATACCGTTAGCATCTGTGCCTGGGTAAATGTCTTTAATAAGGGTTGTTCCCGACTCGGTGCCATCTGTCCTCCAAAGCTCATAGGATGCTCCACTACCGTCATTTGCTGCGAAAATGATGACCCCGTTCAGATCGTAGAACCAGCCGAGATTGCTCGACTCTGCGCCGGGAAAGATGTCTTTTACCAGTATCGTTCCTGCCTCGGTACCATCGGACTTCCAGAGTTCCCCCCCATGAGACGAGTCACTGGCGGAAAAATACAATATATTCCCGCTGGCGAACATGCTCGACAGAAGTGAGCTTCCTGATCCCGAACTGATATCCTTGACCTGAGTGGTACCCGTTTCGGTACCATCGGTTACCCAGAGCTCCTGACCGTGCACCCCGTCGCTCGCGGTAAAGAAGAGTTTTCCGTTCATACGTGTGAACTTGCTCGATGACCATCCGCTATAACCCGATGGAACTGAGAAGTCAGTTCCCGGATTGATATCCCTGATGAGTTGAAAGTGTTCATTTGAGGAAAGGTGTGGAACAATTGGAGATGGGGTTGGCGTGGGTGTTGGTGTCGGCGTTGGATCTGGCCCCTCGTAAGCAAAGGAAAGAGATTCCACGCTCGTCTTATATGCGATATAACCTTCGTCCTCGGAACCTAGTGCAAATCCCTGGTAACTTCCTGAGTACATCGTACCGTCAATCGACTGAACAGAAACAGCGCTGCAGGTGAGATTAGAACAGCTTGCATATCTCAGATCATATTCGGGAGTGCGTTGATATGCGATTCGCGGGATATCATCACTTCGAAGTCGAAGCATGAGAATATTCCCGGCGTCTCCTAATGCCGAAATTGTGGTAACGGTCGGGCTTGAACAGCTATCGTTACTGCAGACCGCAAGCTTTACATTTGGATATGAATGGTATGCTACTCTTACAAATCCATCAGAGCCAACTTGAAGAGAATTAAATTCGATGCCGTTGTCTATATCTCCAGTATCAAGAATGTTAGTAATTCGAGTAGAGCATGAATCGTTCGTACACTGCACATATCGAAGTGTCGCATCGTCCCAGTTGGTATATGCGATACGTGCGTAACCATCATTGCCAAGTTGCATCGTCGAGTTGTCAGAGTATTCACTGCCGTCGATTGAGGTCTCTACCTTAGTACTACAGTCTGCTGATGTGCATTGAATGTATTGAACGTCACCGGTCACCACGTCCAGGTCGAGGTCGTACTGTTCTGAGAATGTGATTCGAGGGTATCCGTCTTGACCGATCGACAACGCTTGGGATCCAAACTCATGCTGACCGGTTGTAAGGTCAACCGAAGTATGTGAAGTACAGGTAGCATTCCCGCAGATGAGGATCTTTAGAACATAGGACCAGTCATAGTACAGAATTCGTGAATTCCCGTCCTGTCCCTGTACAATAGCGTACGGCCCCGTTGCAATAAATCCTAGATTGTTCCGTGTGAAAGATGAGCAATGAGCATCATTGCATTTCAGATACTCAAGTGAGTAGTCGGATGAATCTTGATAGATAATTCGCGCAAAACCGTCGCTATCGAGTGTCATCGTTGTATTTGTTCCCACGGTACGGTCTCCTGGGCTGTATAAACTAGAAGTAGTCCATGTTGATGCGAATACAGTTGTTGGTAGGAGTATAAAATACACCATCACCGACAAAAATGTGAGAATGATACCGAAAAATTTCCTCATACAGGTGGCGCATTTATTGTAGCTCTTCGGGCGCTCTTACGTCAAGATGACGGAGCCTAAATTTATGTAGCCAGGCGACTAGGGGGTTGCGGTCGGGGTTGGGGATGGCGTTGGACTGCTCGTTGGCGACTCGTTCCACGGTTTATTCACACCAATCTTCACCGTCGCATCACCTTGCTTATCTTTTTCATTCTTCACCACAACCTTAATCTCGTAGGTACCGTCAGGAAGATTGATCGTCTCGTCGATGTCGCTTCGGTCTCCATCGAGATTCTTTTTTTCTTCCCCGTTTGCATAAATCTTTACATTTTTTATCTTTGCACCAGATGAAAAAACCGCCTTGACCTGTACGTTATTGCCGGTTGTGCTCTCGTTAGAAGGATTTTTCATACTCACTCCAACACTATCAGCATTTGAGTCAGAGGTGTCGGTTGGGTACTTAAACTTATCATTGCCTTTATCAGCCTGCTCTCGAACCCATGCGTCGATGCCCTCCTGCCAGCGATTTTTTCCGTCTCCGGAGACCGGGTCGTTTTCGGTAATAACAATAAAATCTTTCTCATCATAGTTCCCATTCCGGATTTCGACATCGTTTGCAAGCTTGCCATTCGACTTGGAAATTTTGAGTTTTTTATAGAATGGAGACACATCCTTTGGTTCGGAGCCATCAATAAAGTACTCTGATCGAGTAGGGAAGCCGTCCTTCGGGAGTCCGCCGAGATATGCATCAACGATGAGCGCTTTAATTCCTGATGGCTCCTTCATAATACCGTCTTTGTATTTGAATTTTTTATCGGTAAGGAGTTTTTGCATGATGTTATGCCAGATCGGTGAGGCACCAGTGATACCCGAAGCAATGCGTTGGTTCATCGGCGAGTTGTCATTATTCCCAACCCACACCCCCACCGTAACATCGTTTGTGTAACCGATGGTCCAGTTATCTCTCTTATCATTTGTTGTACCGGTCTTCACCGCAACGGTTTTTCCTGCGACATTGAGAAATGAGCTTGGACCGAATGCATCGGTACGAGCAACGTTGTCGGACAGAATGTGTGAGATGAGGAACGACGCTTGTTGTGTTACGACCTGCTGTGACGAGTTTCTTTTCGGTTTATAGACTGTAAACCCACGATGATCCTTTACTTCCTTCAACGGGAGAACATCAGACGACTTGCCGCCTCGAGCAAAGACCGAGAATGCTCCGCTCATATCGAGCAGCGTGCTCTCACCCCCTCCAAGGGTGATTGCGAGACCGAACCGATCCATGTTTTGCTGGGTTGGCGCAAACGATTTGATTCCTATTGACTCTGCTTTTCGAAGGAAGTCGCGGACCCCAACGAGTGCGAGTAACTTTACCGCCGGAATGTTGTACGAGTTGCCAAGTGCGAATCGGAGCTGTACCGGACCGCGAAACTTCCCATCGTAATTCACCGGTTTATACTCCTGACCACCTTGATTTCCGAAGGTGGTGTTTACATCCATGAGAACCGTGGATGGCGTATACCCTTTTTCAAATGCGGTCGCGTAGGTAATGGGCTTTATGGTCGAACCGGGCTGACGCTGACCAAGGGCTGCATTAAACTTTCCGTACTTATCATTATTAAAATCGTAAGAACCAACCATGGCGAGTACCTCGCCTGTTTTTGAGTCGAGTACAACTGCCGCACCGTTTCCAACGTTATATCCTTTGAGTTTTTCGATCTCCTCTTTTACGATCTGCTCGGCAATCTTCTGTACTTCGAGCGAGAGGGTCGTGTAGATTCGCAACCCCTTTCCCTCGAGCTGTACACCATATTCCTTCTCGATGAGGTCCTGAACATAGAACACAAAGTGGGGAGCATTAATGCTTAATTTCTGTTTAGAAAAGGTAAGTCGGCTCATCTGTGCGAGCGCGGTTTGTTCTTCTTTCTTGGTGATGTATCCGTCCTCTCGCATTCTTCGAAGCACTGCGGTCGTTCTCGGTTTCCAAGCATCCTTCACACCGATAAACGGTGAATACTGGGACGGTAACTGCGGTAACCCAGCAAGAAACGCCATCTCTACAAGTGAAAGTTCGTTTGGCGACTTCCCGAAATACCCCTTCGCTGCTGACCCAATACCATACATTGTTCCACCATACGGAATCTCGTTCAGATACATTTCGAGAATTTGGTCTTTTGAGTATCGTCGCTCGATCTCGATTGCGAGAATCATTTCTTTAATTTTTCGCGAGGCAGTTCGCTGTGAGTCGAGAAGGGCGAGCTTTATGAGCTGTTGTGTGATGGTTGAGCCACCTTGAATGCCTCTCCCGCTCAGGGTTGAGAGGACTGCACGAATTAGGCCAAACTCAGAGACACCTTTATGACGATAGAAGTTTTTGTCTTCAATCGAGATCGTAGCTTTTTTCATCAGTTCAGGAATCTCGTCACTCTTCACTGGAAGTCGATTCTTATCTTTATACAATTCAAAAAGAACCTTTCCATCCCGATCGTAGAACACCGTTGCTGAGTTATTAATCTGCGTGAGCTTTCCGGGTGCCGGAAGATCCCGCGCGAACCACACAAACAAGAGAAATATGAACAGAAATCCTACGATTGCTGCACCGCCGAGGACGACGGTGAGTTTCTGCTTTGGGGGAAGATGAGAAAACCATCTGAGGAATCGGTGTTTACGGCTGATTCTCATACGGTTCATTATACCATTCTCGCCATTCTGAACTGGTATACTGTCTGTCATGGACTCAACAACTGGAGCATCATCGCGCAGGGATCGGTTATTTAAGGTAATCATAGCGATCTCATCGGTCATTCTCATTATCTCATCTCTCGCACCCGTATTGCTTTCGATTCGATAAGTCATACCGGTGAGCAATCTATGAATGTCGATTTTTCACTCGATACATCGATCGACCGACTTCCTGCAACACGATCAACGACAGTTCAGCGACTGAAGAAGCTTGGAATCACGACTATTGAATCACTCCTCATGTATGCTCCACGAAGATACGAAGATCGCTCAATACTCAGTAGCACAACGGCAGTTCAACTCGGTGAAAAGGTAACAATCTCGGGAACGATTACTGCGTGCAAAAATCAGTTTGCACGGAATGGTCTTACGATTCAGACCGCAACACTACAGGACGAAGTAGGTGAGATCGATCTGGTCTGGTTTAATCAGCGCTATCTTGCGCGGGTCCTCCAGCAAGGAAAACAATTTTCGGTCTGGGGGGAAGTGAAAGAATATCGATCGAAGAAGGTTCTCTTTCCGCAGGAGTTTGAGTCTATTGCCGAGGGAAAAACAATGCTCCATCTCGGTAAACTTGTGCCAATCTACCCTGAAACGGGAGGGCTTTCATCAAAGACCATCCGTGAAAAAATGCAGTTTGCGCTCTCGGCTCTCGCTACACACGACGCTACCACAGTCGAACAACTCCCGGAGCGCATCCTCGAGGAATTTAATCTCCTCACAAGAAAAGACGCATTCATGTATATTCACCGCCCAACTACCACAGAGGAAATTAAAATTGCACGAACAAGACTTGGATTTGATGAACTGTTCGTACTACAACTGGGTTCACATATTACGCGGCAGGCGTGGAACGAAGAAAGAGTTGGCACTCCCTTCACGATTCGGGATCGAATGATGCACGTCGAGTCGTTCATCGACCGGTTGCCATTCGACCTTACCGCATCACAACAAAAAGCAATACAAGACATCCTCACAGATCTTTCTCTTCAAAAACCGATGAATCGTTTCCTTCAGGGCGATGTCGGGTCGGGAAAAACGGCTGTTGCGGCAGTGGCGGCGTATGCAGCATTCCTGAATGGATACAGTACGCTCCTTATGGCACCAACCGAGATTCTCGCTCAACAGCATCATCGAACCTTCACCGACTTCTTTTCACAAGCATCCGTACCGATACAGTTAGTTACCGGATCTACAAAAAAACGGAGTCTCACATCGGACGCTCCCTCGATTATCATCGGAACACACGCGCTCCTTCATACAACATTCGCATCTCAATCAGTTGGTCTCGTGATCATCGATGAGCAGCATAGATTTGGCGTTAAACAGAGGGCGGAGCTAAAGAATCGAGGTATGCACCCACATCTTCTTACCATGACCGCGACCCCAATCCCTCGTACCGTTGCGTTGACTATTTTCGGAGAGCTCGATATGTCGGTCCTAGATGAAATGCCCAAAAATCGACTCCCCATCAAATCATGGGTAGTTCCCGCACAAAAACGACAAGCAGCGTATCAATGGATCGATGAGCAGCTTGCAGGTGGAGCGCAGGTATACGTTATCTGCCCATTGGTCGATGAGTCGGACCGAGAATCGCTAGCAGCAACCAAGGCGGCACAGAAAGAGTCCGAACGTCTCGCGGCAGAAATCTTTCCCCACCGGAAGGTAGGACTCCTCCATGGGAAAATGAAGCCCGCGATGAAGACCGATGTGATGCAGCGGTTTAAACAAAAAGAAATCGATATTCTCGTTTCAACATCGGTCGTCGAAGTAGGAATCGATGTCCCTGCAGCAACCATCATTCTTATTGAAGGGGCGGAACGGTTTGGACTCGCTCAACTTCACCAACTTCGTGGTCGTGTGGGAAGAGGAGACCGACAGTCATACTGTCTTTTGTTTCCAACCGACCTTACCTCTCCTCAGTCGCCTCGGCTCCAGTTTTTTGCTACGCACTCGAAAGGGAGTGATATCGCAGAGTACGACTTGATGAGTCGGGGAGTTGGTGAGCTGTATGGTACGAAACAACATGGGTACACCGAGCTAAAAATTGCATCACTTGCTGATACCACACTCATTCAGCATACCCGTGAGGCGGTCGCGCTGTTCATGAAAAACTACTCACTGGAAGATTTTCCTCGGATCCGTACTTCGCTTGAGGAGCGTTCGGTAACCAGCATTGCAAAAGACTGACGTTATTTGATACTCGTGGTGAGGGTGTAAATTGGCGTAATGATCGAAAAGACCAGTCCTCCCACACTGAGTCCGAGGATGACGAGGATTGTTGGCTCAATTAGGGTTGTCATCGTCTTAATCGCAAGCTCCGACTCGAATTCGAAGTACTTCGAGAGCCGTGTGAGGGTATCATCGAGGTGTCCGGTATTCTCGCCAACAATTGTCATCTGTGTGAGAATTGGTGGAAACAAAATATCATCTCCAAATGCGCCTCCGAGCGACTGTCCTTTTTCAACTTTTTTATATACCCTCGCAAATGATTCTTTGTAAACGACATTTTCTGTGGTGTCGATAATGATCGATAAGCTCTCGAGAATCGACACGCCCGATCCAACAAGAATTGCGAGCGTTCGCGTGCTGTCAACGAGTGCAGCCATTCTGATAACTCCTTTCACGATAGGTAGCTGGAGCACAAGAGAGTCTTTTACCGTCTTTCCTTGTTTCGTCTGTAGAAACTGTCGAAAACCTACGATAACCGCAACAACGATGATTATGATCAATGGCCAAAATGTCGCTGAAAACGTCGAGACCGCGATGAGAATCTTTGTTGAAAACGGAAGCTCAACCTGAAAGTTCTTATACAGCTCCAGTAATTTTGGAATGACAAACGTGATCATGATAAACATCACCGCGACCATTGCCGATAGGATAAAAACCGGGTAGATCAGTGCCCCGCGTAACTTCCCTCGAAACTCACGTTGTTTCTCAAGATTCTCGGATAGCCGGAGGAGTATCTCCGAGAGCTTTCCCGAAGCCTCACCAGACTTCACCAGTGCAATGTATAAATTTGAAAAGTGTTGCGGGTACTGTCGAAGAACGAAGGACATCGAATTTCCTGCTTTGATCTGAGTTTCGATATCGACAATAATTTTATGGAGTGATTCTTTCACGATCTGCTTGCGAAGAATTTCGAGAGCCTCCACGATGGTGAGACCCGCATTTAGCATGATTGCGAGTTGTCTCGTAAAGTCTACGATGTCGTTGAACGTTACTCGATTCACGATACCTTCAAGACCAATTAGTGAGCCTGCGCGGTCACGCCGCACATCTACAACAAAGTAGTCTTTCTGTCGTAAGTAGGACACAACGTCATCTTGACTGATTGCCTCGATCGTTTTTGACTCTACCTTACCGTTTTTGATCGCTCGATATTTGAATAGCATTACGTTGATTCGATGTTGGGAAATCCACAACAACTACACAAGATATTTTTCAAGATCTTTTGGTCTGAGAGAATATGCCCGCGCTGTTTCTTTACTAATCTTTCCCTCTTTTACGAGTTGGGCTAAGTTACGCTCAAAGAATATAAACCCATCTTGATTCGAGGTTTGTAACACATTATCAAGAAGGTATGGTTTTCCGTCTCGGATGATAGACGAAACTGCGGATGAGTTATAGAGGAGTTCAACTGCCGGAATTCTTCCTCGCACGTCCGATCGGGGGAGGAGGCGTTGTGACACAACAGCACGCAGAACACCCGCAAGTTGGGAACGTACCTGATTCTGTTGATGAGAAGGAAACATGTCGATAATACGATTGATCGTTTCGGGCGATGAGGTCGTGTGGAGGGTTGAAAATACGAGATGACCGGTCTCTGCGATGGTGAGCACGAGCTGTGTCGATTCGTAATCTCGCATCTCTCCGACCAACACCACATCAGGATCCTCTCGCAGGACCGACCTCAACGCAATGTTCCATGAATGCGTATCCTGATGGAGTTCTCTCTGGGACACTACAGATTTTGCCTTTGGATAGACATACTCGATCGGATCCTCGATTGTGATAATGTGCGCCTGCCGATTCAGATTTACTTTGTTAATGATCGATGCCAACGTAGTGCTCTTTCCCTCACCGGTCGGTCCGGTTACCAGAACCAATCCAGAATTAAAGTCAGAAAGTGAGTTGAACGATGAAGGTAACATGAGTTGTTCGAGGGTCTGAATCGTTGCTGGGATTATACGGAGTGACGCGCCCATTGAGTTTCGGGCATGATATACATTGATTCTAAAACGGCTATTATCCTTCTCGAATCCGAGATCGATCTCTTTATTAACCTGGAGATTTTCACGCTGCTCATTGGTAAGAAAAGCATTGATGAGTTGATTGGTCACCTGTGGCGTTAGGAGGGGAAGGGTGGACATCTGGTAAAGCACTCCATCGATCCGAAACGCAGGATAGTATCCTGGAACCAGATGAATATCCGATGCTTTTCGCTCAATCGCTAGGTGTAATAGTTGTTGAATATCCATATTGTTATACCTCCGCAACACGGAGAACTTCCTCTACTGTCGTTATACCATCTAGCGCCTTCAGATATCCATCTTGTTTCATGGTTATCAGTCCCTGTTTCTTCGCCTGCGCCTCGATATCGGCCGCGGTCTGATGAGAGATGATCATTTTGTTAATTTCAGGAGTTACATTCACAATTTCGAAGATGGCAATTCGACCTTGATATCCAGACTTATTGCACTCAGCGCAACCTTTTCCACGTGCGAGTTGGATTGGAGCATTGTTGGTGTATTTTGCTGGCAATAAATCTCCCAGTACGGTCCGAACTGAGTTCTGCACTTGATCAACAGGGGTATACCATTCCTTGCAGGAATCACAGATCTTTCTGGTAATGCGCTGGGCGAGACAAGCATGAAGCACGGACGCAATCAAGAACGGCTCTGCACCAAGATCAATTAGTCTCGGTATCGCGGTTGCGGCATCGTTTGTGTGCAGTGTTGAAAAGACAAGATGACCGGTGAGCGCTGCCTGAATCGCGAGCTGCGTCGTCTCTTTATCTCGAATTTCTCCGACAAGAATAATGTTCGGATCCTGGCGAAGGAACGATCGAAGACCGCTCGCGAATGTGAGTCCCGCCTGGACATTTACCTGCACCTGATTGATTCCGGGGATCTGGTACTCGACAGGGTCTTCAAGGGTAGCGATGTTAACGCTCGGCTTATTGAGTCGTGAAAGGATTGAGTACAGTGTGGTGGTTTTACCAGAACCAGTAGGTCCGGTTACCAACACAATTCCGTACGGTTTGAGCACCGCGGTCTCCAGATCTCGGAGTTGGGGACCACGAAGTCCAAGTTCGGCGAGGTGTGGAATACCACCGGTCTTTTTTAGCAATCGCATCACAATCTTCTCGCCGTGGACAGTTGGGAGGGACGAAATTCTCAGATCGACCTCGTCAACGCCAAGCTTAAAACTAAACCGTCCATCCTGCGGTACACGCTTTTCGTCGATCTTCATCTGACTCAGAATCTTGATACGAGATATGACAGCGTCATGGATAACCTTGGGCAGCGAGAGCTTTTCGCTGAGAATACCATCAATTCTATAGCGAACTCGGGTTCGAGCTTCTTCCGGCTCAATATGAATATCTGACGCTCGACTTTTGAACGCAAACTCCAAGATCGTCGATACAATCTTTGCAACCGGTGCTTCTTTGATCGATGTTACCGTTTCTTGTGCTTGAAGCTCCTTTGGTTGATATTCCTTTAACGCCTCCTTCACCTCGGGAGAAAGTCCCTGCGAGTACGAAACCTCAAGCGCCTTCACAATATCCTCTTGAACTGCAAGTGCGAGCACCACTCGCTTATTCACTTTCTGTGATATAAAGTCTCCAAGATAGGTATTGTACGGATCTGCGGTCGCAAGAAATAACGTCGCTTCCTGCGAGTCAAATCGATAAGGAATGACGGTATACTTTCTCGCAATCGATTCTGAGATGAGGCTCAGTGCTTGTGGATCAATGGGGGAGGACGCAAGATCTACATACGGAATATTCATGAGTTCGCCGGTCGCCTTAAGAATACTCTGCTTCGGAATAGAAGTATGCTTGAGAAGGTAGTCGTAGATTTCCTCATTCTTCTGAAGACTGTCGAGCTCATACCTATCTGCGGACTGTTGATCAATAACCGCATTTTTCATCAGCTGTGCAAGAAGTTTTTTGGGAGCAACGTTCATACATTCAATATACAACACAGAATACTCAATACTCAATACTCAATACTCGACGCTCCGCAGTTTAGGCTATAATACCAACATGCTTCCAATAATCGTTGAGTCGACAGATCAAGAGCGGATCCAAAACTATCTTCTGGATTACACTCGTGAGAAACATATACCAGCGTACAATGTGTTCGAATACTCACCAGAGCTAAAGGAGTTTTCGATCCGAGAGATTCGTGAGATCATCCTGGAGACGCATCATCATACGACCGAACCTCGACTGTTCCATCTCAAAAACTTCGATACCGCATCTCTCGAGGCTCAAAATGCGTTCCTCAAGACGCTCGAAGAACATCAAGAACAGATCTCATTTGTGTTGTCCGTTGAACATGCAACTAGACTCCTTCCAACCATTCGGTCTCGATCGAAAATTATCACGTTGAAGAACGCCCGTGGCGAACATGAAGATGGAAAAATCGACCTTTTACTGAAGCATGAGAGCTCTCCCATAAGATTTTTTGCAAAATCATCGAATACGATAGCAAAATCCGACATTCCAAAAAAACTTCAATCACTCATTACGCATTACCGTTCACGACTTCACATTGATCAATCAGCTCCGTCCATTCTTAAGAAAATTATGTACCAACAAAATCTCATGAGGTATAACAATCTTGATCCTCAGACCGCCATCGACTCGGTCATCTTAACGGTTTTAGATATCGAACGAAATGGCAGATCGCAATAAAGACGCACTTCTTACGCTATTCTCTCTGACCCTTCTGATACTGAGCACGTATCCCGGTTATGAGCTATTTATATATATTTTCACGCTTCCGCTATATTTCCTCTTTAAAGATGTCGGCCTTAAAAAAAGCGCTGCTATCGGTCTTGGTTATGGAGCAGTGTTTGCATTCGTCTATCTGTCGTGGCTTACAAGAATGGAAACCCCAAATCTGTATATTTCGGGAATCATTCTCAACGGTATGTTCTATTCGCTGTGTTTTCTATCTGCATCGTGGGTTGCGCTCCGGTGGAAACATCATCCTGTTTTTCCAGGTCTTGCATTCGGATACTGCTACGTAATCGTACGTACGGTTGTAGGAATGCTCCCTTCAATCGGCTATCTACGCACCTTTCTATCTCTCGGGTACCCACCTTCCATGTTCGACTGGCTACTTCCGTGGCTCGGTAGTTCCAGTGCTGATTTCTTGATTATCCAAACTGGATTTTTCCTTGGGTATTTACTCCGAACTCAAAAGGGGAAAGCGGTTGCATTATTCATCGCAGCCCTACTGTCGTGCAGTGTCGCAAATGGAATACTCCTCCGAGCTGATCGATCGCCGACGAAGAAGATTCGAGCAGGTCTCATTCAAGGTAACTTCAATTGGGTTTGGGATGAGAGAGTTGCCAGAACTGACCAAATGTTTCGGTATTTTGAAAAAACCATCATAACCCTTGCGAAAAAAGGCACGAATCTAGTAGTGCTACCGGAATATGCATTACCAGTCGACATCCTTCACGAGGCGTCTAGCTACGCAGAGCGCCTCGCAGCATTAGCGATGAAATACAAAACGGTCATCGTGATTGGCACGCTGGAGAAGGTTTCCCACCAGCCACTCGACCTTCAGCGATGGATTGGATATGATACCACTCTTATTTTTGACCCAAAGAAAATACTCCTTGAACCGTATCGTGCGATCTATCCCATCTCAGAGAATGTCATTCGAGGATCGAGACCGCTCATTCACAAAACGGGGGTTGGAGATGTGACGATATTGTCTTGCTTCGAGGTACTATACGAGCGTTTCGTATTAGACTACACCCGCTCCGAGCGGCGTCCGGATTATTTTATAACGGTGGCAAATGATCAGTTATTCGACCATACACGTGCAGGGACAAATCTCGAACGGTACCTGCGTCGATTGGCAATTATAACCAGAACTCCGCTACTCTATGTATCAAATACCGGACCAACCGTAGCGTACGATGCTACCGGCAATGTCATCGCACGTGCACCGCAGCACATGCGGGAAACGGTCGCGCTTACCATTTCGTACACACCGGCTCGTGACTCATTCGCTTCCTACGCCGAGTTTCTCTTCATTATCTTCCTTACGAGCACGGTGATAGCATCCTTCAAACTTAGCCGTTCGGTTGACAACCGAAACTCATCAACATACCATAAGAGAAGCTATGAATAAACTTCTAATAACGCTCTTTGTCTTTTTTGTCGCCATTGACATCGTTCTTGCGTTCGTCGTAATGAATCCGTCGTTTCGCATGTCTGTCGCATCAATGCTCAGTGAGGGTTGCCGAGTTGTTGAAAAAAAGCAATGCAAAACAGTAACATTTAAAAATAACACTATTGCGTTATTCAAACTAAAAAAAGGAACGAAGGTTTATGCACCTGTCTCGGGAGAAGTACAGTTTGTTCCTCAGGCAATCATACCCAATGACCCAATTAAGTACCCGATACATTACCTTAAAGCATCGAACGGCGATATCTTTTACATAGTATTCGAACCTGAACAACCGATGAACTCAGTAAAAAAAGTTGCAAAAGGGGAGTCAATCGGAACCGTAGCAGGGAAGACCTACTCCTATATGAACGGGGGCTCGTTAGCGGTGTCGGTTATCAACAATCACCGCTTTGCAAAAGCTACATTTGATTCATTATTTCGTCCGTAACTTGACAGGGGATCGCTTACCGTTATAATTAACCTATAGTCGATATGTCGGAACGACCACAACCAACATTCAGTCGAAGAACCTTCCTGAAAGGCTTGGTTGGTGTGGGCGCAGTGCTTGGTATCCCTGGTTGCAGCACACCACAATCAACGCCAGACTCAAAACCTACACTCCCTCAAACCACGCCAACGACAACCGAAACCCCTAGCCCAACTACCCTACCCTCAACATCCATACAAGAAACAACCACCACTGTCGCAGAACGAGTATTCTCATCACCAGAACAAAAAGCTCAGGTCGAAACGTTAGAATCAAATATGGCGAAGTTCTATCAACTCACACCTGATGACCTGAAAAATTATGAGGAAAAAGCCACTTTTATACCATATCCTGACGGTTTCACCACGATCGGAAACGACGGTGCTAATAGCACCGTCTTAGCGGTAAATCTTGGAATATTACCCGTTGGGTTTGGAGCAGAAGGTACGGGCAATCTCCAGTTTTTTGGATGTGTAGACAATTTCGGTAATTCATATGTAATGAGCACCATTGCATCGATTCCAGACTCGGAATATACACAACGGTACCCGAATTGGAGCTTTGATCAAAAATTCGGAATAAATGTGTGGAATCCCGTGGGCAAGCCAAATGAGTATCGGACAACGACTAACGGACAGTCCGGCGGACTCAAAGAGTTGATTAGAGGAGATGAAGCTGTTCAGTATTTGAACGCAGGAGTTGGACAGCCTGTATCGATTGAAATGTCATCTTTCGACCGAGACGCAGGAGTCGGCATAGTACCAAATCAGACCCTCATCTCAATCATGGACGAGATACATCGTGCGAGTGGCAGAAAATTAACCGACACCCTATCATCATATCCTAGCGATCAACTCGAATCTGTAGGAATTTTTAATAATCCCGGACTGCAAGGTAAGGTAGAACTCCCACAGTCACTCATTAACGGATTTCCCGGCGGCTTTCGACAGGCATTTCAGTCCTTTTCTGTTGCGCTGATAAGCTCTATGTTCTCGCAGACCCCTCCACTCATCTAACGCTCAAAAACAGCATAGTCGTTAATGAGGTATACTGATACCATATGGTTCGGAGGCTTTCAGGATATTTGCTATTAATAGTATTCTTGTTGTTTCCATCACTCTCTAATGCTCAGTCCTGTGGCGACACATATTATCAAGGAACTGCCAGATACGGCGCGTGCCCGAGCAATAAGGGCTGCCTCAACGGCTGCTCATATAGCAGTAGCAGTGTCACAAAGGCATGTAGTTATAATACGCTGTCAGCTGCGCTCGGGATTTCTCCAGCATGTACGGTATATAGAGGAGATACAGATTGTTATTTTGGCACATGTGACAGTGTTACGTTTACTCGTACATGCGATACACATAGCGTGGCATGGCTAGATAATACTGGCTTCGTCGACAACTATACGTGTAGATACTGTCCTTACACCTCATATATAGATCAAGGCTGTGGTGGAACTTCGGATGGAGTAACCTGTACTGCGGACCAGATGCGTCAGAGGAGAACGTCCGCAACTGCGCCCTCTGTCTGCCAACCACAAACGCGCTGTAACGCAAGCGCTTCCTGTCCTTCCAACCCAAAACCAACAGCCCCTACCTTGAACACGATGACACAGACCTGTGCAGGTTCAACTCCTGAGATATCCCTCACCTGGAACAGTAATGGAACCGATGTAACCTATGCAGATCTCTCAACTGACGCTGCATTTGGCTCCTTCTACAACAAGGCCATTGCCGCTGGGGTCACCACAACAACCGGACCAACCGGCTTTAACGCCTCACCTGCCGGTACTCCTGCTATGTCTGCGCTTGTGGTCGGGACAACATACTATGCTCGGGTCTTTAACGGCGCAGAAAGTAACGTACTCAACCTTACCGTGAATGCTTCCTGTGCTCCAACACCCACCAATACTCCTACCCCCACACCAACCGGTGCACCGGTAACACCATTTTTTAAGGTCAAAAACACCTCCTTCTACAAATACGGTAACCTTGACCTCATCTATCCCGCAACCTTGACCCCCTTTGACGCAGATGACACAACCAGCAATGACTTTAATCAAGATCTTTACTGTAGTGGCGTTCCCTGTTCCTCTGGAGGAGTGGTCCTGTCTCAGGGAACCACCTCACTTACCAATGCAAGGATCTCACCCACTGGTTGGAGTCGGGATAGTGTGTCTGCCGGTACCTTCAATGCATCCTCCTTTGTTGCGTATGCAAAGTCGAAAAAGACATATACCGCAATCAACACGAACCTCAACGGGGTCACAACTGCCAATACCACCTACCTCTACACCGGCGATCTCACTCTCACACAGAGCTCCTTTCCAACAAGCACGATTCCCTCAGGAACGGTCCTGTTGGTTGAGGGGAATGTGACCGTTGGTGCAGTCGGTCAGACAACCTTGAATACAACCGCCAATACTCCTTTTGCCCTCATCGTCACCGGAACCCTTACCTTCGCAGACGCAACCACACAGGTCAACGGTCTCTATGCCGCCTCCACAGTCAACTTTGGTACAGGCGCTGTACCGTTGAAGATTGTGGGGAATGTGGTCTCCGGATCCTCATCCGCGATCTCTCGTGTGAGAACGTCCGCACCCTTTAATGCACCGTCTCTGTTTGTCGTCTTTGATCCAACACACTATGTTAATCTCATTGATCGAATCTCTGTTGTGAAGTCAGATTATCAACAGGTACAGTAATGATGAAGACAACTATGAATACCTACAACCACTACATTAATCACCCGCGTAACCACCAACGAGGACAGATGTTACTGATCTTGGTCATGATCATGGCGGTAGCCCTGACCGTGGTACTCACCATGACCTTCACTACCCGTACCGATACCCAGCTCACCAAGCTTGAGGAGGAGAATCAGAAGGCCTTAGCGGCCGCTGAGGCAGGGATCGAACAGAGTCTCAAGAGCGGATCGGCGATTTCAGATCTGGCAACCGGAAACTTCGCAACCGCACTCTCCTCTGGATCAACCTCCATCTCCACGTCAGCTACCGATACCTTCACCTCGCCAACACTCACCTCCGGTGAGGCCTACACCACCTATCTTGGCACCTACACCGCAGGCTCACCGCCAACAATTGGTGCAAGTACCGCAACCAACATCGTTGTCTGCTATGGTGCGGGTACCGCCCTTGATATTGCGCTGGTCAAGAACTCTGCACCACAGGTCAAACACTATGTAGCTGATGTGCCTGGCGCGGGAGAGCTCATCACCGGATCAGGAAAACTCACAGTGACCCCCTGCTCAGACACGAGCTTCCCCCACGCAGTCACGATACCAGCTGCAGATGTAGGGGTTGATAGCAAGTTCCTGGTGGTACGTGCAATAGGAGCGAGTACCAAACTCTCTATCTCAAAGTCTGGACTTCCTACACAGGGGAGAACGGTATCCTCACAGGTGACCACCAAGACGCAGGTGACAAAGAAGGTACAGCTCTTCCAGTCCTATCCACAGATCCCAGCAGAGTTCTTCTTTACGGGTTTTTGATTGTGAGTGCGATCGATCCTTGACTCTGCGAAAAAAACTATGTAACGTTGTAGTAGGCATGAAACTGAGTAAGCGTGGATTTAGTATCGTTGAGTTGTTGGTCGTGATTGCGATTATGGCAACACTGATAACCCTGCTCCTTCCAAACTTCGTGAATGTGCGTCAGAAGGGGCAGGACTCAAGGAGAAAGCTCGACCTTGAGCAGATTCGATCCGCTCTCGAGCAATATCGTAGTGTAAATGGATACTATCCTACATCACTGAACACACTAACCGCACCAACGGTATATATCAGTCGGCTCCCGACCGACCCTACAACATCGAGCAGCTATCAATTTACCGCGCTCCCATCAGGTTGCGACAATACAACGACAACATGTTCTGATTACGTTATCGGCGCTTTATTATCTACTCCTCCCACGGTTACGTGCAACATCCTTCCATCAAGCGCCTGTTCAGGACTTACCGTGTGTAATTACTGTCTCGGTCCGTACGGAGCAAAATGACCTTGAAAAAGTCAAGGTTATCCTGAATTTATTTCAGGATCTGGATACCAGTTGTTACATGGGATACTGAAACGAGTTCAGTATGATATATGAAAACAAAATTTAAGAAAGGATTTACGATTATCGAGTTTCTGATCGTTATTGGCTTGGTAAGCCTGATCACGACCGTCTCAATCGCAGCCTACAATAATTTTCTTGAAACATCAAAGTTAGGAAGTGAGACGCAACGACTCATCGCAGTGCTAACGCTTGCTCAAAAACGAGCATCTACAGGGGAGAGTGTTAGTGGGGGCCTCTGTGCGGTTGACTACTCGTTCAGTGGAATACTCGTTACAACTACTGCGAGTGGGGGATATACACTTCAAGGTCAGTGTTCCCAGGACTCAAACCCATCAAATACCTCTACCTATGGCGCGATGAGCTATACGATTGACCCATCCAACACGAACGTCATACTTCTCACATCTACTTCAGTTCTGTTTCCAAAGCTTACCGGTATTCCCGCCTCTGACGCATCGATAACCTTTAAGAATACGTCGAACAACACATGCTCGAGCGTTACGATTACGAGTGGCGTTATGAGTTCATCGAATCCATCATGTCCGTAAATAGACGCGGTTTTACACTCATCGAGATCCTCGTATTCACCGCGATCGTCTCTATTTTCTATGTGGTTGCCGCCGCGGTTTCTGCATACTCACTTGGTGTCATGAAAACAAATGAAAACAAAGTCTATGCAACGCACTATGCAGACGAGGTAAATGAGTGGCTCCGAAATCAAAAAGAATCGGACTGGACTACATTTTCAGCGAAATCGGGCCAGAGCTATTGCTTTAGTTCTGCAACGATCACTTCTTGGCCAAGTTCCGGTGCGTGCGAAACCACGGGGACCGGCTCATACAGTCTTGATGGTAGATTTAATCGAACCGTAACGCTCCAAACCAGCGCTTCGAATGTCGAGGCGGCGTCAACGGTGAGTTGGATTGGACTTTCGAGTCAGATCCAGTCGATAACCATTAGAACTGTCTTCGCGCAAATTGAATAACAACAGCACTATGAAATTAGCATGGAAACCGGAGTCGAACAAATCTTGGATGCGTGGATTTACATTGATTGAGTTTCTCGTGGTTTTTTCGATCGTTACGCTCGTAATTCCATCCTTATTTGGTCTCACCTATACATTAATCCGCCAACAAGGAAGAATTATCGCATTGCAAGCAGTAAAACGACAGGGAGATCTTGTCCTCAACCATATGAAGACAACGATTCGCAACAATGCTCGAGGGGTTTACAACGGCACATTAGCATCTCCAAGCGCCCTCTGTACGACCGCAGGTTCAAGCTCGTCAAATAATACGAAGGTCTACTTCCAGAAATCAACACTCGCATCGTCTTACTTTGGCTACAGTACCACGGTCGACGCAGGGACGTCGAGGACAATACTGCAGTATGAGTCAACGGGTGCTGCAACCACGCAACTTACAAGCACTGCGTTGTCTGTGAGCGCGATCTCGATCGGGTGCTCACGAACAACTGATTATTCGAACCCTGTTCTCACCATCTCCTACACCCTTACCGAGCCTGTCAATAACGTCTCTCTTACCTATCAAACCACAATCACACTTCGTGCCCACTGATCTCTGTTGTTGACGATCGATCATATAATTTGATACTTTTAAGTATGGCACCACTTCGCAAATCACTAAGAAAGATCATCTGCTTCGAGGTGCTCATCCTACAAAGAGATACTGAAGGAAATGCCGCAGAAGCAACTTCTATTACCAATTTATTGTTAGCGTAGGAGCATGGCGAAAGATTATTTCGTGGTGGACATTGGCGAAACCTACACGAAGGTCGGCGACATCCATGTATCGGGCAATAAATTTGTTGCAGATGCGCTGGGTATGGTCGCCACTGACGATCTCTTCTTTAAAAGCGATACCGAAACCTCGATTCAGAAACTTGGTGATGGTATTAAGAAGGTTGTCGATCAACTCCATATAAAAAAGAGAGCGGCTCACATTATCCTCCCGGACGCACACACCTTCAGTCGTTTTGTGGAAATGCCAAAACTCAATGAAAAGGAACTTCTTTCTGCAATTAAATATCAGGCAGATCAGTTCATACCAATGCCTCTTGACGAGACAAATATTGACATCGAGGTTGTGTACGAGAATCAAAAAGAAAATAAGCTCCTCGCACTTATCTCAGCTGCTCCGAAAAAGCTTATTCATCGGGTTGAAATTCTGATTGAACAGATCGGTCTTATCCCAGAAGCGATTGAGACCGAGATCAGTGCGATTGCCCGTGTGAGCACACAACTGTTTCGGAAGAACGCTACGACATCCGGCAAACCGGCGGTTGTACTGATTAATATGGGGAATAACTCGACAACGGTCTACTGTTTCGATCAGTCGACCGGGATTCTAAACTACAATCATGTCTTCAATATCGGAACATCACTCTTCCTAAAAGAAATTCAGGTCAATCTAAACGTTCCAGCGAGTAAGGCAGACGAACTATTAAAGACCATAGGTATTTCAAAAAATGCGAGCTATGCGCTCGATACGGTACTTGCACCCGCGATGAAAGACTTCCTCACCGAGATTCAGAAGGCAATCAACGTCATGAACAGCACCTACGGACTGACGCTTGTAGGAGGTTTCACCATGCAGGACTCGTTACGATTTTTCGAGATTGATAAATTACTCTCAAAAGCATTTGGGATCCCAGTTACAACGCTCGATATCTATCCGTACTTTGAAAAAAATAATATGGTCGACTTTTTTAAAAATCAGCTTCCATACTTTATCACAACGGTTGGTGGGAATCTCGTATAGTGGCGGGAGTTGTAGTTTGTATTTTGAACCATCATGAAGAAAACTCGCATCAACCTTCTTTCCAGTAAACAGGATTACTACAAAATTGAAAGCTACTTCGGATTATTCCGGTCATTTCTTCTGGTATACAGCGTCGTGCTATTCCTCATTGTCGGAGGTCTTGGTATTTTTCTCATCATACAGTCATTCCAACTTGGATCAGCGCGGAATCAAAAGAAAAGCATTCTAAATCAACTCGCAAACTATAAAACCGATGAAGTGAAACTCATTCGACTCTCAAAAAAGCTCAACGCCTATCATGGATATATGAAAGACGATGCTCGGTTTATCCCATACTACGAACTCCTTGTTTCGACTCTCCAAGAGAGCAGTCAAAGCGCAACGCTCAAAGACTTCACGATCGATAAATCACGTTCGATGCAGTTTAAATTAGCATTCAATAGCTTTGATGAGATGAGTCGATCATTTCAGTTTATTGAATCAGACTCGTTTAAACAGAACTTTGAGTCGCTCGATCTCGTAGATTTTATCGGCAAAGGCACAAAGGAGACCGAAGGTTCGAGGTATGAACTTTCATTTAAAGGTATTTTTAAGGTGATTAATGAGTAAAACAAGAAGGCCATACATACAGTTTCTCGTTCGACAAAATGCAGTATATTTTGCGATCTTTTTCATCCTCATGCTCGTATCGGGATTTTTGGTACCGTACTTCATCGCACATATTAATCGGAGCACTACTGCACTCAATACAGAGAACCGCGAGGTTCAACGTCTCGAAACTCGAAAGCGCATTCTTGAATCGCTCGTGAGTGAAAATAGCCAAGACATTGATCAAGATCTTGCATTGATTACTTCACTGATTCCGGACTCCGAGGATTACTTCTCTATGATCTATTCACTTGAAAAGTTATCTCAGTCGTCTGGTTTCTCCATCAATAACTATGTGGTGAATTTGAGCAAGTCGAGTGATAAAAAACTTTCACTCACGGTTTCGGGACAGGGGAACACCGACGCATTTCTCGCGCTCCTTCGACAGTATAATTTCGGCGGAGGCCGTCTGATTACTGCAGAGCGAATTGGGATCGATCCACTTCGTGCAGGGGAGGTTGGATTAAGTCTTAATTTTTATAATGAAAAACCGACCATTGACGCAAATGAACAGTTGGATTTTCAGTCGTCAATCCAGGAGCTCAATGACCTAAGAGAAAAAGTTAAGTTTTCGCTCATCGATACACAGTCTACAAACCAACCAGCTCCGGTTGATTCTTACGCTACGAAACAAAATCCGTTCCAGTGAAGATGAGGGAAGAATGTGCGTCGTTAGATGAAGTTAATGCGATCTTTACCCTTCAGAAGTTTTGCGAAACCTTCTGACAGCTGCGCACCTTTTCCTTGCCAGTAGGCGAGCTTCTCTTTTTTGATCTGTACGGCAGGGACTTTGGTTTCATGTGGGTTATATGTCCCGATTGCTTCGATATAAGAACTGGTTCGTGGTTTTCGTTTATCAACCACGACAATTCGGTAGGTTGCATGACCTTTCTTTCCAAGTCTCATGAGTCGAACTGTTGCTGCCATACGATTATTATATCACAAAATATGGGAAAGGGTTAGATTTTGAGCGTTGCTAGCGCCTGTTTCGCTGCGTGCTCTTCTGCCTCTTTTTTTGATTTACCTGTTCCGACGCCGACCTCTTTATTTTTTACGAATACCGAAACGGTAAAGGTGCGATTGTGTTCTGGCCCATCTTCTCGTACGGTGCGGTAATCGGGCGTTTGTTTATAGCGAGCCTGCACCTTCTCTTGAAGAATGCTCTTTGCTGATAGGTACTGTTTCGTTTCGACAATTTGCTCGAGATGATTTCCAAAGAGATGCTTTAGGACAAAGTCGTATGCAACATCAAATCCCTTATCGATGAAGATAGAGGCAATGAGCGCCTCAAAACAGTCTGCAAGGATATTAGTATTTTCACGCCCTTTTCCTGCCTCCTCACCTTTTGAAAGAAACAGATAGGTACCAAGCTGAAGCGTGCGCGCGGCATCTGCGAGACTGCCGGTCTTTACAATCGATGACTTAATTTCGGTGTAGTCACCTTCCTGCAACGTAGGGTACCGAGAGTAGAGATACATTGAGGTAATGAGCGACAGAACACTGTCACCCAGAAACTCAAGCTTTTCGTTCGAGACAAGCGAGCGAGATTTATGCTCATTGAGATACGAGCGATGGATAAATGCGTTTTCTAACAGTTTCTTATTCTTAAAGACAACACCAATCTGTTTCTCAAGTGTTCCAAAATTAATCATAGTAATACTGGGTGGAAAATTATTCAATCTTCTCATTGAGCACCGACCCGAGCACTCCGTTTACAAACGCGTACGACTTCTCATTCCCAAATTCTCGTGCCAGGGTTACTGCCTCATCGATCACAACCTTATCGGGATTCTTCTTTTCAATGCGTAGTTCATACAGTGCAAGTCGAAGAATTGCCAGATCAACTCGCGCAATGGTCTCGAGCGGATATCGCGGTGCAAACTTCCGAATGAGCGAGTCAAGTGTTGATAGGTGTTCCTGTATCGGGGACACTTCGGGATCAACCGCCGTTTGGTCAAATCCAAGAACAAACAACTTCTGGAGGAGTTCTCGTCGTTTCTCGTGTCGACTATCCATAGAGGTGTGTCATTCGATGATGACCTCAATATGCGGATTATTTACCACAGTACTTGCAAAGTCGATGTGGCAACTTTGGTTTTTTGCAGTTATCACACACAACCAGCTTATTCAGCTGAACTGACTTTACAATCATGCGGCGACCTTTTCGAGCCTTCGAATGTTTTCGTTTTGGTAGTGGAGCCATGTGATTATTATATCATATGCTGTAGATCTTGACATCAGATTCAGAAACAATTACAGTGAATGTATTATCAAGTTCAAAAAGTAGGGGACATTATTATTACATATATATGAGAAAGCTTTTTCAAAAAGGGTTCACTCTTGTGGAGCTGTTAATCGTTATTGCGATCGTTGGCATTCTCGCAGTCGCTGTTCTTATTGGGCTCGACCCAGTAGAACAAGTTAATCGAGCAAATGATACGAAGCTTGTCACGACAAGTGGTGAGATCAAGGATGCGATTAATAGATACTACGCAGCGAAACTGTATTATCCATGGTGCACGAGTGAAAACTGTGCAGCATACCGAGCTCCTTGTACGAACGCTGCAAGTCAAACAAAGTTTGCAACTGCAGGAACCTGTGGAGCAGCGGTACTCGCTGAACTTCAGGCATCTGGAGAATTAAAGTCTGCTCTGTCGCCAGACGCGTTGATTTCATTTAACCTTGCAGCGGGAGGAGCATCGTTCACCATCTCATATATCCCGAACTCTAAGAACACAAAGACTCAGTACCCAACTGCAGCGGGTATGAACGGAGTTTATACCGATGCAACGTGCGCAACTCTTGGCACTTCGGTTAACTGCACAAATGCAAGCACAACGTGCAATTACTGTGCATTCTGACAATCAAACTATTAGATAGTTTAAAAAACCGGCTTGAACAAAGCCGGTTTTTTTTGTACTGTAAAGATATGAGAGATGGGTTTTCGTTGATTGAAGTTATTGTTGTTACTGCAATCCTTGGAATTCTATCAATACTCGGGATCAGCAACTTTACTACAACAATTGAGCGAAGTCGAGATGCTCGGAGAAAAGCAGACTTAAGCACTATCCAAAAAGGACTCGAATCATACTACGGTGACAACTCAGTCTATCCAGCAACCATTACAGCCGCCGATCTGTGCGCGTCGACAACAACATGCTACCTCAAGACTGTCCCCACAGATCCTTCAGGGGGGAGTAATGTATATGACTATGTGCGGGAGAATACGGGTCAGTCCTATCAACTCTATTCTACGCTCGAGCGCAACGACGATAACGGAACAGGGGTGAATCAAAATGGTTATGTTGGAACAACCTGCGGAAGTACCTGTAAGTATGGCGTTTCTAGTTCGAATGTTACTCCTTAGCAAGCTTCGCTCGTAAATCAGTTGCCGCTGTATAGTTTGGTTTCAACACGAGTGCTTTCGTAACACTCTTCTGTGCAAGCGCAAGATACTGATCATGCTCACCGGCTTTTTTCGCTTCTCCTGCAAGGACCGAGTAATAGACCGCCTCAGAATAGGGAAGTTTAGGATCGGTTGGCGCAATAGACATTGCTGTCTGAATTGACTTGAGACCATCAAAGAGATACTGCTGATCCGAGGTAAGTTGATAGTAAATAAGATTATTCTTTGTATTGGTCTTCCAGAACTGCACGTTATACGGAGACGACTTTAATACAGCGATACCATGGAGCTGTGACTGACGCAGCGATCGATCTGCAATATCGTTCTTCCCTTGAGATGCTGCAATGAGCGCGAGGTTCGCTTCGTAGTTGGATAGCTTATCAAGATACAACGGTTCATGATGGAGGGACTCTGCCGTATGTAGATGTTGATACGCCGTAACAATATCATCGTTAGCCTCATGCACAAGTGCTTGGGCGTACTGCATATCCGCGATAAAGAACATAAAGAGCCATGACTGACAGAAGAGAAAAAGTATGACGACGAAGGCGACCTGCAGTTTTTGGATTGGCGCAAACGACGAGCTGCGCGCTCGACCCAGAAGATCGATAACCCCACGATTGCTCGAGACCAGCAGGATCATCGGAAGAAGAAAGAAATACAGCTGAATCACCGAGGTAGAGAAGCCAAAAAAGTTTGTCGTAAGAATAGTGACGAACGCGGCAAGAAATGAGACCGCTAACAGCTGCGTTTGCTGTGAGTCGTCACGCAGAACGGACCAGAAATACCATAGAACAGATAGCAGATATGCTCCATACACGAGTAAACCAATGATTCCTGTCGTTGCACCAAGGTTTAGATATTCGTTGTGCGCTTTGTTATAGATATAGTCCCATTCAGAGGTGAGGTTATGCGCATTCGGGCGCGTAAAAGTATATCCAATTGCAAATGTCTCTGGTCCTGTTCCGAGGACTGGATAGCGTTTCATCAGATCAATCGCACCCATCCAAACGATCTTGCGAATATCGAGCGACTCTGTCACCTCGGACGATAATGGACGGGGAGTGGTCACCGTAGAATGCGCAGGGGAAGACGGTCGAGAAAGTGTGATGAGGGAGTCGACACGTTCAAATCCGGTCTTTACCGTTACCATCGCGACAAGACAGAGTGCGACAAATACCAACATATACTTCGTTTGAGATCGGAGAATGGCAATCATCTTGATCTTATATAGTCCGAGGCCAAAAACGATGAGCCCGATACCAACTGACAGAAGTGCCGAACGAGACTTGGTGGCGAGCAGACTTACAACTACCAATACAAGGTACCCGTATCCGATATACCATCGTTTCCATCGGTCAGAAAGAATCCCGTGCACGCCGATAAAGAAATGGACTGCGAGGTACGCACCGAGCCAGTTTGGTTGACCCAATGTTGAAAACATTCGCTCTGCAGGACGGAACTGATCGGTCCAACAACTGTTATTAAACTGTCCCGTGAACACCAAGCATGAAAGATCATGACCAAAGAAGCCAGAGAGACCCCATACCATCACTACCGTAGATGAGATGAGCATGGTTGAGAGGATAGCGCGCAGATCACGTGCAGTAAAAAAATAACCAATTCCATACATGAGTACACCATACGCGACCAGTGAAAGAACTCCGCCGTTAAACCGTCCATAGTACCCAAACCATGACATATGTCGATCGATCGAGAAAAGAAATGAGAGGAACGTAATCGTGAGCAGCGTAATAAATGGTATCTGAAAGGGGAGTCGGGGAATTACTATCTTTTTTGTTCGGATCATCGAGAATGCAATGATGCAGAAGATGGTTACCGACGAGGCATAGATCATATTCATTTTGTTCAGCTCAAACAACTCCGAAGTGGATGAGAGAACCAGTAAGGGAGTTAGGAAAAACAGGTTATAATAAATGAATCGACCAATTTTTCGAAGCATAATGCATTTTATACAAAAAATTCAAAAAGTGCGCGTTCCTCTTCTCAGCTCAATGAATGTGGCCATCGATCTTGGCACCGTTCAGATGCGAATCGGCATTCGTGATAAGGGAATTAATCTCGATGAGCCTATGATAACAGCGCGTAACCTCCGGACAAATGAATATGTGTTTTTTGGATCAGAAGCAAAATCGATTGTTGGGAAGGTCCCGGAGTACATCAAGATTGAGAAACCGATGGTAAACTCGGTTATCTCGAGTTTTGATGGGTCAGTGGCGCTCGTGCAGAAAAATATGAGTAGAGCGGTCGCACCCTATCTTCACTCATATCCGTTCATCAAACCAGGACTCCACATTCACACCGCCGTTCCATCAACCGCAACAGAGATCGAGCAGAAAGCGGTCGAGGAAGTGCTGTACAAATGTGGCGCCTCAGAGGTCTCCATTTACGAAAAGGCGATTGTTACCGGTATCGGATGCGGATGTAATGTGTTCATTCATCATCCCGTGTGCATTATCGATATGGGAGGAGGGCTCATTGAGATCTCTATTCTGAGTGGTGGAGGCGTTGTACTTCAAAAAACACTGAATACCGCTGGAGAGCATATGAACAAACTTGTGTATAACTATCTCTACCTTAAACATGGAATAGTTCTTGGAGAGAACACCTGCGAGGAAATGAAGAAGACGCTTGTCACGTTCGGAGATGAAGAAAAGGTGATGCAGGTTCGGGGTAAGTCTCTCGAGACAGGACTACCGAAGTCCATCAAGGTACGTTCTGCAGATATTAAGGAAGCGCTCCTCACATCGTTTAACCACATCCTCGACGCAATGAAAGAGGTCATCGAGCTTGCACCTCCTGAGGTTGTTGACGAGCTCTACAAAAACGGAGTGTTACTCACCGGTGGACTCGCAAACATTCCTCAGATCGAGCAGTACTTCACAAAAGAGCTCAATCTACCGGTGAAGATTGCGGAGCAGAGGCAGCATGCTACCATTAACGGAATCCTCAAAGTGAGCCGTCGGGCAGAGCAGGTGCAACGACTTCGCATACAACTCCCATAAGATCGTTCCGGGTAGAAAATTCTCATTGACTTTCGTTCGTAAATTGAATACAATATAGTTCTTCTTTGTTTGATCGTGCACTTTAACAGATAGG
>CAYZRL010000002.1:0-16428 GCA_964480835.1 uncultured Gammaproteobacteria bacterium
TCCAGAGAATACATTAGGAAGAGGAGAGTTCTTGTGTGAAGACTTCATGATAGATCATTATTCATTATTCTTCGGTGTCATGTCAAGGCGAGAATTAGCGCTTTCGGCAGTTGTACCAGATAAGCTCGGGAGTCCTCAGGTCATTTGCCTTGTTCAGTTTTCGAATCTGCAGATTGAGGTTCCCGTACGGAGTAATTGGCGTTTTGTAGATCTGGCTACCTGTGCAGGTGGATTTGCCGAGATTCCAGTAGCAGACGCCTTTTCCGCGATTGTCAAAACTATTTCTGCAGTCCGAGCTTGTTTTATTTTGTGCACAGTTCACTGCAGTGCAGGAGTATGAAGTGCCACCCATCGAAATGGTTCGTTGAATCGTCATCGCACCAAGCACTGAAGGAGTTGACGGTTGTGAATGGGCGAGTGTGAACAGGCTCATCATTACTAAGAGACCAAGGCTTACGGCACTTACGGCGTTTGAAAGACGAGTTGAGCGGGAAGCTTTCATCTCGATTGCATTATTTAAAATCTGATCCCAAGATTACGATGACGTCGGAGGTATCTTCGTCGTCCAGTGTCTCAATCTTCGGTTTCGATACGCTCCCATCGAGTGCTGCGGTAAGATCGATTTCAACACCCTTGAACTTCTTTTTGACCTGGTAGACCGTTGTTGTATAGTCGTAGTTGTCGGCATTTGCCGTTACGATCTCTTTGAAGCCACCGTCTGATAGTAACTTCTTTGCGGTGCTCGCTATACCCGGGGTCCCAGCACCGTTCAAGATCTTAACTCTGAGTGTTTCTTTCTCATAGCTCGGAGTTGGCGTTGGAGTCGCGGTAGGAGCTGTAGTTGGTGTAGGTTTCACCCTCGCAAATGGATTTGAGATCGCCGGGAGGGTTATGGTCGGTAGTTTGAGCGATGTATTGCTCATTCTCGAAACTGCAAAAAACGCTCCAAACGAAAGTCCAAACGCAACGAGGAAGATGAGAAGCTCCTTTCGGAACAATGGCACCTTCGGCATTGAAAGTGAAAGTCCTTTTCCTTTCGCGGTCTTTGGAGGATTCTTCAGTAGCTGGAACTCTTTATTCTCCTGCATAAAGACAAATGCCCCAAAACAAACATCGAAACTGAGGATTGGGAAGGTCGTGCCGGTCGGGATCACGAGCGTTTTGAGATAGATATCATAGAAGTTGGGAATGATTCGTTTGAGTGGGTTTGTCCACGCGCCAACAGCCTTTGTGAACGTGTCTTGTCGCACACTGTCCGACGCATTTCCGGAAAGAATGATTCGATTAAGCTTTGTTCCGTCTGTTTCGAATCGGTCCGTTTGTTCCTTCATGACCTCTTCTATTTTTTGTCCTTCGGCAAGCTTTTCTTTCCATTGGGCTTGTGGCGTTGGTCCACCTGAGTCGAATAGATATCCACTGAGGTCAGATCCACTATATGAGACATACCAGATATTTTCTTTTTTCTCCTGTCGGAGTGTTTTTTCAAAAAGTTTGAAGATGGCAAGCGTTTCTGGAATGATGCTCTGCGCTTTCAGTCCGAGAAGCGAGAGCGCCTCGTTGTACGAATCAATCGTTGCAAGATCGATTGCGTAAAACGACACCTGTTTTTGAGCCCCAACATTCTTTACGATGTAGTTGGTGTAACTTGTCGAGAGATCAAGTTGCATGGTAGCGAGCGCTTTGTCCTGGACGAATGTAGCGATCGCGGCATTCGCAATGTCACTCGGAACATCGACCTTCATAAACCCAAAGGATGCATGGGGGAGAACGAGAACTACCTCTTTATCGGACAACGCGTTCGCATGGGTAATTCCCTCTTTGATAGCAGATGCGAGAACATCAACATTGACAACCTTCCCTTCATTCAGGAGTTCTGTCTCATGTTTCTTTTCAAAGGTCGTGACTTCGTACTGACCAAGGAGAGATTTTTTCAGCGCGAGTATCTTTATTTGATGCGACTCAATGTGAATATATATCATACCGCTATGAATCATTATAACCACCTCTCTTTTCAGATTACAAGGCTAATCGTGTTGAAGGGGTACGAGAACTCATGAATGTTCGGTAAAACTATAAGTTTCGGTGGAGGAATGGTACAATGTGCCGATGGTAAGCGTAGCTGATGAGATTAAGAAAAAGGTAGACGTCGTCGATGTAATTCAGTCCTATATTCCGGTCAAACGTGCGGGGCGCAACTTCAAAGCAGTCTGCCCGTTTCATAAAGAAAAGTCTCCGTCTTTTTTCATTTCACCCGACCGACAAATCTGGCATTGTTTTGGATCCTGCAACGAGGGAGGCGACGTTATTTCGTTTGTAATGAAGATGGAAGGACTGACATTCTTTGAAGCGGCTCAAGAGCTTTCACGTCGGTACAGTCTCAACATTTCGTTTTCCAACATCGACGACGAAGGGTTACGGTCAAAGGACCGGCTCTACTCCATCAACAAGCTGGCAGCTGACTATTATCAATATGTACTTGAAAAGACACCGATCGGAGCAACGGCGCGTACCTATCTTGAGACGAGAGGTATTCGATCAGAAGTAGCGAGTACATTTCAGATCGGATACGCACCAGACTCATGGGATTCGCTGATGAATTACCTACTCAAGAAGCGCGTGACTGTCCAGGAGATGGATACGGTTGGTCTCACTGTCTTGACAGAACGAAGGTCACGGTACGACCGATTTCGTGGCCGGTTGGTATTTCCCATCAAAGATAGTCGCGGAAATATCATCGCTTTTTCTGGGAGGGTATTAAAAGAACAGAAAGATAATCCGGGTTCGAAGTATGTAAATACTCCGGAAACATCCATCTACCACAAGCGAGAGTCATTGTTTGGAGTCTACACTGCGAAAGAAGCTATCAAAAAAGAAGGGTACGCGATTCTCGTTGAAGGTGAGTTTGATGTGATTTCACCGTATCAGTACGGAATTGAAAACGTAGTTGCGGTAAAAGGATCCGCGATTACAAAAGAACAGCTCCAGCTCTTGAAACGGTATGCCACACGGATTGTGTTTGCTCTTGATGCGGATGCAACCGGTATCGAAGCGGTGAAACGAGGAGCACAGGAGGCAGAGGGACTGGACTTTGAGATCGAGGTCATGTCGCTTGACTCAGTAAAGGATCCAGATGAAGCGGTGAGGAAGGATCTCCCCGGATTCAAGAAATCCCTCGCTGACCGAGTTCCCATCTATGACTTTGTTCTTCAGTCCTTTCTGAAGCATAGCTCAGGAGATGATCCGTTTGCAAAAAAGAAGATCGCTGAAGAAATGTCGCGCTACATCACAACGATTCAGAATCCTGTGATTAAGTCACATTACATAAAAAAAACAGCGGAGCTCCTCGGTATCAGTGAGGAGAGCGTGCAGAAAACGATGTACTCGAGGAAGACATCGTTCCGACACGCGAGAAAACAGGAAGGAGCGCCGGAGCGTCCGGTGCAGTCGTCGCGCGATCTCACTCTCCAGAAGTACGTCCTCGGGAGCGTACTGCAAAAAAGAGAGGGATATGACGAGGTCATTAAGGAGATCGACGAGCGAATGTTTACAGTTCCGGCGTACCGAGCATTGTTTGTCCGGTACCGCACATTTCATGAAGATCATCCAGCACAGACAAGTGAGGTGTTTGCCCAGGGTCTTACTCCTGAGCTTGTTCCGGTATTTGACGAGCTGTACCTGTTCGCTTCGTATGAAGAGGGTCTTGGAGATGAAAAGAGTGTGAAGGTAGCGCTAGAGCTCAAACGAATTATGTACAAGCGACTAATTCAGGAGGTGCTCAGCTCAGGCACAGAAGAGGCTCAAAATGAAGCGGTTGGAGAGCTGACAACAGGATTAACAGAGGTGGAAAAAAGGCTCGCTTTGTTATAAAATTGAAGCTATGCAGAAGCACAAACTCCCTAAATCTCTCATAGAGCTGCTCAATCAGGGTGAAGAAGATGGTTTTTTGGTTCAGGACGATATTTTATTGATCTACCCAGAGCCGGAAAATCACATCGGTGATATTGATGTTTTTTTTGATGAGGCACTCCAACGTGGTATCGATATCTTCGAGACCGTCTCAACGAGAGAGGAAGAGGATGCAAAAAAATCAGCGGAAGAGATTGAGCGAGAGATTGAACAACTCATTACCGCCCGCCACGGTGAGTCACTTGACCCCATCAAAAAGTATCTAAAGGAAATCGGGAAAACACCACTGCTAAAGTTTGAGCAAGAGGTTGATCTCGCGAAACGGTATGAAAAAGGCGATGAAGAGGCAAAGGAATTACTCATTCGTGCAAATCTTCGACTTGTGGTATCGATCGCAAAGAAATATCTTGGAAGACGATTGTCTTTCCTCGACTTAATCCAGGAAGGAAACAAGGGGTTGATTCGAGGCGTTGAAAAATACGACTGGAGACGAGGATTTAAATTCTCGACCTATGCAACATGGTGGATTCGACAGGCAATCACTCGTGCCATCGCAGATCAGTCAAGAACAATTCGTATTCCGGTGCATATGGTGGACCAGATCAACCGTTTTTACAAAACACAACGACGACTCACACAAAAATTTGGACGTGACCCGAAGCTCAAAGAAATTGCAAAGGACATGGAAATCACCGTTGAAGAGGTAGAAAACTTGATGCGAATCTCGCAGCAACCAAAGTCTCTTTCGACTCCAATTGGTGATGATAAAGAAACCACGCTCGAACAGTTTATTACCGACTCAAGCCAACCCACTCTATACGACAAGGTAGCGAAGGAGCTTCTCAAGGACGCCTTGAATAAAGTGCTCGACACACTCTCTCCACGCGAGCGAAAGGTTCTCTTGATGCGATTTGGTCTCGAGGACTCCAAACAGAAAACGCTCGAAGAGGTTGGAAAAGAATTTAAGGTTACACGAGAACGTATCCGACAGATCGAGGCGAAGGCAATCAGGAAACTCAAACATCCTACCCGAGCACGCAAGCTAAAAGACTTCCTTGAATAATCGACCGGTTGCGTGGTAATTCAGCTTTTTCAGAGCCTTTCTATAGGCTGGCACATGGTTTTTGTAGCATATAATCTACAGACAAGAAGAATGAACTAACCTATCGTGGTAGATGATGAGAGGAAACCACTACTATAAGCGTATCGGCGAGCGAATATGCAGAGCAAGAAAACTGCGTTCATATACCCAGGAAGAACTTGCGTTTATGTCAGATATTGATCGAACATACATTACGCGTATTGAACGGGGTAAGGTGAATCCTTCACTCCGAACGTTGTATAAGATATCTCGCGCGCTCAAGATTGGACTCCGGAGAATAACCTATTAATTCTTCTTGCAAACACGATTTTGTTCTTGTAGAGTGTAGATAATTCTTGCGGTATGAAAAGTAAGTTGTCGTACACCGAACGAGTCTTGAATATCTGGGCGATCGCGATGATTGCATGGAGCTTCTATCGAGCTGCATTCAAGGCTGATCTTGGAATCTGGTTTGATGAGCTTGTCGCAAAGCCGGTGTTTTTTATTCTTCCGTTATACATCTTCATTACGAAGTTTGAAAAGAAAAAGCTTTTCGCATCTATTGGTCTCAAAGCGAAGTCTGCATGGCTCGAAGTCTTCATTGGTCTTGTCGTCGGGCTTGGATTTCTCGGTGCCGTACTGCTCCTTGGAAAGGTACAGCCCTACCTCGATAAAAAACTTCTCTGGCTTGTTGTTCCAGCACTCGCTACGGCAATTACCGAGGTGGTACTGTCGCAAGGGTTTGTACTGGAGCGACTTTTGAAGGGATCGAAGGGATATATTATTCCAGTAATCTATGCGAGCGTACTAAACTTCTTTCTGAACGTACCACTCCTGTTCACTACGCAAGGGCTTACGGGAACTATACTGATGCAGGTGTTGGTGCTACAGCTCTCATTGAATCTTGCACTCTCGTTTCTTTACGTCTATCGAAGATCGGTCTATGCACCAATTATGATAAAGTTTCTGTATCTGCTCACCGTCTATACCTTCATGTAAGTAGCTATCGTTCGAGAATGGCGAATATCGTCTCACCTTCGACGGTTATAAACTTAAGCCGTTCTTCATCTTCCTTAGTGAAGTCTGGTCGATTCCGTAATTCCTCCGGATAGCCGATATACACCGCATTTTTTTGCTCGAGCGAGTTTGGTATATGAAAAATAAATTTATCGAATGATTCAACTTGTCCAAACCCATACTTATCGGGGGTCGTAAGGTGCGCCTGAGGATGATATCGATCAGGATTATACTGAAGTTTGTACAGGAGGTGTATATATGGTTGTCCGTATTCCCTCGTGATATAAAAAGACTTAAAGCGAGCGTAATTATCTTTTACAAATTGAGTCAGTTGGTCATATCCACACTCGTTTGCGCGAATCACGATCGGTCTCCGTTGATAGTGATTGAAGTAGAGATCCCAGGTAGTGAAGCGGAAAAATAAAAAGAGGCTCAGGCAGAGTGCGATAATAATCCGTTTTCTCGGGTTTTCATCCAGTGTTTTATAACACTGCCACACGCCATAGGCAATGATGACGAGAATCGGAACAATCTCTAAGAAATTGCGAGTGATAGACTCATCGGTCCAAGCGAGCGCTGCTGGAATCGGTGCAACCGCGAGGAGTGAAACGATCAACCACCGATACCGTTCCTTTTGTTGAAACAAATAATACAAGCCTATTAGCAGAAAAATATATTCTATAGGCGAAATAGGTCCAAGACCGTCATATCCAAATCTAGGATTTGTGTCGCCGGTAAAACTGAGATAGACTGGCGAAAAATATTTCAGATAATTTTTTGTGACCACTTGAACCCCTTCTGTGACTTTATTATTCAGAAGTCGGTTACCACCATCTCCTCGTTTTTGCTGAATCGTCAACATAAAGCCTGGATTTTTATAAAAAAGGAGATTATTCATGCGCGTAGGTGGAATCTGGAGCTCGGTGTATAAAAAGAATAGAACTGGTAGTGTGAAAATAATTACGAGACGCAATTTTGAGCTCCGATTCATTTTGTGTCCAAAAAAAGTATAGACACTAAACCAGAGTGCGAAAAAAGGCTGGGCAACTTTTGCGATATGGTATGTAAAAAGCGCTAGTCCGTTCAAGCAACTGAACCAGATAAAATAACCGATCTTACGCGTCTCGTAAAATAGGAGAAAAAAATACAATGCAAGAGCGATGAGTAATGTTGCAAGTGGTGCTTCATGGACATGGCGCGCCATGGTCATGATCCAAGGTGAAATGGATGCCAAAAACGCGGTGATGAGAGCAACTGGTTTGCTCTTGAAAAGTTTGTAAGAAAGCAAAAAAAGCACGAGGGGGAGAAGTACGCCGACAAGATGTACCGGAAGCCGTATCGCGAAATTATTCAGACCGAACAGTTTCGTAAAGGGCGCGATGAGGTAAAAGATGACCGGCAGCTTATTATCACCAAATGATGCGAACCGAACCGGCAGGAATCTACCGTACTCATCTTTGCCAGTTTGCATAATTGAGTAGGCGTTATATCCAAAAGCAGAATGATCGGCGTTTATACAAGGAATTTGCGGCTTAATCACAAGGAGTACTACCGCCAGCGCTGAAAAAAAGGAAAGTAAAAGTATGGTCGAGTATTTTTTCAAGATAGTTTACTATCGAATTGTATAAAATGACGTACGGAATAAAAAGGGCAACGCTTTCAATAGTCCCTCAACAAATATAAAGTTTCCAGAAGTAATGCTTCGCAACGAGTGGATGACGAGATATGCACAATGCATCAGAATATTCGCATCGCCGAGAAACTTCCAGGATGTAAGGATCTGATTTCTGGTTGCGATAACATCAATTGCCCGTCTTGACCAGAAGGTGCCGATTGTTGATTCATGATGATGAAGCACGACTATCGCAGGGTCAAACACTATTTTGTATCCATGTTTTTTTGCACGATAGGAAAGCTCAATATCTTCCCAGTAGAACGGTTTGAAGATCGGGTCAAACCCCGAGAGCTGCTGGAGTAGATCTCGTCGAAACACTGAAGATCCACCTTCTGCCCAACCATTCTCGCCAGGAGTAAGATCGAGCGCTCTTCGATGATTGAGGAGACCATGCGACCAGTACAGTTCATTCTTTCCAACAATTGACCCATCTGCCTCCTTTTGTGCAAGTGCTACCGCAAACAAGCGATCGTCTTTCTCGAACTTCTTTAACGTTTTTTCAACGTCGGCATTCGACAGAAGTACGTCTGAATTTAATAAGAAAATGTACGGCATCGTACAGGCGCGAATTCCTTCATTTACCGCACCTGCAAATCCAAGGTTTGTTTTATTTTCGATCAGCCGAACAGGAAACGGTTTCATCACGTCGCGAATACTTGCGGTCGGATCGTCATTCACTACGATGATCTCATATCCGTTGAGGTGGGGGAGATTATGTTTCAGGTTCGCAACGAAGTCGTCGGTCTTTTTGTAAACGGGAATAACAACGCTCAACATAAATCGATTTATTGAATCAACTGTTTAATATTGTTTCGATATACGTCATAGGAAAAATTCTTCTGTGCAAAGTCATGCGCCTGATCTGCGACCAACTGGGTTTGTTTTTCATTGCGCATTGCATTGCTCATTTTTTCCCGAAGTTCCGAGAGCGAATCAAATAAATATCCATTTACTCCGTCCGCAATGAGTTCTTTTGGACCACCGGCATTAAAGCAAAACGGAACCGCGCGCATCGCCATTGCTTCCATCGGTGTGATACCGAGATGCTCGACGAGCTCTGGGTGCTTGCGGTCGTCGATACCGAATCCAGCAAAGTGCCAGTAGTATCGAGCTTTCAGATAGAGTCCCAGGAGTTCGTCATACGAAACATTTGGCCGTAATATGATTGAAGCGTTTGAAGCGACGCGCTTTGCAAGCTTGTCAAAGTACGATCGATCTTCATCCTTCAGTCCACCAGCGAGTAGGAGGGTGTGTCCATGAAAGACTTTTTCGTTCTTGAGAAAAAACTCAACCATCGCTTCGTGGTTTTTCGAATGAAGTGTTCCAAAAAAACGACCAACCGAAAGAATCAGAGACTCCTTTTTTGCTCGGGGGGATCCAAGGAAGTTTTGGTCGAGATAGGGATAGAGAACGGTCGAACGTACTCCCCAGCGTGAAAGAAACGAGTGGGTGAAGTGTGAGTTTGCGACAAACTGCCAGTTGAGATGTTTCACTCGATTGAGTTGAGATGCGAGATAAAGATGTCGTTGAGGAACCATGGCATGGACGATGTTTTTTTTTGCGCCAGAAAAGAAATAACTTCCATCACTAATGTAGAGAAACACATCGTATTCCTTGAGTTTTAAAAATCGTTGGAAGGAGTTGAGTGATGCATCTTGAAAGATATTTTTTTCAAATTGTACGTGTTTGAAGGTGATGTTGAGGCGGTTCTTTATTTCAGTAGTTAGGTCTGTATCCCAGTAGATCGTCGGCTGGTATCCGAGGTCTTCACAAGTAGCAAGCATCTGAAGAAGATACTTTTCTCCACCTCCGAGTACATCGAGATACGGGTCGTACAACCCAACCTTACGAATGTAATGCATGCGACTTTTCATAAACAAATAAATAGGTGATGGTCTTTGAGAATGCTTGATAGATCGACTCTGCAACTCCTGCAGATCCATCGAGAAATCCAAGTCTAAGAACCATTCTACGGTTCAGTTCGCCAAGAAACTTCCGCATAAAAATCAACACAGATGCAGGCCTGCCGGCAGCAGTGAGCAGGTCAGACTCGATACCCTCAAAGACTATGGTTTTTTCAACCATCCCATGAAAATTGCCATGCGAATAGTGAAGAATCGGATGGTGAAGATGCTCGATTCGCCCGTTGATGACCGGTGTCGCGTGGATAATTGCCGGCCAATCAGTGAGCGCTTCTTTTCGAATAAGTCTTGTCTGTGCGTCTGGCCACCACCCACCATGTTTCAGCCATGTAGTTGCACCAAAGATATTTTTTCTTGGAACCCGATATGCCCCGATCGACGGCAGATCGGTGCTCGTCGACGAGATCCTTTGGTGTACCTCATCAGCAACCTCAGAGGTGATCACTTCATCCGAGTCGAGGATAAAAAACCAGCCGGTACGAACAGTTCGAATGCCTTTCATTCGAACAAACTCAACGATCGAAACATGTCCAACGGAATATACCCGAGCACCTTCAGATCGGGCAAGGGGAGCGGTTCGATCGGTACTCCCAATATCGATTACGATAACGTGGGGACTCAGAAGCTTTGCGCTCGTCACCGCGCGAACAATATTTCGTTCGTCATTGGAGGCGTAGATGAGAACTGATACGTCGTTGCTGGGCATTATGCTATATTATAGAACATATAACCATGGTAGTTGCCTACGTGATTACACTAGCGTTATGTGCTCTCTACTCATACACGCAGATCGATCTGAATCTAACCTTAAGCAGGATCGGCCCATGGGCAGAGTTCAGAAACGCAATGGTGCAGATCGGCTATTTTCATCGCCCAGAGTCAACCGTCATGTTTCTGCTCCTTCTCGCAGCGCTTTTCGGTGCGCATTTTTGGTTCATGCAGCATCACCGTAAATATTCACCGCTTACGATTGCCTCAATCTCAGCAGCGTTACTCCTTGGTGCATACCCGTTTCTTTCTCACGACCTTTTTAACTACATGTTCGATGCGAAGATACTCACGTTCTATCATCAAAATCCCTATCTCCATCGTGCAATGGATTTTCCGCAGGCTCCAGAACTCCTCTTCATGCACTGGGTTCATCGAACCTATCCCTATGGACCTACATTTTTGCCGATAACGCTTATTCCATCGTTTCTCGGGTTTGGCAAATTCATCATCAGTTATGGACTGTTCCGAATACTGTTCGCGCTCAGCTATCTTCTTGGCGTTTGGTCACTGTCGAAGATGAATCGAAGCTGGGGATTGTTTTTTGCTACGCACCCACTGGTGCTCGTTGAAGGATTGATGAACAACCACAATGATCTTCTTGCGGTTGGACTTACGCTGTACGGTATCCAACTCATTCACTCGAACCAGGGACGTTGGGGAAGAGTAATGTTGCTGATTTCGGGGGGTATAAAATATCTGACACTTCCATTCGTATACATCGGAAAAAAATCGTCTTGGCTCAACCGATCAATCCTGGTATTTGTTCTGTTGCTCTTGGTGTATCTTACCTTTCTCCAGGAAGTGCAGGCGTGGTATTACCTTGTTCTATTTGGCTTTCTCCCGTATGGATATCGCTGGCTCAAGGAACTCTGGATATTCTTTACTGGTTTACTCGTAAGTTATTATCCATTCCTGCTCTATGGCACCTGGGGTGAACAGGCGAATGTTGATCGTAAGCATCTCGTCATGATTGTATTTGCTATGATTAATGCAGTTGTGCTGATTGTCCGACGAAGAGCAATCGCTCACCATGAAGTATGAGACGACTTAGTATGTTCATCAAAAAAAATGTAACGAGTATTCTTTTTCTCACGTTTGTACTCGGACTTTTTCTGGTAACGAGTCGGTATGTCGACTACCCTGACGAATATATCAACCTCCTTGCAGGGAAAACAATCCTCGCGGGAGGTCTTCCGTACAAAGACTTCTGGGACCATCACTTACCCTTTGCCTGGTATTCAGGAGCTTTGATGTTGTTTGTGACAGGGCAGTCGTTCGTAAAGACGCGTCTTCTCTGGGCGTTGGTACAGTTCGGTGCGTTTGCGGTACTATTCCGTTGGATCAAGAAGAATCATCCCGCACTCACGAAGCCATTTATGGCGTTCTTTTTCGTTTATCCCGCAATGGCTCTGTATTACTGGTTCCATCTCTTTCTTGCGGATAGTCTTGCTGTTTTGTTCTTTAGTCTCTCATTCTGGATTCTGCTCGCAGAGACGTTTGCTAAAACGCGCTCTGTCCGTTCGCTCTATGTTTCGTCACTGCTGGTGTTTTGTATGGTCATGTCGTCCGCAACCTTCCTGTATATGGCGGTTGTGCTGTATCTGTGGCACGCCCATCTCCTCAATTGGAAACTAAATAAAGCTCTGTTCCAGTTAGTGGGATGGTCGATTCTACCGTATGGACTGTTCGCCATATCGCTTGTTCTGACGAATGCCTGGAGCGACTTCTACTTTGCGAACTTTGTATATAACACGAAGTACTACATCAGCATCCCAAACTATGTGCGAGGTGCGCACTTCAACCCCATCAAATTCAGCCTGACACTCATCGCAAACTTTCTCGACGGATACCTCCCACTCCTCTCACAGATTAAGCATCTCGATCTCTACCTACCAGCAGGAACATTAGCGGGGCTCGGAACACTCAGTCTGATTGGAATTTTGTTTGCGCACGACTGGATCCTCGGCATTCTCTTTTTTCTCCTCGTTGCGTTGTCGGCTCCGAGAAGTGGTCTTCAGACATTTCATGAGACCGACTATCAATCAGCAATGTTCTTGGTTTTGGGACTCATTTCTGCAGTTGTCTCTTTGTGGAAAATGATCGAGACACTGGCGAAAGAAGAATGGCTCTCTGACTTACAGCGAGTAGTTCGATTTGTTCTGCTTACCTTCTTCCTGTTTACTGCTATTTTCTTAACAGCGAACACCTTTCAAGTGGGGTATAAAATTTACACGCAAAAGTTCCCATCGATTCATAACGGAGGTCCTGCGGCACAGTTTATCGATGAGATCTTGAACGATGGCGATTACTACTTTGTTGGACCATATGAGCCGCAGGAATCGTTTTATGTCATGAAGGGACGGTGGACCGGCAAGCATCCTTCGTTACTTCCTCAGTTTCGTGAAGGAGCGGAGTTACGATCATCATTCCTTGCGCAGTTTAATGCGCACCCTCCGAAGATCGTTATCTACAAACAAAGTGCATCGATCTTTCAGACTCCCGCCCTGGAGTTTGGGAAGTTTTTTCTTGAATGGATGAAGGGGTCGTATACTCCACTTGAGAAGGTGAAGGGTGTTGAGGTACTAAAAAATCCGACAGGAGTCGATCTCAAAGCCGATCTACACATCCGAATCGATCGACTCGCCGAGGTCTTATCTGTGCTTCGAGGAAAAGGATATATACAGTAATCCGTATTGAAATAGCCTCATTTTTTGGTATAGTTGGTGACTATGGAACGTCATAGTCCTGAACACAGTCGGAGTTACTGGCAGAGCGTAAAAGAAACTGTTCGATCTCGCATAGAAAGTGCTGATACCCATCTCATTACATTCTTCGGAAAGCGGCTGAAAGAAGTACAAATCATGGCAAGAGCAAAATTTCATCTCGGGGAAGATACGACAGATGAATCACAGCGCAACATTGTGTACGAGCGTTTTGAGCGTGGCTTCAGTCGGCTAGGATTTCAACCGGGAGCTGGTGAGAAAATTGCGAGGGTAGTATTAGAAGTGTTTGAAAATGAGCAGAGGGTTGAACGTGCGAGAATCTCAGGTCAGAGGCCGAAGAGGAAGTTTTTCAAAATGTGAGCCTTCGTTTTGATTGGCGCGTACCGCAGTGCAAACTTCACTAAATTCTTCCGTTGATACTTCTTATGGAGCGATGAGCCAGAACCATCGGTCGACTGTGAGACTAGGTGCCAGATCGTGATTGATGGGTCATAGACGAGTGCGATATTCTTCCGTTTCGCTCGTTCACAGTAATCCGCATCTTCGTAATAAAGAAAGTAAGATTCATCCCAGTACCCAAGTTTTTTCAGTGTCTGTGAATTGAATGCCATAAGACAGCCGGTGATAAATGATGTTCGCTCCGCTCGATTGAACTGTTGACGATCGACCTCATCGACCCCTCGATGAGCGGGTTGGCTGTGTGCCCAGTCGACATACCCTCCCGCATACCAGAAGACCTTTCCTAGGTCTTTCTTTGTATAGCGATCATGATGGAACTCATACCCCGGCGCGTAGTAAATAGCTCCGCCGATGAGCGCATCGGGATGTCGTTTGATTGCAGTAATCGTGTTATCGACGAAGTCCTTTGCAACAAACGTATCATCGTTGATAACGCAGTAGAGTTGATTTCCATGCCGTTTAGCTTCTTTGAGACCTTCGTTCACTCCCGCAGCGTACCCACGATTCGGTCGAGCGAGAACAGAGACCGACAGATGTTTTGTGTTAGGGTAGGTGTCGACATTGCCGGATATATCTACGATAAAGAGAGTTGCATGTTGATGAGGGACATCGAGTGATTCGAGAAGTTGGTGTACCGCTTTTTTATTGTACGAGACGGTAATGATTGCAAGTTGTTCAGACATGAGTTCGTTTGAGTTCTAGTAATTCGTGAAGAATATTTGTTCGGAATACATAGGTCATAAGCCCAAAGTATGTTACGGCTCCAAGGAGTGCTGTAAAAATAAATCCGAATATGTCGACCGCTGGAACGAGGGTATGAAATCCAAATAAGACTATGCCCATTCCCGCGCTCGCCAGGAGCGGTCGATAGATTGCGGGCAGAATTTTCATATGCAATGTCGACTTCACCTTGAGGAGAATGAATCCTAATGTGGTTGAGACAATGATGTGCGTAAGGGGAAAGCCATATTGATGAAATCGAGCTGTCATGATTGGAGTAAGAATCCAAGTAATCGTTGTGATGAGGAGCATAAATGAGAATGTAATCTTAACTTTTCCGAGTGCATTAAAGAGCGCCATGAACGGTGCAGAGAACGACACAATGAGCGACGACAGAGCGAAGATGTAGAACAGTGGGATTGCCGGCTCCCATTTCCCGTATTGGGGAATAAGTCGCACAAGCATCGGGAGTGCGAACATCATACCGACGAGTACAGGCGCCAGGAGCATTGTTTGATAGTAGAGCAGTTTATGACTGATGCTGCGGAGCTTTTCTTTATCATCTTGGACGCGTGCCATGACCGGGAAAAGCACTCTCCCAACATTGTCCATGAATACTCGAAGTGGAGCATCGGCCCACTTTTTTGCCCATCCAACGTATCCGAGGAGTTCGAAGCCAAGAATTTTTCCGAGAAACAGGGTTATAAGATCGTCCTTAAAGAGCGCAAGAAATGAAGTAGCTTGAAATGGTACGCCAAATGACAGCAGTGTCTTGAGTGATTGTTTATGGATGCCAATGCGAGGCGACCATGGAGATATTTTATAGATCATAATGAGTCCAACGACGGCTCGAATCAACACCGCATACGTAAAGCTCATCAGGCTAAAGTGGAGAATGGCAAGCGTTGAGACTGCGGTATAAAACAAGGTGTTCTCTATGACCTGAACATAGACAACTTTATTGAACTGTATATGTCGCTCGAGGAAAACCGACGGAATCGTTTTGAGCGATGAAACAAAAAAAGAAAAAAGGAGCGCCCAGTAGAGATAGATTCCCTCCTGCGGAAGATCGTAGAACTTCCTCACAAACGGCGTGATTACAAAACCAACCGAGATGAGCGTAATGATTAATGACTGTTGAATGGTAAAGGTCGTTCGTACGTCGTCATCGGTCATCTCCTTTTTCTGTATGAGCGATGCGGCAAGCCCAAAGTCAGAAAAGTAATTGAGGAGAGCGATAACCGAAAGGACGGTGATATAGATGCCGAAGATATGCGGACTGAGAAGAATGGTAACGATGAGGTTTGCGACAAGCCCTAAGACGGCAGAGTAGCCACTCTGAAAGAAAAGACTAATGGTACTAATAAATCCCCTTCGTTTAAGTTCGTCCTTGCTTAGCGTATCCATTATAATAATTTCAATGTTTCTCCTGCTTACGTTGATTATAACAATTCCTGCATTTTTTAGTCTTCTGAACCCATGGTATTTTGCCATGCATGATAGTTCACACGTTGTGCGTCTTTTTCTACTCGCCACTGGAGTTCAGCAGGGAAACATATATCCCAGGTGGGTTGATTGGTTTGGATTTGGGTTTGGTTATCCCCTCTTTAACTTTTACCCTCCTTTAGCATACTATCTCGGACTCTTATTCAAGATGTTCGGACTTTCGTACGTATGGTCAATAAAGTCCGTGTTTATTGCGGGGTTCATATGCGGCGCAGCGGGTATGTTTCTGTTGGCGAAAAGGGTGATACGATCGACATCTGCAGGTCTGGTTTCGGCAACGTTATTTACATTTTTTTCGTACCATGCCGTGAGTCTGTATGTCCGAGGATCTCTTGCTGAGTTCTGCGCTTTAGCAGTTCTTCCATATGTATTTCTCGCCATCGACATGCTCAGGGATGAGACCGCTAAATCGCGTGATGTATTGTTTCTTGGCTTCTCTCTCGCGCTCCTCATGTTGTCGCATGTGCTCATTGCATTACCAGCCGGAATCTTCGTAGCAATATTAATCCTCATATTATTCTTGAGTCCTCGGAAGCAACGACTCAAATTTCTATGGCGGGTGATTATTGGGGGGCTACTGGGATTAGCCCTGTCGTCGTTTTTTTGGCTCCCAGCCGTTGTGGAGCGTAGCTATACTCTCGTCCAAAC
>CAYZRL010000002.1:16438-40897 GCA_964480835.1 uncultured Gammaproteobacteria bacterium
TTGTTCACATCAGTCAGTTCTGGTATTCACCTTGGGGTTTTGGTGGATCGACGTCAGGACTGAGTGATGGCATGAGCTTTCAGCTGGGGAAGATTCATATCGGGTTATCAGTATTATCCTTAGCGTTATTCGTTTACCTTCTCATTAAACAGAAGCTTGATGCGGAGTGCGTCGTGAACTATTTGGCTTACAGTATTCTTCTGGTGCTCAGTTTATTCCTTACCACCCAATACTCTGGCGCGATTTGGCGACAGGCTCCACAGCTTCAGTACTTACAGTTTCCATGGAGAATTCTGACATTCACTACAGTGTTTATTTCGATGCTGGGCGGTTATAGTATTCAATTTATCTTTCAACTTTTCAAGCGAAGTCCATGGGTGACTTGGATTTTGGTACCAGTGATTATTATCGGAACAATCGTCCAGTACCAAAAGTACTTTTCTCCATCTCGCTACATTATGGATTCTGACGAAGCGATGTATACATTGAAAATGATTGAGTGGGACATGAGCATGAGTACATATGACTTTATTCCATTAGGGGTTCCCCTCAAAAAATCTCAATATCTCTCGAGCATTGTCGATATATCTGAAAAAAACATTCCGAAAGAACCGTTCGAGGTTCGTTCCACCAACACGGAAGTAAAAGTGCACCAAAACGACTTCAGCTATAAGTCGTTCCTTGTAAGCGCTGCCGAACAAACAACCTTTCAACTCAATACATTTTATTTCCCTGGATGGGTTGCAAGAGTTGACGGAGTGCCCACAGAGATCAATGCGATGAATCGGTATAAATTAATACGCATTCAAGTTCCCTCCGGTAGTCACTCACTCGAGTTTCGATTTGAGGACACGCCCATTCGAAGGATAGCAAATGCTGTGACGGTGCTCACGGTGGCCGGGATGATGTTATCACTTGGCATCGGTCAGCTCAAGAAGCGTAAAACGTGAGTCGCCGTATGGCCTCGTATACTCATGGACTAACTTGAGTGGCCAGATCGGGAGAATGTCCTTCATCTGTTTATGAGAGTACACTACAAGCACGGTATGCGTTGCTAACGCTTTTTGATTATCGTAGAGATCCCTCTCTGTAAGCGGCCAATATCCCCGAACGGTGATCTGTTCTCCTGGTCCGAGAGAAGATTCGAGCATATCTCCGACGACACCAAAATTCCCTTCCGCAATAAGAATCACTGGCTTCTCCTTTGCGCGTACTCGTGCAAACTGGACTATGTCCTTAATGCCGTAACCAGCATTTACGCTCTCGATGTACTGACCTCGATCGACGGGTGGAAATGGTGTCGCTTGGTTGTTGAAAAGAATTGTGTAGTTGAAGTAACCCACCCAGACAATCATAAGGATGAATACAAGCTTTTTAACGTACGCTCTTGTGCAGTTTGCGAGCGCATATGCTGCGGTGAGCGTGAGAAGTGATGCAAAAAAGATAAGATATCGTGGAAAAATGACCTTCGCGAAAAACGAAATTGCAATGTACGGGAATACAATCCAAGCAGAGAAGTAAAGTCCCAATCTCCAGTCTTTTTTCATGAGAAGTACAAGACCGAGTAATCCCAGGACTGCGGTTATATACCCCATTTCCGATCCCACATACCATGGAATGAGTGGGAGATTCCCCCAGACAAGCGAGAACGGTGCATGAAAAAATTCACGAAATGTCATCACGAAGGTCGCATTCTTTTGATCAACAATCTGCAGATAGGGGGATAGTCTCTGAATGTTGTAAAGTGCAAATCCAAGAACAAGAACGAAAGCGTAGAGGATATAGTAACTACCATATGTGGTCAGTTTAGTTTTCTTTTCAAATCGAAGAATTGGCGCGAGCGCGCTGAGACCGAGAAACATCTGTGAAGAGGATTTTGTCAGAAGTGACAGACCTGCAACGAGACCGGTGCCAAGAGCAACATCGAGTCGAAGCGTCCGCGCGAGAAGAATCGAGCCGAAGAGCATCCAGATAAAACCCGCGTTCACCGCAGAGTCCGCGAGTGCCATCCGGTCATAAAAGACAAACATCGGGGTGACGATGTAGAGGAGCGATGCGAGGTATGCCGTTCGTTTTCCCCAAAGATAGTATGAAAGTAAGAAGATTCCTTTGACCGCGATCGCTCCGGTTAGTACCGAAAACATTCGTCCGCCTACAAGAAGATTTGGCGAAAAAATCTTCAGAAATGGAATCATTCCCCAGGTATGGAGCGGTTGTTTCCCGTCGGTCAAAGAGATGAATCTCCACGCAGCATCCTTCCATGCAATCTTCGACCAATGGATGTAAATTCCCTCGTCGGTAAAGATTGGCAATGATCCAAGATGAATGAGTCGTGTTGCGAGAAAGAGCGTGGCGAGTCCGATCCAAATACCTACATCAACGCGCGTGAAGTTCTTCCGGAACCAAGTGCCGATGGTAGATATATCGAACATTGAGATTAGTATATAATACTTGGATGGACTACTCAATTATTCTTCCGGTATATAACGAACAAGAGAATATTAATTTGCTATTTACGCGTTTATCCACCGTTCTCTCATCGCTCAAAGGAGTTCATGAGATTGTTTTTATCAATGATGGCTCTTCAGATAAAACGCGAGAGCTCCTGACGGTGCTTCATAAAAAGAACAAAACGGTGAAGGTGATCAATTTCTCGCGGAACTTTGGTCATCAAACTGCGGTAAGCGCTGGATTAAAATACGCAACCGGTGATGCCATCGCGATTCTAGACGCAGATCTACAGGATCCGCCAGAGGTGCTCCCCGAGTTTTTTAAGAAGCTCGCTGGTGGATATGACACGGTGTATGCAATTAGAAAAAATCGTAAAGAAGGTTTCTTCAAGAAACTTGGGTACAGTATGTACTACCGGTTTCTTAAGTTTATCGCTCGTGTCGATATCCCTCTCGATAGCGGGGATTTTTGTGTCATGAATCGTAGAATGGTCGATGCGATTAACTCACTACCAGAGCGAAATCGTTTTGTTCGTGGGCTGCGAAGTTGGGTGGGGTATAAGCAGGTCGGGCTTGCCTATGACCGCGATGCTCGAAATGCTGGAGAAAGCAAGTACACGATGTCGAAGATATTCAAGCTAGCCTCCGACGGCATTTTCTCATTCTCCTACATGCCTCTGCAGGCAATAACGTGGCTTGGATTTTTCGGAATACTTCTCTCGGTTGCCGGTACGTTATGGGCGGGTTATCAGAAGTTCTTTACCTCTAACTACAATGCCGTTCCTGGATTTGCCACAACCGTCATTTTGATTATGTTTATCGGTGGATTGCAGTTATTTGCACTTGGAGTGGTAGGTGAGTACATGCGTCGTATGTACGATGAGATCAAGGCGCGTCCTCAGTATATTATCGATTCCACCCTTGGCTTCTCGTGAAGGAGTTGCTTGGCTCTGTTGCGGTTGTAATCAGTGTCGTCAGCTTACTGCCGTATATCGCCGATATCTTCAAAAAGAAAACAAAGCCCCATTTTATACATGGGTCATCTGGACCCCGCTTACGTTTATCGCATTTTTTTCACAGCTCGCAGGAAATGCTGGACCTGGGGCATGGACAACCGGGGTGACAGCGATGCTTTGTCTCGTAATTTTAATGTTGGCGATTCCCTATGGCACAAAAGATATTACGAAGAGCGATAAGATTACGTTATTTGCGACTGTAATCGCTTCAATGTTTTACCTTGGTACGAAGGACGCACTCATGTCGATCGTGCTTGTTACGCTCATTGATGTTGCAGCCTTTTTGCCTACGATACGAAAAAGCATAAAAAAACCGTTTGAAGAAACGCTATCTACACATCTATTGAGTGGCTGCAAACACTTTATTTCTTTGTTCGCGCTCGAGAAGATTAATATTCTCACCGTGCTCTACCCATTCGCCGTATCAATAGCGAATTTAGTTCTGGTGGTAGTGCTCGTAATCTGCAGAAGAAATAAATGACGTCATATTCCCATCGGATGTAAATGTTTTTTTTCACTCGACTTCGATTAATTAATTAATCGAAGTATGCATAAATAAGGAGATTATCGCCTAAGGTATTCGGGCTAACCAGTACGACTTTGATTAGTTAGGTTTTCCTTTTACTACGCGGGAATGTAATGGGGTGAGTTAAGCCTCTTGTAGAACTTGAGTCTGATAACATTAGGAGATGTACAACTGGCATGCTACTCTCGGACTTCTTTCAGGACTTCTTATATTTTTTGCAATTGTTCCATACATCAGAGATGTTCTCAAGCATAAAACGAGACCAAACGCTGTCTCTTGGTTTGGATGGACGTTGTTACTCAGTATTGGTGCTGCTGCACAAATCAAAGAAGGGGCGAGTTTTTCCGTTCTCCTTCTTGTCGGCGATATAGTGGGTACCGGGATTACCTTCCTTCTATCTCTTCAATATGGGGTGACAAAGTACACTTTGTTTGACAGACTGAGCCTGATCTTCGGACTGCTTGCGATTGGAATGTGGGTTGTGACCCAGAACCCTCTCACCGCGTTGGTGCTCTCGGTTGTTGCAGACCTTATCGTATCTCTTCCTACCGTCAAGAAGGCGGTCACTGATCCGCTCAGCGAAACTCCGTCATCCTTTGTAATGTTCGCCCTTGCGGCGGCACTTGGTGTTATATCTACGACGAAGATTGACGTGGCAAATCTTCTGTTTCCGATCTATCTTCTTGTGATAAATAGCGTCATTGCAGTGGCGAGCTTGAGAGGGCGAAGCGTTATAAAGTAAAAAGGATGAAGTCGGTGTTTTGGAAGATGATCTTTTTCCCAACCGCATATTGAGCATCCTGTGTTGAGATGAGGAAGAGTCCCTGTTGTGTTTTGAGAAGTCGCTCGAACCGGGGAACTTCATAGACGTAATCAGTCTTTTTATCTCCATAATAGACCATACAGCCATTACCTCCATATACCCAGGTCATATCAATCGTCTCCTCTGGAGGAAGAATTACCTTCGCTTGTCGTTCACCAAACGGCACGAGGTACGTTAGGTGTCGTTGCGGTTGTCTGACAACCTGAAGGGCTACTTCCTGACGAGTGTCAATCGATTGCGTTACTTGTGAAAAGCGAGTCTCGTTCAGTATCAGCTTACCTGCGTCAAAAGTAATGAATAGAACAACGAGACTGAAGAGTAACGCTCGTATGTTGGTATTCTTTTTTGCAAAGACATCGATCAGTAGGTAGATGCAGTACGCAAGATAGATCGAAAGGAACGGATAGAGCGGTAATATATACCATGCAATCCTTGTTTGTACGCGAGTGATTCCGATGAACGGAATAATGACGAGGAGGAGTATTGTGTAGATCGTTTCGTTATTCTTGAGGTGACTTTGCAATCTCATCCCCAACTTGATTGGGGATCCATCTCTGGATTCCCGCTTTCGCGAGAATGACATGAGTGTCGATATTGGGAATACTACCGATGCAGCAAGCCAAGGCATCAATTCACGATAGATAAGTACTCCGTAGAACCATACGCGCTCTCGATGAAACTCGATCGGATATCGTGATCTTTTTATGATATTGTCGAGGAAGTAAACCTTTACAAATCGAGATCCATATTCCAAATAGGCTGTCAGATGCCACGGGAGCGCAATCAGCGCAGCTATCGTGCACATCTTCAAAAAGTTGAGCAGCCGTTCTTTTCTGTAGTTGAGAAAGAGTGAGATGAAGAGAGCGCCGAGAAACTGTATAGCGCCAATTCCCTTTGTCATCGCGGCAAGCCCGAATAGTATTCCCGCAAACCATGGACTTTGCCGCTTATTTGACAGCCAGGTCCACACGCCAAGAAATAAAAACAGCGTATAGGTCATATCGGTGCTGAGCTTGAGCGAATAGATCACAAAAACCTCTGCAGTGACGAGTATGAGTGTTGATAAGATCGCGACGGAACGATTAAAAAACTGCTTCGCAAAGAAATACACGCTGGAAAGGAGTCCGACCGACATCACAACATTCACCAGTCGAAGTCCAAATTCATGTTGGTGAAAAACCGTAGGTATCATCAATATCCAGCTAAAGAGCGGTGGCTTTTGAAGATCGATATACCCATTCCAGATATTGGTGAGGTAGTGTCCTGTTCGCAGCATTTCTTTCGCGTACTGACCATATAGACATTCGTCCCAGTCCCAGAGCATGTCTCTCCCAAGTCTCAGGAGAAAGAGTGTGGCGACGACGGTAAGGACACTCAGGAAAGGAAGATGTTGTTTAATTCGATTCATATTGTTTCGTGAGATTGAAATACATGATCGTAGCAATATCTTTTAATGTTTCGAACGTATCGTGGATGAACGACACGTTCTTGGTCTCAACATGGCGCCAGGTCACCGGCACTTCTTTGATTGAGTATTTTAACTTCGTTGCAAGGAATAAGAACTCGAGATCAAACGCGGCTGAAACAGACGATCCTGAGACGAGATCGTGATGACGGAACAGTCGCATCCGATCAATAATGGATACGGCAACGGTTCGTCGGAAGAGTTTGAATCCACACTGGGTATCGCGAATGTTACGCAGACCGAGGGCAATATTTCGGACGATGATAAATCCAACCGCCATAACTTTCCGTAGGAATGGGGCACCTTCCCGCGATGAGCTCCGTGATCCGATCACGATATCGACGTTCTTTTTCGCATGTTCAATGAGTTTTTCCGATTCTTCGATCGGCGTAGCGAGATCGATATCCATGAACATGACATACTCTTCTTCTGCCTTTTGAATTCCGGTAATCACCGCATATGCTTTTCCTCCATGTTGGTTCTCGATGAGTCGGAATTTCTTATATTTGTTGAGATACGTTTTTTTGATGATCGCCCGAGAATTATCAGTCGAGCCATCATCAACGATAAGCACTTCACCAAACAGATCATTCTCTTCAACGTAGTTGCCAACCTTATCGAGTACCCCTTTCTGGATATTAGTCTCTTCGTTGTAGCAGGGAATAACGAGTGAAATTTTCATAAATAGATCCCGAATCAAGCCAGCCAACCGGCAGGCAGGTTCGGGATGACGCGCTAGCGCGTCAGCTTGTAAACCGTAATCCACGGATATCGTGCAACCTTCTTCATCGACGAAATTCCTGATGCATTAAAGTGTGCAACTGCCCACTGTGGGTCATTCATAGGATTACAGTCGGTTTCACAGACAACAAAGAGATTCTTCGGATTTGCATACGCGTCTGCTTCTTTTGTGATTGCTTCGTGATTCATTGATCGTAGGAAGTATCGGTAAGGGTAGTCTGCATATGCATCTGGAGAGGAGGTGAGGGTAAAGGAATCTCCTGGATTCATTGAAACGATTGTGTCTGCGGTTTGTCGCGCTTTATCAATCTGATTCTGATGTTCTTGTTCAAATAAATAATAATATTTAGGAACATTCACATTGAGGAAGAGTGCAACTAAAATCCCAGTGACACACAATCCGACGAGTCGAGATTTTTTAAAGAGACTAATGAGAAGGCTACTTGCAATAATGTAGAGCAGTATATACATACCTCCAAGGTAGTGTGCATATTTCGGTCCTTTGTACAGTGATGTTCCCATAATGAGAATGAGGAGTGGTCCTACCACATATGTCAGAGCTCGTTTTTGCTTTAACGCGACGATGAAGACGGTAACCAAACCAAGGATAATGAGTGCTGCAATACGATCGATGATTGTCTGTTGAAATGCGTACAACATCATATTTTGAACGGTTGTAAAGACTTCGGTGAAAAACGGCGTGGTGCTTGCTCCCGAGTTTGTAGACGAGAAGTGGAGAATGCTCCGGACATTCGGGAATGAATGCAGTGTTTCAAACATGATGAATGGTGCGAACGGGAGAATGAATGAAAGTCCGAGTACTGTTGTATTACCAAGATGAAGTAATAGTGTTTTTTTCTTTTCGTTCAGATCATTGATCAACAGTACTACAATGGTAACAGGGAGGAGAAATACTGCGAGGTAATGCAGTTGCACGGCAAGCGAAAGGAGTACGCCGTGCGCTATGAAGTATCGCAGCTTTTTGGTGTGCACGATCTTATAGAGCGTGTATACGGAAAAAAACGTTACCTGTGGAAGGAGATTTGGGTTCCACGAAAATCTAGAGTACTCAATCAATACCCAGGAGAATGTCGCGAACATAACCGAGAGAAGCGCAACTTTCTTATCGATCATTTCCTTCACCGCGAGATATTGGAGTGGGAGTGAGATCGAGTTAATGAGCGCAACGCCTATGGCGGGTCCTATCGGATTAAAGAGTGAGATCGCAAGCCATGGTGCCATCATATAGTAGTAGAGCGGCCCAAGGAAGATGCTCCCCACCGAGGTAATTGGCCCAAGTGCAGGAAGATGTTTGAGGGTGATAATATCGTACATAACGAGGGCATCACGACCCTGATCTCCAAGAAAGGTTGCGGTTTCGTAGATTCGAAAGAGTCGAAGAAATAGTCCAATTACAAAGAGCGTGGACACAGAGAGAAGCCAAGAGCGACCGCCGAACAGTGTTTCGATTCGCCTACGCATTACCATAGTATAATAAATCATGACCCGCTTTTTAAGCGCCTATCGCGACTACGTATTCATCGCTTTATTCGTACTTCTCACAAGCGCGATCGTGTGGTTGCCATTTGTTCCCCAACTTTCTGCAGTGGGCATACATATAAAAAATACCGACACCGGAGTACTCTATCGAAATTACGACGGCCTCTTGTATGTGATCGCGTCAAAAACCTTCTACAGTCCTGACGCGATCAATGCTCTTCATCTAGAAAATGGATTGTCAGCGTCATACTACGCAGCCCATCTCCCGCTCTACCCAGCAATCATTCGGGGACTCTCGTTTCTTGGGTATCCGAAGGCGATGATTGCGGTCACGGTTCTTTCGACGGTCTTGTTGGGGTGGATGTTTTATTATCTTGTTCGGCAGAGGAGCCTAACCAAGCGTCCGCTCCTTCTTACGATGACGATGCTCATGCTGCCTCGATTTCTCGTAGTCCGTTCGGTAGGGTCACCTGAGAGTCTCTTCATGTTACTCACGCTCGTTTCAATCTTGTTCTTCGAAAAGAAAAACTACATCATTGCCGGACTTGCGGGAGGCCTTGCGGTGATGACAAAGTTGCCCGGCATACTCCTTTTTCCTGGATTTGCAGTCGCAGAGCTCGTGCGGTATCGTGAGTCAAAAAAGTTTACATTTGCTTCGGCGTGGCTCTTCTTGATACCCGCAGGACTCCTTGCCGTCTGTATGATCTATGCACGGCAGTATCAGGATCCATTTGCATATTGGCACACTGGCTACGTTGTTCCAATGCCGTATCCGTTCTCTGCATTTGACGCATCGGCAAAGTGGGTTGGCACACATTGGTTGGAAGAGATAGTACTTTACCTGTATCTCTATGCAGCGACTGTCATCAATTCGTACCGACATCAACTCCGGTCGCTGTTCTATTTTTCACTCGTATTTTTTGTTGGACTAATCTTTGTACAGCATCGCGATATATCGCGGTACGCTTTGCCGTTATGGCCAATAGCCTGTATAATATTTGAGAAGTTTTTTACCTCCAAGAGAGCCATGATCACGATGGTCGTTCTCTTGCCCGCTATTTACCTGTATGCATGGAGCTTTATTCAGGGAAATGCGATGCCGGTAGGGAACTGGGCTCCATATCTTTAACAACCTATGTCAAAACTTAAATCGATCTGGAAGTTCATCAAGAAACGCTGGATTATCGTTCTCATCCTTATTGCAGTACTTGGTTTTATCGGATATCGAGCAACGGCTGGAAAGCCAAAAGATGCCTCAGAGGTGTCCTACCGGGTAAAGCGCCAGACACTTCAGGAAGTGCTGACATTTTCCGGCTCTGTCGATGCAATGCAAAAGGCAACACTTCGTTTTCAAACATCGGGTCGTCTTGCATGGCTCGGAGTTCAGGAGGGAGACACCGTAAAAAAGTATCAGGCAGTTGCCTCACTCGACCAACAGACACTCAAAAAACAACTCCAAAAAGAACTGATTGTCTTTGAAAAACAGCGGTTGACGCATGATAACTCAACGATTGATTATGATAACCACGCTCTCCCTGCCGATCAGTATGCTCGTCAGGACGCGATCGATGCATATAAAAAATCCCAGTATGATCTTGACAGCTCGGTCTTGGATGTAGAGCTTTCGGATATAGCGCTCCGCTATGCAACACTCATCTCACCGATCAACGGGATTGTGGTATCGATGGGTACAAAGCAAGCAGGCGTTAACATCACCCCGACGCAGGCAGAGATCGTCATCGTTGATCCTTCAACCTTGTACTTCTCTGGCGCCGTTGATCAAACAGACGTGATTAAGCTTAAGGAGGGCGATATGGGAAAGATAACCTTTGATGCATTTCCGGACGATCGAGACACTGGAACCGTTAAGTCTATAGCATTCACGCCAAAAGCAGATGAGACGGGCACCGTGTACGAAGTGAAGGTTGATCTCAAAGCATCTTCCTCCGCATCGCAAGCGATGAAGTATCGACTCGGCATGACCGGAGACATCGAGTTTGTCACAAAACAGATTCATGATGTTCTTGGTGTTCCAACGACCTTCATTCATCGTGAGAGAGGCAAGAATTTTGTGTACACAAAGAAAAATGAACAGAAAGTCAAAACCCCTGTAACGCTCGGTGAAGAAATTGATACCGCCACGGTCATTCTCGAAGGTTTGCAGGAAGGCGATATCATCTATGATTAAACTCGACAACGTCATCAAAGAATACCGACTCGACGAGGATCTTGTGTTTACGGCCCTCAAAGGAGTTTCGGTCGTGATAAAAGACGGCGAATTCTCCGCGATCATCGGTCCTTCCGGAAGTGGAAAATCTACCTTAATGCATGTTATCGGACTTCTTGATAAGCCATCAACAGGGAAGGTGTTTATTGATGGAAAGGATATCTCATCATTGGACGATGATCAGATTTCGACACTTCGTAATGAGTTTGTTGGTTTTGTTTTTCAACAGTTTAACCTGATCAGTAAGCTGACGGTTCTCGAAAATATTCTTCTCCCAACCGTTTACGCCCGAAAAAAACTCACCTACGATCCTAAAGAGAAGGCACTCTATCTTCTTGAACGGTTCGGCATGAAAGATAAAGCCGGTTCCTACCCAAACAAAATCTCCGGAGGACAACAGCAGCGAGTCGCGATTGCACGTTCGCTGATTATGGAGCCGAAACTCATTCTTGCAGATGAGCCGACAGGAAATCTCGATACCAAGACCGGCGATGAGATTATGAAACTTCTAAAAGAGCTGAATACAAAGGATAAAATTACGGTGGTCATCGTCACGCATGAGCCTGATATCGCAGCAAAAACTAAAAGACAAATTCGAATTGTTGACGGAAAAATCGCATAATGTATTTCTCATTTTTACTCAAAAACGCTCTTTTTAACTTCTCCCGAAATAAGGGGAGAACTTTTCTTACATCATTGGGAATTCTCATTGGAGTGATGGCGGTTGTTCTGTTGACTGCAGCAGGCCTCGGTTTGAAGAAATACATTCAAGATCAATTCGAAAGCTTTGGTACAAACACACTTCGCGTTGTACCCGGTACGGTGATTCGAAATGGTCAGTTCAGAACAGGTGGGTCGGCGGTCGGAGCAATTCGATTTGATGATAAGGACTTCATCTCACTGAATCGCATTCGCACCATTCGGAATATCGCACCAATCTTCGCTACCAGTAGTGATGTTATCTATGGGAGTAAGAAAGAGTTCGCCGATCTCTATGCGACGAATGAAGATATCTTTCCAGTTCTCAATCTCGAGCTTCAGTACGGTGAACTCTTTACGAAGGCAGATGTATCGCGACGAGCTAAGCGCGTCGTGATCGGACCAAAGCTTGCAGGGAAACTATTTATCCGCGAAGAGAATGCTGTCGGAAATACCATCAAAATTCAGGGAACATCCTTCAAAGTTATCGGTGTGCTGAAATCAAAAGGTGGCGGTTTTGGGGGGCCGGATCTCGATTCGTTTGTGTACATTCCATACAAAAGTGCGTATATTTTTAACCCAGATAAAAAGTTTGTGGCTTTTTCGATCAAATTCAGTACCGGCACCAGCGTTACTACAATCAAGAACGATATCTCGGATGTGCTCCTGAAGAGATATAAAGAGGATGAGTTTTCAGTATTCGAGCCAACGCAAATTTTGGACGCGCTCAATCAGATCTTCGGTACGCTCAATGTTGCGCTAGTCGCCATTGCAGCGATTTCACTGGTCGTGGGAGGAATTGGAATCATGAACATCATGTATGTGATGGTGACCGAGAAAACCCGTGAGATTGGAGTTCGCAGAGCGCTCGGAGCGCGGAAAGCAGATATCTTATATCAGTTTCTCGTCGAGTCGGTGATCTTGTCTATGTTTGGTGGTCTGATGGGGCTTGTATTTTCTTATCTCATCATTCTTGGGGTTCAAAGCGTATTCCCCGCATATGTCGATGCTCCAACGGTACTTCTTGCGATCGGTATCTCCACGGCAATCGGTGTAATCTTCGGAGTCTTTCCGGCAAAACGAGCGGCAGATTTATCACCTATAGACGCCATACGCAGCGAGTGATTGATAGTAATTTTATATTACAATTAAGGAATGGACATTGTTATATCGGTGGTCACAAACGTATTCATCTCTCTTTTGATAACAATCGGTATACTAGTAGGAACCGCTCTTATCGCAATTGTTCTCAGGCATCTCTACAATCTTCTGCAGCTACGAAAGGATATTAAGACAAACTTAGAAGAAAAAAATCTAGTTCACCTCCTGGTCAAGCTCCCTGCAAAAAATGAAATGAAGGAACATTCGATGGCGAATTTTCTTACGAGCGTTCACAGAATATTACCTCATGATTCGCAGTTTAGCCTTGAGATCGCTTCTCAAAGCAACTTTCTCTACTTTTACATTGTTGCATCAAAACGCCATAAAGATATAATCACGTCTCAGATTTATGCCCAGTTCCCTGATATTGAGATTGAGCAGACATCCGACTACTGGAGCTTTCAGGAAGGCAAAATAGCAATAGCCGAGCTTGGTTTTAAAAACAATAGTTTCAGGCAGCTCAATACCTTTGAAACATCAAAGGAAAATCTTCTGCGTAATATTTCTGCTTTCATGACGACAATCAAGTCAGATGAGCAAATTTATATTCAACTTGCTCTCAGACGTGTTGGGTCGAATTTTTGGCAGCGGGGTATAGAGAGTTTGTTGTACGAAGTCTTTGGGAGACAGGCTGGAGGAGTTAGCTCCTCAACAAAGTCAACAAAGAAACTTTATCGCGGCATTTTGAGGATAGCTTTTAAGTCCCAGTCTGGCGACCAAGCACTGGAAAGGCTCAGAAACGTTACGTCATTTCTCAAGCAGTTTAAAACAAGTCAGAATGAGTTGAAATTTAAGACAAAACCTCAGATCCTTAAAGAGGGATTACTATTACAATGCGCTCTTGCGCGGGTTGCGTTAGGTGGCAATCTCTGGGACCCAGAAGAAATTGCGACCCTCTATCATTTCCCCTATCATTCCAATGATGTGTCGCGGACCGCTCAGGCACAGTCAAAAAAAGCACCACCCCCTGACACTATTCCTCGTGAAGGAACGGTAAGCGACAATGAGGCAACCTTCATTGGTTCTACCAATTATAGAAATGAGAACATCACATTTGGTATCAAACGAGAGGATAGAAGGCGACACATGTATATCGTAGGAAAAACAGGATCGGGAAAAAGTAGATTGCTTGAGTTACTGATGTTATCAGATCTACAGATGAAAAAGGGCCTCTGTCTGATTGATCCACACGGTGATTTAGCTGAAAAAGTTTTACGTCATGTACCAAAATCTAGGGTTCAGGACGTAGTGTATATCGATCCGAGTGATCGAGACTTTCCTATACCATTCAATCCACTTGAGTTTACGAAGAACTTTGAGAAAAGGCAGCATGTGGCGCACTTTTTTATTGCCATCTTTAAGAAAATATTTTCTGGCGATTGGAATGAGCGTATGGAGCACATTCTGCGTTTCATTATTCTAGCACTGCTGGAAACCCCAGACTCAAACATTTTGGGGATTCCAAGACTACTCTCGGATGTAAAGTACCGACAACACGTGGTGACGAATGTTCAGGATCCTGCCGTTAGAGCATTTTGGGCCAATGAATTTTCGGCTTGGAACGAGCAATATGCTTCACAAGCAATCGTCCCTATTTTGAACAAGGTTGGCCAATTTATTTCCAATCCAATAATCCGAAACATGATTGGACAAAGGAAAAATGCATTAGATTTCGATATGTTTATGAATGAGGGCAAAATTGTGGTTATTAATCTTTCGAAAGGAAAACTTGGAGACGACAATGCAGCTCTATTAGGATCGATGTTCATAACGAAAATTCAGCAAGCTGCGTTGGCGAGAGCGAGTATGCCAGAAGAAGAGCGAAGAGATTTTTACTTTTATATTGATGAATTTCAGAACTTTGCAACCGACGCATTTAATTCGATTCTTTCGGAGTCGCGTAAATACAGATTGAATCTGACAGTCGCACATCAGTATATAGATCAACTTTCTGGCGACATTAAATCTTCAGTATTTGGTAATGTTGGATCTCTCATTGTGTTTTCAGTTGGTGGTAATGACGCAACGTATTTGGCGAAAGAATTTGCGCCTATATTTACTTCCGAGGACATGATTAATCTTGAGGCACGGGAGATGTATCTCAAACTTTCGATAAACGGTCGTCTCACGAAACCATTTTCAGGAAGAACTCTCACTACTCCAGAAACTCGTTTCAACTATCTCACAGAAATAAAAGATTTTAATCGGAGAAAATATGCGCAGCTCAGAGTTGTAGTCGAGCGGGAGATTGAGAAATGGCTCAAATCAAAAGGGGAGGAGGCGAGTGCTCGGTCATATGATAGCGCCGATCCAGAGCCAATCATTTAATAGATCAGATCGCCCCAGCCCATTCCAGAATTAAACACCTCTTTCTTCATAACAGGGAGTATCCTTTCGTACTCCTCTTGGCTGAACTGCCGATTTAAAATGCAATATTCTTTTCTTCTTAATCCTACGCAACCAAAACAATTCCGAACATCATTGCAGTTAATGATATACGCACTGTCTTGAGCAGTATTGCATTCAAGTGCATATGCACAGTTGTTCAGTCTCGCAGATTCTATTGCTTGGTATGTGAACTCGCTATATCTTGATGAATATGTCATATCAAAGCAGAACTTATTATAAAAACTATCGTATAGGTAAGCACAGTCTTCGTCATGAGCGGCGTCGAAACACATGTAACAGTTCTTGGAATGGTGGATGTAGTTGCCATACGGCGAGTTAACGCTGTTTTCGGATATGACGGGCCGTTTTGGGAAGCGTTTCTTAACATCTTCTACTAATGCCCATATTCTTTCAGATGGAAGCGCTCGATATTTTTTTACGAGTTCATAATACTGAGCCTCTGTGACCTGACGGTTAAAAATGCAAAAATATTTATTAGATAAATATGCGCAACCAAAACAATTTTCCAGATTCCCGCAGTCGAAGCAGTAGGCACTGTCCCGCATAGAGTCGCAGTCTTCGATATGATCGCAGTTATACACCTTGAAGGCGTCTCTACATTCATAACAATTTTCCGCCTCAACGGTGTAATCACAGTCAATGCAGTCAACACACATAAAACTATCAAAGAGATATATTCCATTTTGGGAGCCAGCAGTATCATAGCAGTAGAGAAGATTTTTGGAATCGTAAATGTAATTACTGTAATAAACATTCTCAGAAAACTTAACAAGTCCGTCTGATTTAGGGAAGAGAGTCGCAAGTCGTTTTAACTCTGTAAAGAACGATTGGGCGTTCATGGTTAGTTTTCAGGCAGTGGATCGGTAATGATGGGGTCATTTTCTGCAAAAAATTTATCATAGTGTTCCCTGCAAAGTACGGTGTTTTGGAACTTCTGTGGATCAAAGGCAACGATGATCTGTTTGCCACATTGTTTACACGTCGCCTTAAACAGCTGACGACCTGCACCGCGAAGTGATAGTCTTCGTGTTTGTCTACATGAGGGACACGTGTTGGGATTGGGAAGCTCTTTCTTTCGTAAGAAATCTTGCTCTTGTTTGACAATATTGAATTGACGATTGCACTTCGAGCAGGTAGCTACTAGATGATCCATACGTTCTAGTATACTGTATTGAGTTCGTTATACAATGTCTTTATGGACGCAACTGTAGAGTTAACTCCAGTTCAGCGAGCAGTGGCAGTACATGCCGCAATAAGACCGGAGATTCGCGGTGACTCTTATATTGAGACTGTGATGACAAACCTTGGACTAACAGAGTTTCCTGATGGGAAAGTGTTAGATATAGGCGCTGGAACATTTGGAGAACTTCAATCTCGTGTTCGTGAGCTTTATCCCAAGACGGAACTCATAAGTCTAAACCCTCACTTCGGAACAGAAGTAGCAGAAAAAGATATAGCTTGGGTGAGAAAAACTCAAGAAGCACCTAACGATCTGAAAAGTAGCGTGGCCGGCATTGCACAAGAACTTCCTTTTAAAACAGATTCATTCGACTTAGTAATATCACACGCAGCTGTTCCTGTGAATATTCCTAAATCCAAGTTGCATTACGAGACGTCGTTTTCAGAAGCGATTCGAGTTGCAAAGCCAGATGCAAAGATCATTTTTGCGCCAATGGAGTTTGAAAACTCAGAGTTATCAATGGAGGTTCTAGAACAATTAGGAGTAGAAAAAGATAAGATTTTAATAGAACAAATACCTGTAGGTGAATATAGCAGTAGTACTGCGGAACATTGGTATAGATTAACCATTACAAAATAATAGTTATCTACAGAGGTTTTCTCCAGACTGGGGCATCATTACCTAGCCCGTAGAAGTTTTTGAGGATTCCTACTGATTTTCCGAATACTTTATCCCAAAATGGCCAACCAGTATCTTTATACCGAGGGCCACTATTCAACAGTACTTCTTCAAATCCACGATTGCGTGACTCTTCTTCGATAGCATTAACTAACGCTCTTCCCACACCTTTTCCTAGTCGTTCATCAAAATGGACGTAGGCATTAATAATTTCAGCAGGATGATGCGTGTGAGCGAATGGTCGCATTTTTTCACGCAATGGTTGCATACCCATCATTCCAGCAATGCTCCCATCGGGTGATTGTGCGACAAAAAACTGCTTATTATTTCTATGTTCAATACTTCCTTCTATCTCTTCGATTGTTTCTCGAACCTCTTCAGTGAGAAGTTCACCGGATATTGTGGGGAATCTAATCCAAGTCTCTAAGATGGGGCGAAGATGAGGAATATCCGCAGCAGTTACTGGTCGTATTAGTCCTTTGAATCTTTGTTCTGTTCTCACTTCACCTTCCATATTATTGGTTGGTCCAACGAGCGTAGATAACTAATCCAAATCCTAGCGCGAGAAACAACAATCCGTAGAGTTGAACGCGTGATATCTTTTCACTATAAAAGAAATAGCTCAGAATAGTAGAAAGGAAGATTGATCCTCCAAAAACGATTGGTGAAACGATAGCAACCTTGTTTGTGGAGTAGCTTTTTGCTAACAATAATGTAAATATTGCAATAAAGACTCCAGAGATGATGGAGAATAGAATGCCTTTCTGGGAACTTTGAAATGTCTTTGCGTTTAGCTGAGGAATGACAATGGCGATCGGGAGAATTGCCGATATGATATTAAGAATAGCTGCGGAGAGATTTGTATTCATACTTCTTGAAGCAATAACGCCAAACATGATTCCGAAGGTATAAAACAGCGAAGCGCCAATGATGTAAATCATAATGAAAGTATACCACTCTTATCGAGTTTTGAATTTTGGTTTTTGAGCTTTATTTTTTAGGTGTGGCGGTCTGCAACTTTACTCGCACCAAAGGAGTCTGGTTTAATTTTGACGTCATAACCATTCGAGCGTATCATACCCGTCAACTCCTGGATCAGATCGCGTGTTTCGCCGTTGCGTCCGATATCGATGTGGATCTGGATATTAAACTTCGAGATCCCGTTATTACGAAGCAGTTCCACAAATCCCTCTGACACTTCGAGAGACATCAATGCTTCGCGGTACATGCGTTCCTTCAGACTAATCGTTTTATCAAAGAGCTCACGTCGCCAAAAGTAAATACCACCACCGCCGATACGATGAACGACCAGAGCCGAAACAAAATCGTAACCGCTTCCAGATTTAATTTTTTGAGAATCGGTGCCAACGATGATCTGATAGTCATTCTTGTTCCCGGTTGCCATGTACATCGATACGATGCGTTTCAACTCTTGGAGATCAACCTTACCGTGCGTTGGGCTGTAGTAATGCATGAAATATCACTCATTATAGTCCCCGGTTGACAAGAATCAATCGGCTTTCTATACTGCTGGCGGTATGGGAAATATTTCTGTCGTTGTTGACACGCTGTGGGGCGATAGTGGAAAGGGAAAGATCGTCGATCTGCTTGCTCCGAAAGCTGATGTGGTTGTTCGATATGCAGGAGGGAGTAATGCTGGTCATACCATTAAAAATGCTCAGGGAACATTCAAACTCCATCTTGTTCCGTCAGGCATTCTTCACAAGAAGACACTGAACATCATCGAGTCTGGAGTGGTGGTGAACCCAACAGCGCTCGTAGCAGAAATTCGTGAGCTGAGAAAAGCAGGTGTTTCAATAACAAGGAATAACTTACGGATTTCTCGAAGAGCACATCTCGTGATGCCATGGCATACCCTTCGCGATCAGTTGAAAGATGCAAAGTCCGGCAAGTCGAAGATCGGAACAACCGGTCGAGGTATCGGACCAACCTATGCAGACCGAACTGCACGAGAAGGATTTCGAATGAAAGATCTCTATTCGGGAGATTTTTCTAAACGGTACGCAGCAGAGCTTCGCAGACAGAAAAAACTCATTCAACTACTTGGTGGTAAAGCGATTTCACTCGCGCAATCCTTACCAGAAGTGCTTCGTGCGCGTTCATTTCTCAGGGAGTTCATCGACGATACCTTTTCTCTGGTGCAGGACTACAAACAGAAGAAAAAAACAATTCTTGGCGAGGGTGCGCAAGGAGCGCTCCTCGATATCGCGCTCGGAGGATTCCCGTACGTTACCTCAAGCCATACCGGAGCAACTGGATTTAGTCTCGTGACCGGGATACAAGGTGATCAAATTACGAATGTGATTGGGGTGACGAAGGCATACTCAACGAGAGTTGGTGGAGGGCCGATGCCAACGGAGCTCTTTGATGCCGACGGTGAGAAGATCCGTGAGGTAGGTGGAGAGTACGGAGCGACAACGGGTCGCCCTCGAAGGTGCGGGTGGTTCGATCTCCCTGCTACACGATATGGGTGTGTTGTTTCAGGGGCTCGTTCAATTGCACTTATGAAGCTTGATGTACTCGACGGATTTAAGACAATTAAGGTCTGCGTCGGATATCGAGTGGGAAAGAAAACCTATGCAGTAATGCCAGATATGGATCCAGATACGTTAGCGAGTGTTCAACCTGTGTATAAATCATTCAAGGGTTGGATGGAGAAAACATCGAACATCCGAACACGCGGCAAACTTCCACTACTTGCGCAACAGTATCTGCGCTTTTTAGAGAAGGAATTAGGACTTCCAATTCGATATATTTCGGTCGGTGCATCGAGAGAACAGACAATCACCGTGCGGTAAAGTAGGTGCGAATTGCATCGCAAAGTTCTGGGTTTTCTTTCTGATATTTTCGCAGAAATGATTCAGCATCATTCTCGGTAACCCAGTGATACTCAGAATGCTCATCACTTAATACCACCTCACCGGAACGGTATTTACACTGATAACCGACCAAGAAGCCAACGCGATCCTCGGACGCAACATGCCAGGTCCAGGTTACCATCGGTTGTCCGATCTCAACCGTAAGCTGTGTCTCCTCCTTCAGTTCTCGCTGAAGCGCGTCATGAAGGTTTCGTTCATCAACCTGAATACGACCGCCCGGGAGATCGAGTCCGTACACGGGATCGATCATGAGTAGGAGCGTGTCGCCCTTTTCGATGAACGCTTTTTGACCAACAAAAAACAACTGATTGTCCGCCATTGTTTTATATTAATAATTATACATCTAAGGAATGTTTTTTTATGAAAGCGCGACCGGATCCGGATTTTAGATACTTCTCAAAGTTGAACGCAATATATTTATTGGAAAACGCGAAGTAGGAAATCAGTTCTACTGGAAGCAACTGCTTGGTCGCAGGGACATTACCCTTATTATGACGATCTATTCTTTCTTTCAAATTATCGGTGCAACCGACATAGGGTTTATTGTTTCTACAGTTTAGAATATAAACGTAATAAAAGCGGACTTTGTCCGCCGTAGTTCCCATGATCACAGATTACCATTAAGTCAGGATAAACTGTAAAGAATCCGCCTTCGCATCAAGCTTCGGCGTACGAAGGCGGAGAGGGTGGGATTCGAACCCACGAGGACGTTGCCGCCCTACTGGTTTTCAAGACCAGCTCATTCGGCCACTCTGACACCTCTCCTTGGAGGTGCGGAGGGGAGTTGAACCCCTGCATAGCTGTTTTGCAGACAGCCGCGTTACCACCTTCGCCACCGCACCAATAATTCACTGGTAGGACTATATTATACCTGAAGCAGGGGGATTCTTAGATCTCGGAGTACTTTTCGAGAAACCAGATAATCGCAAATCCGATAAGGAGTGCGACGAGCGAGTCCTTCAGAACTGGAAGCTCAGCTGTTACATCCCATAATCCTCGCCAAACAAGAACAACTCCAAGCGACGCAAACATCGAGAAGAGAAATTTGTGCTTCGCGAGCTTGCGGACAAATCGTTTGCGTTTCGTCTCAACTTGGGCAATAACAGTCTCTTCCAGCTTAACCTCCTCTACATTCTTCTCAACCATCTGTTCCTCCTCTAACAGCTTGTCTACCTTATCTTCGATTGCCTCGCCTTGCTTGAGAATTTTTTTTACGTCTGTTTGATTCATTGTTTTGGATGTGTTTTCCGACGCTTAATTTTATTGAGTGATGTCATGATCCGACGATGAAGATCGATATTCTTCACCCGCGCAAATCGAATAACCGCAACCATAATATCACCAAGCTCTTGCTCATACGTTTCATCCTTTTGCGCTGCAATATTTGTTGGTTTGCGACCATGCTTGGCAAGATACGCGCGTGACATTTCTCCAATCTCTTCAACAAGGTTGAGGATCAAGAAAGATCCAAATTCCTGAGATCCCTTGAGGTCTCCGTCTATCTGATCGAGCTTAGCAAAGTAGCGACCGAACGGAGAGAATCTTCTTCTTCGAGATTTTGGAGTTTCGGCCATAGGTACATTATAATGAATCTCACAATGAAACATAAAGTAGAGAACTCTTCAGGCGGAATCGTGTACAGGATGGTTAATGGGAAAAAACAATGGCTGATCACCCAGCATTCGCAGCACAAAGGATGGGGGTTTCCGAAAGGGTTAATTGGTGACACCGATGCGACCGAGTCGATGGAATCAGCTGCGGTCCGTGAAGTTCGAGAGGAGGGAGGCGTGGTTGCGAAGGTTGTTGATCATCGTCCGACAACAGGTCATTACAACTATCAGTTCGAGGATACGCTGGTTGAAAAGACGGTGCACTATTATTTGATGGAGTATGTCTCAGGCGATCCAAATGATCACGATTGGGAAGTATCGGAAGCAAAGTTTGTTGACGAGGAAGAAGTAAGAGAAACACTTACGTACAAAACAGAGAAGGATGCTTTCGAAGAAATTCTAACGAAATAAGCACCGTAAATTGCATTCCAAATTATTGACAGAATCAACTTAGAGGGATAGAATACCCATATATGAGAATGGAGCCACAGAAAAAGCCAGAAGCGCATGATAGGGAGTTCAAAAAGACATTGTTAGCAAGTACTATGGTAGCAGAACTTGCTCGTGAGCTAGGTCTCGATGTTCATGTTGAGCCTCGGTACGGATATGTAGGACAGATCCGCCGTCTAGATGGAAAAACCTTCTATTTCAGGAACACCAGTTTCGATTTGAACGGTCAAGGAGCGGCTGACAATGCAAAGGATAAGGGATACGCCGCATATTTTATGGAACGAATGGGATATCCAGTTCCGAGAGGCGATGTTTTTTATTCCGACGAATGGGCGAAGCAGGTAAAATCTGACAAAGACAGCCATGCTGCATGTGCATATGCGCATACTCTAGGATATCCTGTCATTGTAAAACCAAATAGTAAGAGTCAAGGAATGGGTGTTGAAAAGGCGCATTCTGACGACGATTTATTAGCTGGTTTGGATGTTGTATTCAACACCATTAATGATCGTGTCGCTGTAGTTCAGGAGTTTATTCCTGGAGATGACTATAGAATCGTGGTACTCGACGATGAGGTTATCGCGGCGTACCGTCGCTCTCCACTGATGGTAATTGGGGATGGTATTCATACCATAGCGGAATTACTACAGCACAAGCAAGAAAAATTTATTCACATGGGTCGAGACACGGTAATTAAATTCGATGACCCCAAAATGTTGAGAGTACTTCAGCGTGCCAATCTGGGCCTCGATACAGTGCTCCCAGAGCAGGTCGAAAAAAAATTATTGGACAATGCAAATCTATCCTCAGGAGGCGATGCTGACGATGTGACTGACAATCTCCACCCATCCTTCAAAGATATGGCCGTGCGTTTGAGTCGCGATATGGGATTGCGATATAGCGGGGTCGATGTGATCACCCAGCAAGATGTTGCGACGCAGATCGATAAATATCATATTGTCGAGATAAACGCTGCGCCAGGTTTAGATTACTACGTAGAAATGGGAGATAAGCAACGCACAGCGGTGAGGGAGATGTACAAAAAGGTATTACTGGCCATGGTAAATTCATAACGAGTATCTGCTGTGATCATCACATATCAAGATGCGAAGAAATATCTTGAGAGTTTCATCCAGTATATAACGGATCATCGCATCGAGCAGGGGATAACCGAAACAACGCAAAAGACTGCGCGATTTAAGGAGTTTCTTCATCGACTCGGTAATCCACAGGAGTCGTTCATCACCGTTACCATTAGTGGTACTTCAGGGAAGGGGTCAATTAGTTATCTTATCTCTGCCGCGCTTGCGCAGGGTGGGTATAGCGTGGGACTCGCTCAATCTCCTCATCTTGAGGAAGTTACTGAAAGAATCCGGTTGGGCAAAAGTGGTAGTTCGCAGGTTGACCAGATCTCCCAGAATTCATTTATCCAGTTGATTCGGCAGGCCGAACCAGCAATCGAGGCGATGAAGAAGAGTCAATATGGCCCACCATCATATTACGAAATATTGCTCGGGCTCGCGTTACTCAACTTCGCACAGAACAAGGCTTCGGTTGCAGTAGTCGAGGTGGGTATCGAGGGGAAGTATGATGCTACGAATGTTCTTGATCCAGTAATCTTTGTTCTCAGTAACATCTCCCTTGACCATACTAATATTTTAGGGAATACCATCCAGAAAATTGGTGACGAGGCGACCTATAAGGTTCTGTCCTTGCGCAAACATAACGGAGTGCAACCAGTAGTGATATCCGGGGTAACCCAGTCTTCGATCAAAACATTGCTTAACCGGCGATGTCACAAGAGCAATGCAGATCTTTTATCGCTCCACCAGCAGTTCTCGTTCACAATAACAGAGAACAATGAGCACGGTTCATCATTCATCTACCAAGGACCACACGATCAAAAAAACTTACAAAATTCAAGATCGTGCAGAGTCGGATTACTCGGCGAATACCAAGCATTCAATGCATCACTCGCGATAACCTGCATTGATCAACTCCGACAAAGGGGAATTACTGTTTCTGACAGCGCTATAGATAGAGCATTTCGACCGGCGTCTTTTGCAGGAAGATTCGAAATGTTCGACCGTCGTATCGCGAAAAGGAGCTCCGCAGGTAAAATAATTCTGGATGGAGCGCATAATCCTGCGAAAATGAAAGCATTTATACGCTCATTAGCTAAGCTGAGGCCTCATACCCGGAAGGTGTTCATTATTGGTTTTAAGCATGATAAGAATGTGCGGAACATGCTTAAATTAGTCGTTCGTCATGCTGATCAGCTGTTTGTTACTAAGTATTCTTCCACGTCAGACTGGGGTAAAAATACAGGAATGGATATTGTCAGTATTCGTCATGAGTTAGAGTGTGTTGTGAGAGACAAAAGAACCATCGTTTACGATGAAAGCACAGATTCCATACTGAGCGAAATAGATCGCATTGACCCTGCATTCGATGTAATCGTAACTGGCTCACTCTATCTTGTAGGCGAGGTGAGAAAAAAACTCCGCTCGATGGGATCTATCAAATGATGAGCGATGAGATGCTGAAGAGAAAGTTTTGAAGCGATAACTGGAGCGGGTGAAGGGAATCGAACCCTCGGCTCATCCTTGGCAAGGACGCATTGT
>CAYZRL010000003.1:0-38932 GCA_964480835.1 uncultured Gammaproteobacteria bacterium
CAGAAGGCTTCTATTCGTTTCAAAACTGTACGTCATCAAATCCTGACCCAAAACCGACAAATACGCCCACACCAACCCCCGTTACACCCACACCGACGAACACACCTACGCCAACCCCAACCGTGACTCCTCCAGTCGAGGTCACACCAACACCGCCTGCATGTGTGAAGCCTGAACAACCAGCGAATGTATCGGTAAGTTGTGGTACCTGTAAATAGTCATGGCACCACTTCGCAAATCACAAAGAAAGATAGATTGCTTCGAGGCGCTCATCCTACCAAAGACATACTGTAGGAAATGTCGCCGAAGCTACTTCTATTACCAATTTATTGTTAGCGTAGGAGCATGGCAGAATTGATGACACCACCAGTATCGGAAAAGAAAAGAAACTCGAATCGATTTCTGATCGTGATGATTGTTATCTTTTCGGTCATTGCTGTGGGACTAAGTCTGTACACCGTTCTCTATCAACAGTTTTCGACGAAGTCGCGAGCTGAAGAGGCGCAGACCGGCACAACTCCGACACCGTCAGAAGCAACGCCATCTGCAAGTTTGAGTCCCGCGCCCGAGGCAACGGCATCTAGTCAAATGAATCAACCACAAAGCTGTACAGAGAATACCGCAAACTGCTCCTGGGGCGATACGAAGCTTGCCACCTCATATACCTATACCATTACCGATACCACGACCGGATCTGTGGTTACGTCGGGTACAACAACCGCAGTTTCGGTTTCGTTCACACCGACGCTGAATCACACCTATTCATGTTCTGTTGCCGCAGTGAATGACTGTGGTTCGAGTGGTGAGGCGACCGGCGTTGCTGCATGTTCAGCTACGATAACGCCTGAACCACCAACCTCGACACCCACACCAACCGTCACACCTACCGAAACCCCTACTTCGACACCAACTCCAACGCTCACCGCAACTCCTGGGCCGTCCTCGACGCCAACTCCAACTACCGTAGGTCCAACGGCAACCTCAACGCCAACACCTACTGGTACGGTAGTCGCCCAGTCCGATACCAGCACACCAACAGCTGCTCCAGAGCCAACACTTCCATCTGCGGGAGGATCAAGTGGTATCTATCTTATGGTTGTCAGCACGATTCTTGTAATGACGCTGTTCCTCGTCTTCTAAGCTGCAACTCTGGTCACGACACCCAATCCATAGGTTCTGTCATATAATAGAGAGATGTTATATTCCGAAGAGCTCCTTGAGCATTACAAAAATCCCCAAAACTTCCGCGTCATGGACTCTCCGACAGGGAAAGTTACACTCCGAAATCCACTCTGCGGCGATGTTATCACGCTCTATGTTCAGATCAGTAATCACAAAGTGAAGGATGCGACATTTCAGGGTGAAGGATGTGCGATTTCGACCGCATCAGCATCGATATTTACCGAATACATGAAAGGAAAATCATTGTCAGAGTTGCAGAAGATTGATCAACGTCGTATGATAGATATCATCGGAATTGAAGTAAGTCCAGGGAGAATAAAGTGTTTATTACTTCCACTTGAGGCAGTGAAACGAGCCCTCGCTAAGATTGTATGAGCGACCAAGCACCTCGACAGACGAAGCAAATCCAGAATCTATCGGTTACCATCGATCGGAACCTGTGTATCGGGGCAGGTACCTGTACTGCTATGGCTCCACACGCGTTTATCGTAGATGGCGAAGGGAAGGTTCTGTTCGGTGAGCAACCCGAACAGGACTCAGTGGACGCAGTAATCCAAGCAGCACAAGCATGCCCGGTTTTTGCGATCATCATTCAGAATGAAAAAGGACAACAGATCGTGCCAAAATAATCTTCTACCTCATTCCGACACGTTCGATACGTCATCAGAGCTTTCTTTGGAGTCTTTTCGAAGTTGCCCGCAGTGTTTCTCGCTCACGATTAAGGGTATGCGGGGAGGGAGAGATGCCACCTGTCGTAACTGCGGATATAAGGATCCTTGTTGTTACGACTAGTTTCGAATACTGATTTAATGTATCATGTAACACATTACGTTCGGATCAATTTGAGAAGAAATAAACCATGAAATTTCAGTGGATGGTAGGCGGAGAAGCCGGCTTTGGCATTATGACCACCGGACTCTCATTTGCAAAGATCGCATCTCGTTCCGGCTACTACGTCTTCGATTATGTGGAGTATCCTTCACTGATTCGCGGTGGACATAACGCATACCGTGTAACCTTCGACACCAATCCGGTCCATTCGCTCAAAGAAACGGTCGACGTCCTCATCTGTCTCAATAAGCAAACGTATGAGTTTCATAAGGGAGAACTGACGAAACAGAGCATTGTTGTGTACGATCCTGAAGACTTCGAGCCTGAACAGGGATCCATTGCTATTCCAGTACCATTCCGATCCATTCTTGCTGAGGGACAGGGTCAGTCGATCATGAAAAATACCATCGCCCTTGGTGCTTCACTTGCGGTTATGGGAGGCGATCTCGGTCTTCTCAAGGACATTCTTGCAAAACAGTTTTCTCGAAAAGGCGATGAGGTCGTCCAGTTCAATACGATGTTTGCCCAGAAGGGATATGATGCAGTGATGAAGGTAGACGCGAAGGTGCGTATGACCGTTCTTGCAAAAAACTCGACAGCATCGGAGAAGCTGGTTCTTTCTGGGAACGACGCATTTTCACTCGGAGCAGTAATCGCTGACTGTAAGTTTTACTGTGCATACCCGATGACTCCGTCATCATCTGTGCTTTCAAGTATGGCAAGCTGGCAGGAGAAAGCTCAGATAACCGTTCGCCATGCAGAGGACGAAATTGCAGTGATTAATGCGGCGATCGGGGCATCACATGGAGGCGTTCGGGCCGCGGTTGGTTCATCTGGCGGAGGCTTCGCGCTTATGGTCGAGGCCTTATCGCTCGCTGGAATCACCGAAACACCAATTGTCGTATTTCTCTCACAGCGGCCGGGACCTGCCACCGGTATGCCTACCTGGACCGAACAAGGCGATCTTATGTTTACGGTACACAGTGGCCACGGTGAATACCCAAAAATCGTTCTTGCTCCGGGAGATCCTGACGAGATGGTGCGACTCACAATCGAAGCTTTTAATCTTGCGGATATCTATCAGACGCCGGTCATTGTGATGTCTGATATGTACCTTTCAGAGGCGCATCGAAGTATTGAGAGTGCCGAGGTCCAAAGACTGTTCACAACACTAGCCGTCAATCGAGGGAAGACCGTACGAACACCCACAGAGCGACCATACCTGCGCTACAAACTGACCGAAAATGGCATATCAGAACGACTTATTCCTGGAGCGCAAGGGTTTTACTATCAAGCGAACTCCTACGAACACCATGAAGACGGGCATACGACAGAAGGAGCTGAGGAACGAGTGCGGCAGGTACAGAAGAGAGCGAAGAAACAATCGGAGTATCTGAAAAACCATTTCACACTTCCCACAATTTACGGCGATCTCAAGACCGCCAACACGGTGTTGGTCTGCTGGGGTAGTATGAAGGGGATTTGCCTGGATGCAATGGCGATGAAAAAAAATATTGCGGTGATGCATGTTACCCATCTCTACCCACTTGACCCCGTGCGAATGAAGGAGTTGTTCCATGAAGGAAAGAACTACATTCTCGTCGAACAGAACTCGACCTCACAGTTTGGGAAACTGCTCCGTGAACAGACCGGCATTACAATCGAAAAAACTATTAATCGTTACGATGGGCGACCGATGACGGTCACCGAAATTATTACACAGCTATGACCGATCAACCTCAAGATCTCTTCACTGGATATACACCAACATGGTGTTCCGGCTGTGGTAACTGGTCCATCGGTGGTGCAGTAAAACAGGCCTTCACAAAGTTGCAACTCACCCCGTCGTCTGTCGGCGTAGTGTTTGGCATTGGCTGTTCCGGGAACATGAACGACTTCTTGAACGCGTATGGGTTCCACGGTCTCCACGGACGGGCAATACCGACCGCAATCGGATGGAAGCTCGCAAATCATTCTATGCCAATTGTTGTGGTTGCCGGTGACGGAGATACGTACGGTGAAGGAGGAAATCACTTTCTTCATGCGTGTCGAGGAAATCACGATATCACCATTATCGTCCACGATAACGGCGTGTATGGGCTGACAACCGGCCAGGTCGCGCCAACTGCACTGAAGGGGGCGAAGTCGAAGTCAACGCCGACCGGAATCATCGAACGACCAGTCTCTCCGCTCGCGTTTGCGATTTCTCAAGGCGCAACATTTGTCGCGCAGACCTTCGCAGGTAACCTTCCCCATGTTACCGATACCATCGTGAAGGCAATGAGTCATAAGGGTCTCTCGGTTGTGAATATATTACAACCATGTGTAACATTCAACGGAGTGAATACCTACCAATACTATCTCAAGAAAGCGTATAAGCTTGGTGAAGAGTACGATCCATCTTCTTACTCTGGAGCGCTCATGAAGGCGATTGAGATGGATGAGGAGAAGTTCCCACTCGGCGTAATTTATAAGAAGGATCTACCTGTCTATCATGAACAGGTTCCCGCCTTTCAAACAGGAAAGGCGCTTCTCGACATTCCGAAGCTAAGTTCGCTTCATGAAATTCTCGAGGAATTCCGATAATCAGAGTTGATCCGATGCAATTGAGACCATTAATCATCGGGTAAATGAGTATTGACAATTAGCAATTACTTATCTATACTGCTAATATAGCTGTATGGCAGAAATATACCCCCTTGTTCCAGTTCGAGAAGGCATCGTTTTCCCCAATACGGAGAATGTGCTGACCTTTGGTCGCGAGAAGAGCGTTCTCGCAATAAATAAGGCTCTTGCCACCGAAGACAGACACGTGGTCCTCGTGATGCAGCGTAACTCCTCTGAAGACAACCCAACCTCAGATTCACTCTACGAAGTGGGCATTCTCGCGACAATCAAGAATGTTGTGAACGGCGAAAAAGGAGAAATCAATGCACTTGTCCGGGGTATCGAACGCATTCGAGTCTCTTCATTTACACAGACCGAACCGTACTATGAAGCCGAGGTCGAGCGTATCTACGACGTTATTGATGAGACCGACGAGATTCAAGCAATGGTGAAGCACATCGCAGCACAGATCAAGAAAGCTATTAACTACGGAAAGACGATAGACTTTATCTTCCTTATGAATATTCTGAATGTTACATCGCCAAGTGATTTTTCTAATCAGGTCGCTATGGTGCTCGACCTACGAGAGTATGAACGTCAGGAGCTTCTTGAGGAGCTCAATCTGAAGGATCGATTGAAAAAGGAAGTTCAGTATACCAATCGTGAACTTCGCATCCTCGAGATCGAGCAAAATATCTCTTCCAAGACCCAGAAGAAGTTTGAACAAGGCATGAAGGAGTCGTTCCTCCGTGAGAAGATGAAAACGATCGAGGAAGAGCTTGGGGGCAAAGGGGAGGATAAAGAGCTCGCCGAACTCCGAGATAAGATCAAGAAGGCGAAGATGCCCAAGAAGGTTGAGGAGAAGGCAGTAAAGGAGTTTAAGCGACTCATGCAGATGTCGCAGTTTAACCCCGAGTCGTCATATGTTCGAACCTATCTCGACTGGTTGACAGAACTTCCTTGGACCATATCGTCATCACAGACGGTAGATGTGAAGCAGGCAGAAAAAATTCTCAACGAAGATCACTATGGTTTGAAAAAAATCAAAGAACGAATCCTTGAGTATCTTGCGGTGATCGAGCTCAAAAAACTCCATGCAAAGAAAGGGTCGAAGAAAGAGAATCAACCTACCATTCTTTGCTTCTCGGGACCACCGGGTGTAGGAAAGACATCACTTGGTCGTTCGATCGCTCGAGCTCTTGGTCGAAAGTTCGCAAAGATCTCTCTGGGAGGAATTCGTGACGAAGCGGAGATCCGAGGCCATCGACGAACCTATGTTGGTGCGATGCCGGGAAGAATCATTCAAGGTGTAAAGCAGGTTGGAACCAACAACCCAGTATTTATGCTTGATGAGATCGACAAAATTGGGCGAGACTACCGAGGCGATCCATCATCGGCACTCCTTGAGATTCTTGATCCGGAACAGAACCATTCTTTTTCGGATCACTACCTTGAGGTGCCATTCGATTTGTCCGATGTTTTCTTTATCACCACAGCAAACATGCTCGATACGATCCCAGATGCGCTGCGAGATCGACTCGAGATCATCCACTTCCCTGGTTATACCGAGGATGAGAAGTTTAATATTGCGAAGTCATACCTCATCAAAAAACAGATCGAGGCTCATAGTTTGACCGCAGAGGAACTGAAGATCACCGATGCTGCACTCAAAACGATCATCCGCACATATACAAGAGAGGCGGGAGTTCGCGAGCTTGAACGTCAGATCGCCGCGATCTGTCGAAAGATCGCAAGAGAGATTGTTGAGAAAAAAATTCAGTCGAAGGTTGTTGGTGCTTCCGATCTGCAAAGATATCTCGGACCAACGAAGTACCAAGCACAGATGCTGGAGGAGCGAGACACTGTTGGGATCTCGACCGGACTTGCCTGGACTCAGGCTGGAGGCGATATCCTCTTTATTGAGGTTGCGATCATGCCAGGCAAGGGACAGCTTACGCTCACGGGGCAGCTCGGAGATGTAATGAAGGAGTCATGTCAGGCGGCGCTTTCCTACGTACGATCACGGTTTGAGATGTTCCAGCTGCCAAAAGACTTTTTCCACAAGATTGATGTCCACGTTCACGTTCCGGAAGGTGCTGTTCCAAAGGATGGGCCATCCGCGGGGATTGCAATTACGACAGCGCTCATCTCAGCATTAACAAAGTTGCCGGTCCGAAAAGATGTTGGAATGACCGGTGAAATTACCCTTCGTGGTCGCGTGCTTGAGATCGGTGGGGTAAAAGAAAAGGTGATCGCTGCACATCGCGCACAGATCAAAACCGTTATCTTACCAAAGGAGAACAAGAAGGATCTCGAAGATATTCCAAGTTACGTTTTGAAAGATCTTAACTTCGTTTTTGTAAATGAACTCGATGAGGTTATTAAGGTTGCCCTCGTGTTCCCAGAGAAAGAACTGGTTTTCCCTCCGTTTCATCAAAACTTCGCTGCACTTCTCCAGAAAGAAGATGATGAAAAAAAGGACCTGAACTAACTCAACCTCCGAGGAAGCGGTCGCGCACGTTCTGTGCAAGAATGAGGGGGTAATACAGCAGGTAGTTGCAAACTAAATCATAGCTTCCTGGTCGTTGCACAAATTCGGTTCCAAATCCGCTCTTAAACCTCGTAAATCCAGCCCAGACGTCATGTTTATCATGTTCAGGTGGGAGCGAGCCCCAGAGGTCGAAACTCGTACATCCGAGTCGCTTTCCAAGCCGGATTGCCTCCCACATGATAAGATTGGCTCCCATTACCTCTCGATACCGGTCTGACGAGCCCCCATATACGTAATACAACACATCGTGAAACTGTAGGAGATGATAGGCAGCAATTGGTTCTCCGTTATATTCTGCAATCAGAATATGGGACTGAGTCTTTTTGAGTGTTTCGAAAATGGTCTTGTGGTAGTGGTAGTTATGACCAGCATATCGTTGTCGTTTTGTTGTTTCAAAGTAGAGCTTACTGAAGATCTCGAACCCCTTGTCGTTTGTCATCTCTTGAACCGTTACCCCTTTTTTCTCAGCGAGCCGAATGTTGTACCGGGTTTTTTGCTTCATATTTTTGAGGAGTTCATCTTCACGTATGGTAAGATCCAGGCACTGTGTCCAGCGAGGGAAGAGAGATGTGAGCGAGGGTTTGAGTGGCGATGATGGTGCTACCTGGGTAAGCGGCTCAAACTTTATATACACAATGTTACATTGCTTGGAGAAGCGACTTAGATACTCGAGTACCGCTACCGATGGTGCAACCGATCGTGGCACATAGCCAATTCGTAAATTCGTTTTTGGGATTCGGTGCAATGTCATCTGAAAAACTGCTGTGAGTCTGTCGTCGACATATTCACCAATACGCACTACCTCAATTCCCATCTGTGCGCGGGCTTCTCCCCACTCCCATGACTGCATCGGATGGAGCGCTTTCTCATTCCAGACTCCACGTTCTGATTCATGCGTAATATTCGTAACCATCGTTATAATTCTAGTTCACAAACTAATGGTAAATGATCCGAGACCTCGACCTGAGGACATGCAGATGATAGAACTGGAACATTCTTACTCACATAGATCATATCGACCGATGCGGTTGCAAATCCGGGATCGGTCTTCCGCCTCATATTGAAGGTCGAGGTTAGTGTCTGTCCAAATACAGAGTGGAGCTGCTCCTCAAGTCTTCGCGCCGCATGAGTGTATGCTTGGAAATTGAAATCACCAGCGGCAATTGTTGGATGTGTAGGATCAATCTTGCGTATAATTTTATCGACCATCGCATCTCGAATCTCTGAGTCCTCTCCATCCCTTCCCCATACACCATGCACATTCAAGAGTTGTACGGTGCAGTGGGGGAGTTGGACCGATGTAATTTGCATTGCGTGTGGAAGTTCTGAATAATCATGACGTTCTTGAGCTCCAAAAAAATCGGCGGTTTCATACGATCCAACAAAGTACACTGTTTCGAGGAAGGTGAGTGGATATTTTGAGAAGACTGCATTTCCGTGGAAGATTCGCACCTCTCCAAATACAAACTCACAGAACGGAGAAAACACATGGTAGGGGAGCTGTGTTCGCTTGGTTACTTCAGTGACTGTTTTATAATGAAGTTTTGTGGTGACCTGATCGGTTTCCTGGGATTCCTGGAGAAAGAGGATATCAGGATCCTGTTCGTTCAGGAACGAAATTGCATCATCGAGAAGCTTCCCCCCGTGCTCGATATTAAGGGTTATGATCTTAATGTTCATGCACTGCTGATTGTATAACTGCTAATGTCTGATCGACGCAGAGATCCCAAGAGAATTTTTTCAGTTGTTTTTTTTGTTGTGTGCGTAATGATTTTCGAACAGAGGCATCGAAGAGTCGCTCAAGTTGATCAATGACCGTCTGAGGATTTCGAGGGTCGCAGTAGAGCGCCGCATCTCCACCAACTTCTGGAAGGCTCGATACACTGGATGCAATAACATTACAGTTGTTCGAGAAGGCTTCGAGTATAGGTAAGCCAAAGCCTTCATAGAGCGAAGGCAGAACCGTCACGAAAGCATCTCGATAACATCCATTTAGCTCATCGCGCGATAAGGGATCAGTCCAGACGATGATGGAAGTTCGGACAGGAGATCGCTCGATTCTCTCAAAGATCTTCTCATACATCCACCCTTTTTTTCCGACGAGGAGCAGCTTGAAGTCTGGGTGTTTCGTGTAAAATCGTTCGAACGCTTCGACAAGCGTTGTAACATTTTTTCTTGGTTGAAAGGTAGCAACGCAGAGAATATATTTGTTTTTTGTTACGTCAAATCGATCGGAACCTGCTGACTTCGCTGACGTTGTTGGTTGGGTGAATCCGTTATAGACCGTTGTTACTTTGGGCGCTATCTCGGGATAATAAGCCGAGAGGTCGTCCTTTGTGTGATGCGATACCGCGATTATCTTTTTTGCCGATCGAATACTCTGCTCGGTCCATCGCTCGAGCTTGTACAGATCGTCGGCATTAAACTCAGCTGGAAACTGTTTATACGCAAGGTCATGTATGGTGACCACCAACGGAATGGAATGAAACGGTGGACTGTAGTGTGCGGGGCAAAAGAGCACATCAGGTTTTGAGTGAGTTGCAAAGTAGAAGGGCAGCGCGACTCGACTCCACAGTATCGAAGGGGTTACTACGATATATCGAAAGAACTCATTTGCTGGCGGTAGGTCGTTAAGCGGTACTGATTTCAGATAGATCTCAAACCGAAGTTGGTCGGTTGCCTTCTGTTGAAATCCCGAGAGCAAAGCGCGACTGTACACAGAAACACCTACCGGATTTTGTACATTTGCCTCATTTCCATCAATACCAATGACCATAGATTATTATATTCTTTTCTCAAGCTCAGCGGTCAAAGTCTTGAGATACCGTTTCCAGCTAAAGTCCGCAACACGGCGTTTTCCTTTCGCTGCGAGGTCTGCTCTGCGCTCCTGGTTTTCCATGAGAGTTTTCAAAGCCTTGGTTATATCGGTGAGGCTATGGGGGTCAAAGAGTTCTGATGTTCCATCACCAATTTCTGCGAGTGACGAGGTGTTTGCGAGTGCGGTTGGTGCCCCCATCCTCATTGCCTCGAGAGCGGGATACCCAAAACCCTCATAGATAGATGGAAAGACAAAGAACATGCACGATGCGTAGAGCCGTTCGAGTTCAACATCTGAAACAAACCCTAATAGTTTTACGTTCGCTGGAACGTTCGTCAGTTGCGCTCCCCAGCCCTTCGCCCCTACGATGTAGAGGTCGATGTCCTCACGATGCGTAGCTTGAAACGCCTCGATCAGGAGTTTGATATTTTTTCTTGGTTCTAACTTCCCGACGGATAGAATAAAGGGTCGCTCAGTTTTCTTGATGGATTGTGGTTGGACTACGGGATCAATCCCTGGATAGTTAACAATAATGACATCATCATCGATCGAGTAGCACTGTTTTAGGTCCGTCTTCGTCGTCATTGAGTCGGCAAAGATAAGACTGCATTCACGAGCGACGTGCTTTAGCCGCTTTTCTTGAGTGCTCTGTATGAGACCATCTACCGTTTCAGGATGCACCTTGAAGATAAGGTCGTGTACGATCGTTGCTTTTTTCGCCCGACTCGGGGGCTGCGTCCAGTCGGATGAAATGAACCAGTCTTGAGAGCCAATGAGTGTTTCAGTACGAACGACGTGAAGATTATTCCATAAGAACGAAAGCGCGCGTGGAGGTATGGGATAGGTGATGAGGGAGAAGTTACGCTTCGTGATTATGTTTCGGACAGGTTCCGGAAGTGGTTGTCTCATCGAACAGTACAAGAACGTCCAGTAGTTTGACTGGTCGTATAAACAGATTGCCTCAATGAGACCACGAGTGAATCGGGCAACTCCCGTTCCTTCGTAGCCAACCTGTGAAATATCGACTGCAATCTGCATCTCTGTATTACGGTTTAATTTTTTTATAGGTATTTTCTAGCTCTTTTGCGATTGCCTTCCAGCTATATTTTTTCTTGATCAGTTGATGAGCATTTGTACGAAGACTGTTATAGAGTTCTCTATCTCCGATAACACGAGTGATCTGTGTAATAAACTCCTCAGGAGTATTCGCGATTAACACATGTTGGTCGGGGAGCACATCGAGTCCGGATACCCCGGTTTTTGTCGAGATGATGGGAAGACCGCACGCCATCGCTGCGAGCACCTTGAGCCGCGTACCGCCAGGGCCAAAGATCGGAGAGATAAAAAGTGTCGCTCGTTTATACAGTTCGATGACGGTTTTCGTGTCATCAATTGCAATCTCGACGATCGATACCGACGGTTTCTCCGTTTTAATCTTCCCGGCATGCTGTCCTGCAATGGTAAGTTGCATGTGCGGAAATGACTGCAGAAGTTGCGGGTAGATATTTGTGAGGAGAAACTCCGCGGCCTCAACATTTTGGAGCCAGGAGAAGTTTCCAAGAAACAGGAGCTCAAGTTTTTGTGCTTTTTTCACTGGTAGCTGTTCAATCATCATATCTTCACCGGCTCCGTTCGGGATCACGACAGGATCAAGATCTGGCGCAACTATCATGACTTTAGTACGATCGGTTTCAGAGACCGTAGCCATCAACGTAGCACTGCGCCAGTAGTACTTTTCCCAGTATTTCAGTTTGAGTATATCGAGATTAAGAAATGGGCGAATAAGAAACGGAAGGGAGTCTACAAAATGCTGATAAACTTCGAACTCGATCGTCTGTTCAACAAGCATGATGGGTGATTTTGTTTTTGGAATATGAGGCATCACATAAAACGTTTCACTATGGATAACGTCAAACTTCTCATACTCGAGAAGATTTTGAATCCGCTCCTGTGCTTCGGAAGAAAAGTTTCTCGCAATGAGAAATGGCTGTCGCGAAAATATCGACTTAAAAATCGTCTTGAGTTGCCATGGTTTCTCAGGTCTCTTACAGAGATATACTTCATCGCAGTATTTTTTGAGGTGTTCGAGATATGTTCTGTCTGAGTCCTTCTTGTAGAGCGCAACGAGTACGATGTAGTTCCGCTTACTCAGATACTTCAAAAGATTGAAGGTTCGAATTTGACCGCCAGAAGCAGGAGGATACGGGACGTACGGAGTCACCATCAGAATCTTCATAGGTTATTAGAGCTGAAACAGGACGAATTTGTCGGTACGAACCAGAGGAGTAAAGACATGCTCGCCGATGATCGTCTGCGCTACATCCATTTTTTGTGTGACAAAGTATCGATACCCTTTTCCTTTGAGGAGGCCGAGGTCTTCATAAACCGCGGGTGCGCCTCTTCGCTCTGATAAGTAGAGAAGTGTCGTATCTCCTAGGGTATCGGTGACAATTTTAGCATCGGGTTCAGTGACATCCTTTATCACCTTCGCAATCTGTATTAGGTCGCCAGGGGTGTTGTAGTACGTATGTACCGTAAAGTAAGAAATAAACCATGAAAATGAGAAGAGTGCAACAACCACCGGTACAAGAAATGACGCAGAGATGAACTGCCGTGAGTGTTGATAGAGAAAGGATATTCCAAGTCCTACCATCACAGCGAGGGTGGGCAGAATCAGTGTTTGATAGTACTCATGCTGCACATTCCCTCCTTGAAATGTAAAGAGGTATGCAAGTGTACCGAAGAGCATCGCATGGAACAGATATTTCTTCGGTCGTGCGACCGAGCCGAGAACAAAAAATGCTGTAGCAAAACCTCCAAGAATCAGGTTGTTGATGCGTTCATAAAAAATCCAACGAAAGAACGAAGGTTTGAAGAAAATTCGTTGAACTCCACCACCGGTATTAACTGAGGTTATCAACCAGTCACTCACCGGAATTCCCTCTGGATAGTGATGAATATACTGTCTCCAAAGAAGTAATGGTAGGAACGCAATCAGCCAGAACACATACATAAGCGGTCGTTTCATCACATCCCACGAGTATGCTCTGATCAAGAGATAAGCGAGGGGAATCGCAAAGAAGATTGCGGTAGGTTTGATCAGGAGTGCAGTGGAAAAACTGATCGCTGACAGACCAAAAAAAATGTACCGCACGAAACCTGACGAAGCTCTCCCAAACTGATAGAGCGCGAAGATGGCCAGCATCGAAAGTCCGAGCGCTGTTGGTTCAGGGAGCACGACGCGTGTAAAGTACACGAAGAATGGCATCGTCGCAAAGGTGAGACCGCCAGAAAACGCAGCGAGGAGGCCTCCTTCCTGATAGAGCAGATAAAAGAGAATCGCGGTTGTAACAGTAGCAAAGAACACCGAGATTATTCTTCCGTCGACTTCGTGAGGAAGATTGGGCGTGAGTGCGTGGAGATAGGTTATCGCGGCATTATACAACGGGAATTCAACCATTCGGTATCCATTGGGATTTTCTGTTCCTGACTGGATATTTGACAGATCGTCATAGGTCGGTTTGAACAGATCTACTCCGGTGCGACTGAAGTTACGGGCAACTGCAGCGGTATCTGCCTGTCGCCAAGAGTGAAAATCCGCGAGTGGCTCCGAGATCTTATATAACCGGAAGACAAGTCCAATTAGACAGACCAGAACGCCGAGAAATATGACAAAAATGTTATTTGGACTTTTTTTGGTGTGCGCCATAGTATGTTGCGAGTCCGACGAATAATCCTGAAACAATCCAGAAGTTGTAAGCAACCTTCGATGCTTCGAAGACATCTACATAGAGTGCATTTACAAGGAGCGCAGAAAGTCCACAGAAGAATCCGAATACAAGCGTTTTCATCTCAGGTGCCGCCTTGAGAATTGACTGTGCTGATCGGTTCACACGATACAGGATGAACAAGAATAGCGTGGTCCCCAGGAGTCCAATCTCACCTAACCAACGGAGGAAGTCATTATCGGTAGCTTCCGTAATGGAGGAAGGTCCTCGTCCGAGAACTGGATTGCTCTTGAACGCAAGTACTGCTCGTGGCCACTCGACCTGCAGTCGAGTCGCGCATGAAATATCACAGAGTAGTGTCTGTTCCGGCTTAATAAACTGAGTGAGCGCTCTCGCCTGAGCCTCGATTTCATCAGGTGTAAGCGATTTGCCCGACCGCTTAACATCGTCATAGATGAGCTGTCTCGCTGCATCAAGTTGCTCCTTGCTGTTGGAAGATTTCTTAGTAGATTTTTTTAGAAATGGAAGATTGATCTCATAGCTTCCTGCGGGAAGATTATCTGCGGTAATCTGTTGACCGATCTGCGATACGCCGGTCGCAGGATTGGTGTACACGGTCTTCACCTGGAAGGTTTGGAGGAGTCGCTTCGTCATATCGCCAGTAACTAATAGGAGGCCACCGGTCACACCGAGGACGACGATATAAAAAACAAACTTTTTCATTCGGAGTAACATAAACGAAATAGACGCAATATACGCCACAAATGAGGAACGTGCCGCGGTGTACAGAAGCGCAACGAGGGCAGTAAAAAATGCTACCAAGTACCATTTTTTAAGTTTCTGATAGTAGAGTCCAATCACAATCGGTATCGAGAAGGTGAGATATGCAGCAAGGTCGAAATGCCCACCGAACGTGGAGTTGATGCGGTCATCCGAGTTGAGCCATAACAATCTTCCGTCTACGTATGCAGGGTTCATCGTTTGAATCGAAGGGAGAAGTCCAAACTTCTGTACGACACCATAAAGCGAAACAACAAAGAAGGAGATGATATATATTCCCAGATACTGTCTGAACCGTTTTTCACTTGTCACCAGAGAGCTCCCGAGGAAAAATACGGACAGATACTCTACTCTGCGGAGACTGTGGAGGAGTCCAATATTAAAGATAGGAATCGTTAGCTGCACATAGTATGCGTACAGAAACGATGCGAAGACCGATACCCAGAACAAGATGATCGGGATCAGAAGCGCTGTGTTGAGTCGTACCTTCCTGCGAAGCCACTGAAAGAAGAAGAGTGCGACCATACCTGCTGGAAGAACATCGTCAATCCGAATCTTGATATACGTATACTCGACATGTTGAATGGGGAATTTTGGCAGGAGCGCTACTCCGACTATGAATACAAGAAAAGACCAGTGGAGAATGTTATCATCGATCCATCCCCAGAATCCTCGGTTACGAGAAGGTGATGAGTTTTTTTGCTTCGCCATAGGTTTGAGTTAAATAGGTGTTGCCCGTTAATCTTCCCAGCACAATCGCAAGATCTGCCTTTAATTGTAGCATAAACCCAAGGCATCGTTGAGCTAGGGGTGAATGATGTTTTTTATAGAGATAGATGAAGCCTTTGTATACCTGGAGGATAGGGAATTTTTTGTTTCCTGATGACATTGATCCATAGTGGATAAAGCGCGCCTCTGGGAGGACGTACGCACATTGTTTGTTCTTTTTAGCTCGATGGAGAAGATCGACCTCCTCCATATACATAAAGATGTCCTCATCAAATCCACCGAGGTCCTCAAAGGTACTTTTTTTGGTGAGTATGCAGGCACCCGACATCCAGTCTACTCGCTCTGTTTTTGTTGGAGAAAACCGTGATAAATTCCAGTAATCTCCACGGAGAAAGAGCGCCGCAAAAATAATAGGGAGGCTGTAATACGGTCCGCACGACGGTTGAGGAGACTGATCTTTGTTAAGTAGTTTACCTCCAACAAAATGATGATCTGGGTGTTGAACCGCATAGGAATAGAGTTTTTCAATGGCTGTATTGAGAACGACGGTATCGGTATTGAGAAGGAGAACGTATGTTCCACGTGCCTGAGCTACTGCTTTGTTATTTCCACGTCCAAATCCAATATTTTCATGATTTTCAATTACACGAAGCTGTTTGTACTTTTTCGAGAGACTGCTCAACTGCGCCACGCTGTCATCAGAAGAATTATTATCAAGCGCCACAATTTCGTATCTGATGGTGCTCTGTGAAAGAGAAGCTATGATCGACTCAATGCATTCTTTGGTGATCTGTGCAGTGTTGTACGAAACCAGGATAACAGAGAGATCCATAGATCAAGTATATAGGATCGAGGATTTAGTATAATAGGATATTCAAGGCTCGCTACCACGCCCGCCATCGCAAGCATGAGCTTGCTCAGGCGTTGCGGGCGGGGTTAAACGGGAAGTGCATGATAAATGTATGTTTTATACGTACGTTTTAAAAAGTGTAGAGGATAATAAGCTTTACATCGGATTTACAATTGATTTGAGGAAGCGCATCTCCGAGCATACGAATGGAAAAGTATTTGCAACTCGAGATAGACGGCCTTTAAAGCTGGTTTATTATGAGGCATGTTCCAGTAAGGAAAAAGCGGTAAAGAGAGAAAAATATTTCAAGACAGGTTTTGGAAGGAGATTTCTAAAGGACAGATTGTGAGAAGGCTCGCTAGTTAAACGGTTATAACGGACGTTTCATAAGCGTTCATTCGCAGTTCGACTCTGCGGCGAGCTACACTCTTCAGACTTATGAATTTAGAGCGCTCCAGATATCTCGACTTTACTGCACTTGAGGGGGGGTCTCTGCCATCGGTAAAGGTGTCGTGCAACGACTGCTCGTTTACAAGATCTGGATCAATTGCATTTCAAGGCTCGAGCATTATGGAAAATGAAATTACAAGAGCATGTCGAGCTCATCATCTAGGGGATGAGAGAACTAAGCCATTTTTTGATGACGATGTCCGTGGGATAATTCATGATAAATTCTCCGTATTGTCAGAGCCTGGAGGTGTTGATTTGGGTATGCTGACTGTTGGTGGATTTGTGCATGCAGTCATACAACTATTTAATGAAGCCAAGCCCTTCATTCAACGCAATACAAAGGAGATAAAAAGCAATAAATCTTCTTGAAGGTGTTACCATCATTCAAATGATGGTAACATCAAAATCCCCGTCGTTTCTTCCGTTCGATTTCCGCTCTCAGTTTCCATGAAGACTTCCAGTTTGTATGCATCGTGCCGGGTGGGAAGAGAAGCTCAAAAAGTTGCGAGACTAATAGTCTTGTCCTCTCTTTTGTTATTAGCTTCTCAAGTGCATTTGGTATTGTTCTACTCGAGCGGATTAGTAGCGCATACCGAGAGACAGTCGCAAGTGAAACCTTCATGATCGAAGTTATCGTCCGCTGATCAATGTTTTTTTCAAGGAGATATATGACACCGATGCGCTTCGCGATCATAACTTTCTCTGTTGGAGAGATGAGATCGCGAAGAACGATTTGGAACGCATCCTTTGATTTGTTACTAAGGAGCTCAAATAATAAATCGTTGAGCTTCTCCAATACGTCAGCGTTCACTTTGAAACGAGAGATCTGCGTCATGTTACCATTATTCAAATAATGGTATGGAATGTCGAGGGACTATATGCTACAAAATATGATTCGTAGAGCGTGGGATTACGTCATTCTTGAGTGTCTGAAGGAATAATCTCTTATCGCCATAGAGTATTGAAATCTATCTCTTGTTGCATGATGTTATAATCCGTGAATGGGATCTGAAAGAGTACTCACCCGCAGAGAATTCATTCAAGGATCGCTTGCTGCAGTTTTTGGAGGGGCTCTGTTGTCTGAGAGTGGAAAAGGGATTGTTGCCGCGGATACAGACTCGTTACACGGGTTCCTCGAGTCGCCAACCCAGGTTGAAGTTGTTTACGGACAACGGATGAGGGCAATGCTCGACTTTCTTGAGGTTGGCCGACCGTGCGACGTCCGGTGGGTGCACAGGTCAAACTCTCGTTCAAAACTCGATCATTTTTTTGATTCGCCCCTGATACAGTTTGCCGAACTCGACTTTCGGTATGATGACGAGCGCGGACTGTATATCGGCCATGACAAAGGTGACCGAAGTGACGCCGATCCCGCCTTTCTTCAACGACGACTTGCCTTTTCGGAAATACCGAAGGCGATCAAATATGATTGCAAGGATGACGGATCAGTTCGAGAGGTGATACACATCGTTCCCGAAGCACCGTTCATGCTGAATGCTGGCTTATTCGGGAGCGAGAGTTATCAGATGAGCCCACAGGATCTCGTCGATGTTGCGGGCGATCATCCTGGGGTGATATTTTCCATTGGTCGAAATCTTCACAGGCCACGATATTCCGAAGAAATGATGAAAGATTACACAGATCTCGTTAATAGGAATCCCGATCAGGAATTTACTGTTCCGGTTCATATTCAAGAGTTGATGTCCGGAGTCGCTCCATTTGAAGCCTTCTTAGCTCTTCCTCACACATCGCTAACGGTATTTCGAACTCAAGGGTACGAGGTAACGCAGGGTCATGTTCAGTGGCTTCGAGATCATCTTCCGGATGAGGTTCGTGCAAAGACCTTTTTCGATCTGTAAGTACCTATTATTGTAGGTCCGAATGGAGTTTTTTCAACGCACCGATCCATGCTTGGAGATCGGCTTCGTTTCGTTCACGCTCAGAGAGCGTTATAGAGTTTGCTCTCACATCAGAGGCGGTATTCTTCATACCCGAGCGGACCAATTTAGGTAACTCCCCGATAGGAATTTGAGATAAGTCGCCACCCGTAACTTTCCCCAATCCTCCTACAACGACGAGTGGGGGAATTCGCCGCGCTTGTAGGAGTGCAAGAAACTCTTGAATGGCAACGGTGTCTTCTTGAAACTGTGGATTGGTGAGACTTTGTTCAAAGAGGGGAACGAGCGATCGCTCAATCCGCCCCAATCCCGTATCGTCAAATCCATAGACGAATGGGAGCAATCCATCCCCCATCGTTGTTAAGGTTGTGGCATAGAGTTGGCCAACCGTTGCTGGCCAGCCCGAGACTTCAAAGCCCGGAAACCCAAGGGTATTTGTATAAGCCGGCAGTTCTTTTATATCCTGTACAAGTCTCTCGCCACCAACCTTTGTTAAACTGTCAATGTCGGTAAGCCGAGTCTTGAGGAAGCTGTGACGCAAACGGTGACGTAGCGCATCGTTCGGTTTAAACTCCAGGTGATTTGCCCTCACCCGATCTCTCATCGCCATCGTACTTTGTCTTAGTTCGTCAAACGCCGCACGTCGTGATGGCGAGTCGGCGAGCGGAGCAATCATACCAAGTGCTTTTTCAGAAGGAGTCGTCATATTATGGTGTGGGCGTTGGTTGTGGCTGATCTCCCGCACAGTCTACGCAGTAGCGTGAGTACGCGTCGGACATGATTGTTTTTTCTTTCAGCTCTGTGTTCGGATCTCCTTCTCGAGCAAGTTTGTCGCTGTCCTTTGTCACCCAAACCATCTCACGCTTTGTCGTAAGTGCAACCGGTTCCGTGCCCCGAATCAGATACTCAAATCGCGTTTGACATGATGCACCACTTCCATCAGGGTTCTGCGTTGCAGCACCCGTATTCCAGCAAACCTGTCGCCCAACGACGTTCGCCGGCTTTCGCGGGGGAATATCTGTCTGTGGTTTGAGAACGTAGCTCATGACCTGATTCCATATGGGCGCAGCGCCGGTGATTCCTGAGGTGAGGTATGGATTCATCGGAGTATTGTCGTTATTTCCAACCCAGACCGCAGTAAGGAAGTTTGGTGTATACCCGATCGTCCAGTTGTCTTTTTTATCATCGGTAGTTCCTGTTTTAACCGAGACGGTGCGCTTCGGTATGACGAGCTCCGAACTCGTTCCAAACGCTTGGCTTCGGGCAAAGTTATCGAGCAAAATATGTGAGATGATGAACGATGTCTCAGGAGAGATCACCCGTTTTCCCGGGATGCTGAGCATCTGTGGGTCACGCAGTGGTTTTCGAACATCTTGCTTAAAGTTCGGATCTTTAAATTCATAGAGTACTTTTCCGTTTCGATCGGTCACCTTTAGTATGCTGTTGAGTTCGCGAGGTTTTCCAAGGTTTGCGAATGCCGAGAATGCCTGTGCCATCTCGGTCATTCGGACTTCACCGCCACCGAGCGTGAGTGAGAGGCCATAACGATCCGGGTCTTTCAATGTGGTTATGGTGAACGCCGATGCAGAGGAGACAAACTCTTTTACCCCATTGAGTGCAAGTATTTTGACCGCTGGTATGTTATAGGAATTGGCAAGCGCTAGACGGAGGGGAACCGCTCCGTGAAATGATCCGTCATAGTTCACCGGACAGTACGGTTTCTCTGGTGATGGAAAACAGGTTCGTACATCGAGGAACATCGATGCAGCGGTAACAAGCTTTCGGTCAATACCAACCGCATAGTTCAAGGGTTTAATCGAAGATCCAGGTTGGCGAAGTGCAGTAGTTACGTTGAATGCGCCCGATCCCGTAGCAAAGTAATCGACCGATCCTACCATCGAGAGAATCTCGCCGGTCGGTGGGCGCGTAACGAGCACGGCACCATTGCCGACATTCAGATACGCCAGACTTTTAATTTCATCCTTTAAAATCTTTTCTGCCTCCTCCTGAATATCAAGATCAAGAGTAGTAACAACCTTCAGTCCACCTTCTTCAACCGTCTTGATCCCGTACTGCTTTTCAAGTTGGCTTTTGACATAAAAAACGAAGTGCGGTGCTTTGATCGAGGTCTCTGGTGCCCGTACCTTCACCGGCTTGGCGAGCGAACCTTCATATTGTTTCTGAGTAATATATTTCTGCTCATACATTGACTTCAGTACACTGTCTCTTCGTTTCTTTGCGAACTCAGGATTCAGATATGGAGAGTAAAGAGATGGAGCTTGGGGAAGACCAGCGAGTAATGCCGCTTCATCGATTGATAGTTTGCTTGCCGGCTTGTTGTAAATTGTTTTCGCTGCTTCCTCAACACCGTATGCAGAACCTCCGTACGGGACCTGATTGAGGTATAACTCTAAGATCTGATCTTTCGAGAACAGTTTTTCTGTCCAGACCGCAAGTACGATTTCTTTTATCTTTCTCTGAATCGTTCGCTCCGGTGAGAGGAGCGCGCTTTTCACCAGTTGCTGCGTGATGGTTGATCCTCCCTGCAAAGATCGCGTCAGAATAATGTCTTTAATAGCGCGGGCGATCCCTCCAAAGATCGAGATACCACCGTGACGGTAAAAATCTTTATCCTCAATCGCAATCGATGCTTGATATACATATGGGGGGAGTTGCTTCAGTTTTATCGGGGTGCGTTTTTGCTCATTGTAGATTTCATACAGCGTTTTTCCATTCCGATCTTGGATGTGAGTCGCAAGGGGAATCACCTTATAGTTTGCAAGATTCGCTGGGTTGGGAAGATCCTTAAAGACGAAGAAATAGCTAACCGCTAAAAAAAATGCAACCGTGCCGACCACAATCCACTGGTTACGTGAAAACTGTTTCACCCTGTGAATCACTCGTTTATGAAGCCGATGATGTGGATGTTCGGACATAGGATTATTGTATCAGACTTTGGAAAGACGAGGAAAAAGAGCTTCGGGTTTGGTTACCGAGTTAGAAAATGCTTTCTCAATGTTGTCTGCTGTATTTGGCATGAATGGCCGAAGGTCGAATGCGATCTGAAGAATCTGATGTATCTGTTTTGTGAGGAATGCTTGTTTTTCATCACCTTCCGGTAGTTTCCAGGGTTCAACCTTGTTTATCTCCACATCACAGGCGTTAATCCGGTCCCAAATGTCGGCTAATGCATGCGAAAACTGGTACCGTTCGACCTTGCGTACGACCTCGGTCGAAACAGTGGCTGGTTGCTCCATTTCGAACTGATTGTTCTCAGCGAGGCGGGCGACGCGTGCAACAAGGTTTCCGAGCCCGTTGGCGAGGTCTGCGTTGTACAGTTCATGAAACCTCGAAGTCGAGAAGTCACCGTCGTTGAAGGTGGGAATCTCACGGAGGAGATAGTAGCGCACTGCATCGGTTCCAAACTCCTTCACGAGATCGTATGGATTCACCACATTCCCGAGACTTTTACTCATCTTCTGCCCTTCAGATGTGATAAACCCATGAATGATAATCTCTTTTGATGCGGGAAGACCTGCAGCCATCAGCATCGCCTGCCACATTGCCGACTGCTGTCGAAGATTATCCTTACCAGCAATCTGTACTCCTGGCCAGTAACGTGAGAAGTTTTCGGTGTCGTGGGGCCATCCAAGTGTTGAGATGTAGTTAATGAGTGCGTCAAACCAGACATACATCACATGATCGTCATCTCCGGGTACCGGAATCCCCCATGGCATTTTTTTCTTCAGACGAGAGATGCTGAAGTCCTCGAGACCACCCGAGACGAAGTTGCGTATTTCCTGGAGTCGAAAGTCTGGTTGTACAAACAAAGGGTTCTCGTCATAGAGTTTCAGCAGTCGTTCTTGAAATGCAGAGAACTTGAAGAAGTAGTTTTCTTCCTCGTAGGTCTGGAGCTTCATCTTTGGGTGGAGCGGGCATACACCATCCTCGAGCTCTGAATCGGTCTTCTCCAGTTCACAGCCAATGCAGTATTTGATGTTGTAGAGTTTTTTGTCGATATAGCCGTATTCTGCGCACCGCTTCCAAAATTCCTGTGCCGCTTTTTTGTGCTCTGGATTGGTTGTTCGAATAAAATGGGTATAGCTCAGATTCAGTGCCTCCTTCAACGACTCGAACCTTTTTGCATAGGTATCACAGTAGGCGAGCGGCTCGACTCCCTGTTCCTGAGCTTTTTGGTAGATCTTAAGACCATGTTCGTCAGTTCCTGTATTGAAGACGACATCAAATCCCTGCAGTCGCTTGAGTCTGGTAATGGTATCTGCCTGCACCATCTCGAGTGCGAATCCGATGTGTGGATCGGCATTCACGTACGGGAGCGTCGATGTGATGTAATAGGGGTTACTCATGATGTTTCGCCGTCAGCAGTCCGACTCCCATTATAAACGAAGCTAGAAGAATGGTGTTGATGAGATTGAATCCGATGAGGTAGTTCATCCCCAGGATTCCGGTGATTCCAAAACCCGCAAGAACTGCAACGCTCGTTCGTTTCGTTATAATGAGGGCAGAGACGTAGGTTATGCAGAGTGAGAGCGCGATGAAACATCCAACGACTGTTGAATTCTGAGGGCGTACAAACAAAATCATATACCCTCCTCCGACCAGAAGAATCGCAAGTGCAATATATCTCGCCATATGACCTCTTGTTGAAATAATAACAACTTCCCCGTATAATATATACATATTGATTATGAAAGCAAAGAAAGTAGCTTCAAAAACTCCTGCAAAAAAAGCAGTCAAAAAGGAAGTAGCTCCAAAAAAGACCGCAGTCAAAAAAGAAATGAAGGCGGTTGAGAAACCAGAGAAACAGCCAAAACAACCGAAGGTAGCTCTCGTGAGTACCTCAGATGAGGCAAAGGAAAAGCAGGCAATCATTGAAAAGTTTGCTCAGAAGAAAGGCGACACTGGATCTCCTGAGGTTCAGGTTGCGTTACTCTCATACAAAATTGACCGACTTGCTGATCATTTGAATCAGAACAAGAAGGATAACCATTCGAGAAGGGGACTATTAAAAGTTGTTGCAAAACGAAGACGAATTCTTAATTACCTCCAGAAACTTGACGAAGCACGATATAAGTCGCTTATTGGAAGCCTCGACCTCAAGAAGTAAAATACTGTAGAATAATAGAAGAAGCTCATCAGATCTCCTAATACCAAATTTATGAAATTTTTTGAAGACTCAATCGACGTTGCGGGTCAAAAACTTACCTTACAGTTCGGAAAGTTAGCACAGGCTTCACACGTCGCAGTTTATGCCTCACTTGGCGAAACCGTTGTGCTTACCACCTTAAACATTGCAGATGCACCAGAGACCATTGACTACCTTCCGCTTCAGGTAGAGTATGTTGAAAAACTCTACGCAGGTGGAAGAATTAAAGGTTCTCGTTGGGTAAAGCGTGAAGGAAAAGCCTCAGATGATGCTGCGTTGATCGGTCGACTGATTGATCGAGGTGCTCGACCACTCTTTCCAAAGGAACTCCGAAAAAGCATTCAGATTGTGAATACGCTTCTCTCAATTGACGGAGAAAACTCTCCTGAAATTGTTGCAGCAATCGCGACCTCAGCAGCAATTCATGTCTCATCGTTACCATGGAATGGCCCGCTCAGCACCATGCGTGTCGGATATGTAAAGAACAATGGTGAAAGCTCTTACGTTGTGAACCCATCCGAGGTCGAACAGCCACTGTCTGCACTCGATCTTATGGTGACCTCAATGAACGAGAAGGTTGTCATGATCGAGACCCAGGCAGAACAACTTCCTGAGTCTGTGGTCATCGAAGGAATAAAGATCGCAAAAGAAGAAAACAACAAGATCATTGCATTCCTCGAAAAGGTACGAGCAGCTGTTGGGCACCCAAAGATGGAGGCACCAGCAGGTGGAATCGATAAGAAGATTGAGACCATTCTGAAGTCAGAGTTCTCGAAAGAGCTCGACCAGATAAATGAGCAGAAGGCTCAGAAAGAGTTCGATAACGGCGGAATGCTTAACGGCCTCATCGATGACGTGATGGCAAAGTATCCCGAGTTCACCGAGAAAAAGGCGATCGCAAAAGCAATCGACTACCTTCTCAAGCAGGCAATGCGAGAGAAGATTCTCACCAAACAGGTACGAGCAGATGGTCGAAAACCGGATGAAATTCGAAAAATTACTGTCGAAACCTCAACGCTGCCACGAACGCACGGTTCTGCAGTATTTCAACGAGGAGATACACAGGTTCTATCTATTGTGACACTTGGATCTCCAAGTCTTGAACAGTTGATCGAGAGCCCAGAAGGTGAAGCGGCAAAGCACTACATTCACCACTACTATATGCCTCCATACTCTGTAGGTGAGGTTGGAAGAATGGGGTTCCCATCACGACGAGAAATTGGTCATGGTGCACTTGCTGAGAAAGCAATTGAACCGGTGCTTCCAGATAAGAAAGCATTTCCATATACCATTCGCGTCGTTTCCGAGGTGTTATCCTCTAATGGATCGACCTCGATGGCATCGACCTGTGGATCAACCTTAGCGCTTATGGATGCAGGAGTTCCGATCAAGGCTCCGGTTTCTGGAATCGCGATGGGTCTGATCTATAAGTCAGACTCCGAATACGTGGTTCTCACCGACATCATGGGTATCGAAGACTTTGGTGGCGATATGGACTTCAAGGTCACCGGTTCAGCTGAGGGTGTAACGGCCATGCAGCTTGATGTAAAGAATAATGGCCTTACCGATGCAATGATTGTTGAGATTCTTGAGAAGGCGAAAACCGCTCGACTCTCGATTCTTGAGAAGATGACCGCATCGATCGATCGTCCACGTGGTGAGCTCTCGGAGTTTGCTCCGAAGGTGAAAGTCTTCACTCCTCCACAGGAGAAGATCGGTGAAATCATCGGCCCCGGTGGAAAGAACATCCGAAACTTGATTGCTAAGTTCGGTGTCGATATTAACGTCGACAACTCGGGAGTCGTCTCGGTCTCGGGAATCGATAAAGATAAGGTAGACTCAGCCACTTCATACATCGAGAACATGGTTCGAGAGGTACAGGAAGGCGAAGAGTTCGACGGAGAGGTGAAGCGAATGCTACCGTTCGGAGCATTTGTAGAGATTCTTCCCGGAAAAGAAGGAATGGTTCATGTCTCAAAGATGGGTAAGGGATTTGTTAAAGATCCATCTGCAGTCGTGAACATCGGAGATAAAGTTCGCGTTCGAGTCTACCAAATTGACCAACAGGGCCGTGTAAATCTTGAACTTCTTTCAGGAGGAAGCGGAACCGGTGAGTCCACCATGGACTTCTCTGAAGAACAGGGAAGCGACCGTCCACCAAGGCGATTTGATCGAGGTGGAGGACGAGGTGGATCACGAGGAGGATTTGGACGATCTCATGGTCGAAGCCATGGTCATAGCCATGGAGATCGTGATCAACGAGGACCATCTCAGGGAGCTTCACGACGACCTCGCATCGAGATCGAATAACGACTAGTCGTCTGCTCGAATATCGAGACCTGTCTCACCGAAGAGGAGATTCTGCGCATCATCCAGTGTGATAATTCCTTCGTGGAGCAGTGCAAAACTTGCGAGTGCGTACACCGCCTGATCATACGATCGTATTGGATCGTCTAAGAACTCCTGATTCTCTACCGATGACTGTACTTTTTCGAGCAACCACTCCATCGATCGCTTCCCTACTGCCAGTTCTTTGAGTTCGGAATCAGTAATACCTGCAGCGTCCACTACCTGAGTAAAGAGCTCGCTTTCTGTATGGCTCTGATCAGATAAAAGTGGGTGTTGGTATCCTATCCTCTGAGTTATAATTTCTGCTATGGCTTGTGCCAATACCGTATCGAGACCGTGGAGAAACACCTGAGATCCGTCGGCTCTCGTTGCTTGCAACCGAAAGTCTTTAAATTGATCAATGTTCGTAAGACTGACCGAGCCCGAACCCATATTAAATTCGAAGAAATCATATTCGTCCTGATGTAATACCGTAAGGATCATATTCTCGGTAAGAAGTGATCGGAGAACAACCGCTTCAGCGGAGCGACCGTCAATGAGCTCGCCACCTGCATACTGTTGAGCGAACTCCGACACTGCATCAGTGTTAATAACAGTCTGTCCTCCAGGGAGTGAAACAGTGAATGGTGGATTCCAACCAGGGAGATCTTGTTCTGGAGATCTTCGAAAGCTTTCTTCGACTTTCGAGAGATAGTCATTCCCATTAACAAAGACAATTCCAGACGTTAATCTGTCCGCCGAGGATGTGGTATCAAGTTCTTCGGACACCAACATAGCTACCGCGTTCACGAGCTCATCTCTCCAACCGTCAACAAGTGGCGAAGTCTCAATTTCATCGATGGTTCGAATAGACCGAGGCGTAGTAGGATTTTTTTCGGTGTGTCGGCGATATCCAGCCAATCCACCAACGGCGAGGAGCGCGAGACCGCTCGCTACCGGCAAACCAATGTCGGTGATCAGTTCTCTTCTGGTAAATCCAGCTTGAGTGCCCTTCGGACGAGCGTTACCCGGTTTGATTGGTGGTCGTTTTCCTTCTACGCGACTCATAGTGTGGATATTATAGCTCCTAGCAGTAATATGTTCAATATTAGCTTTCCCAACGCTCCAATTCACGTCGGATGTGCACGAAGGTGTTTGATATAGCTTATAGTATTTAGTATAATTAACCTTTATGACAGAGAGAGGAGAAGGAAGACGGGAAGCGCGCTTTTTTCCATTTGATCGGAATGCTGTGAGGAGACAGATCGGAAACTGGTTCGACGATGTACGCGTGCGAGGAGATGGGTTTGTCCAAGATAAAGAACAGTTATTAAAACTAAGAAGTCCTGAATTGTCTGGCTATCTGACCAATCTAGTTGAGCCTCGAGTTCGGATACGGCTCGGACTCGGCGACAGTAATTTGCGAGATTTTCGTTTTGCTGCACTCACAACTTATGAAGTTGTACGTAGATCGCTAGAAGAGCGAGGGCAGCCAATGCCGGTGACGACGAGAGAAGATTGGTTGAAAGCAGCGAGGTTGGAGGACGATTATTTCCCAAAACCGGTAGTGAGAATTCCGAACGCTGAGTATGGTGTCAGAATTAAGCAGATGCTCGGTAGCTTGAAGCAACGAGACAAATCGGTACAAGATCTTCTTGTAGGAGTTGTAAAGCATTTTGATCAGTTGTGGCCAGGGATGACTCGATTAGAGAAACGCATTCTCAGATTAAAAATTATGACGAGCGTTGCTCATGCATACTATGTACTCCATGCTGCGAACCATCGTCAGTTACACCCCTCAAGCCATGGTAGAGAATAGAGAAAGTCACCCCCCGCGTCAGCTTTTTCCCCTATCGAGAAAGCAGGCAGAAATTACAACCGGATTTGTACGATACTGCGTGTTTAACACTAGGGACGAGGTTCTCAATCGTTGGGTGACTGACGTTTTAAGTTTAGGTAACCAAAAGTCGCCTTATTTGATAACCTTTCAAAATAGAGTTTGCGGTGAATACTACGCGCGGGGAGACGGCTCTTCAGATCTGTATTCGCTTGGAGTTTCGATGGCTGCAGATATAATCCAGCTAACGGCCAAGAGAAAAAAGGCAGCTGTTCCAGTTGTGGAGAGTATAGACTTAGGTATGTATACCCGATTTAGAGCGAAAGTAGTCGGCGCTCACCCTACGACAGATTCTCATGAAGTGGCGGAATATGCTTCGGCTCGTTTAGAGGAACTTCTTTTTCGAGATGAAGAAGTTTTCCGGTTTGTATTTGATCGATTGAGAGCTCCTGAGAACGACGCAGTTAATGTTGCTATTTTGGACGACAATAATCGAAGCTCGCTCGCATATGTGCTCGGATTAGCGGATGGGTACTATCCGATACGATACGCATATGATCGGATTCGAATGACGCGAGATACTGAATCTGACTGAGGCTTGCACTTCATGAGTCCGGCAGTATACAATGGAATCTACATGGGTCGGAAGAAAAAGCTGTTCAAGGTAGGCAATAAGTCAGTGGGGAGCATGTTTGGCATGTTCTTCGTTCTTGGAGGTGGTATTCTCCTGCTTTCTTTTTTTGACTCAATTCTTCCGTATGATCAGGGCGGAGAATATCTCCAGATGATTTCCTCTCTCTCGAAAGACCGTCTCGGATCGCTCGCATATGTTGCGCCGTTTGTAATGTTTGCTCTTGCAGCTCAGTTCGTAAGTACGAAGAAAATGAAGCTTATCAAGCCGAATGTTTCAATTGGTCTGGTTCTTGTGTACGCGGCATTGGTTGCAGGTACACGAGCAGGCGAATGGGGGAGATTCATGAGCGACAATCTCACCGTCGACTTTACTGCCGCAGGAACATTTGCAATTCTGTTCATCACCTTTGTTATCGGCATCGTCCTCTTACTCGATACTTCGGTGGATGCATTTATGATGTTTATTTTTGCGTTAGGAAAAGGTGCGGTGGTGTTTGTGAGACAGCATCTATTCAGAGAACTTCTATCTGGTAAGAAAGATCAGAAGCCAAAAGGAAAGGAGCCCGTGAAACAAGATACGTTCATCAAGGATATGACCAAACCAGCTCGATCTTTCCCAAATCTTTTTACCAAGCCAGTGAGTCCAGAGCCAGCACACAAGACAACTCCGGGCGGCACAACGGAGATGGCAGACAAAGACCTAATGATGCGACCGATGGGTGTGAACAATCAGACCTGGGTCTATCCTCCGATGAGTTTGCTTCGCGAAGTGTCGCAGCAGGCAGCCGATCGCGGTGATACTAAAAAATACGCTCAGACAATTGAAGACACGCTCGGGAGCTTTGGTATCAGAGCTCGAATTGATGAAGTAAACGGTGGACCGACCGTGACTCAGTACGCACTCCAGATTACCCAAGGAACCAAGCTTTCGAAGATCACCGCACTCTCAAATGATCTCGCACTTGCGCTCGCAGCACCGACCGGTCAGGTTCGTATCGAGGCGCCGATTCCTGGTCGATCCTTGGTCGGAATCGAGATTCCGAACAATCGTCCAGAGGTTGTAACCCTCAAACGACTATTGAATGATCCAGTCTTTAAGAACAATACCGATCCTCTTCTTGTCCCGATGGGATTGGATGTGTCCGGGAATCCGCAGGCGGCGAGCCTTGGAAAGATGCCTCATGCGCTCATTGCGGGTACAACCGGTTCCGGTAAGTCGGTGATGCTTAATGCCTGGATCTCAACACTGCTCTTCCGCACCAAGCCAGAAGAAGTTCGACTGATTCTCGTCGACCCAAAGCGAGTCGAGCTCTCGATCTATAATGGTATTCCCCATCTCATGACCGAGGTAATCGTTGATTCAGATAAGATCATCAAGGCACTAAACTGGACCGTTGCAGAGATGAAGTCGAGGTACGAAATTCTTGCGAAGGCGCATGCCCGCAATCTAGAAGCCTACAATGAAATGCCAAACGTCGAGAAGAAACCGTATATCGTATTTGTTATCGACGAGCTTGCCGATCTCATGATGCATGCGCCTGGAGATGCAGAGGATTTGATCACCAAGATTGCGCAGATGGCTCGCGCAGTCGGAATTCATCTTGTTCTTGCGACTCAGCGACCATCGGTTGATGTGATCACCGGTCTCATGAAAGCAAATATCCCAACACGAGTCGCATTCAATGTCTCGTCACTTGTCGATTCTCGCGTTGTCATCGATACCCCAGGCGCAGAGAAACTACTTGGTCGAGGAGATATGCTCTATCTCCCACCGGATCAGGCTAAACCACGACGTATTCAGGGCCCGTTTGTAACCGAAAAAGAAGTGCAGGAGTTGGTGACCTTCTTGAGAAATCAGAACCCAGTTGTACACTACACCCAAGAGATCACTGAACAAGCTGGGCCAAGTCATGTCGGGGGGCGAGGTGCAATTTCTGGCTCCGGTGGAGGGAATCAAGATCCCTTCTTCAATCAAGCACTCGATCTCATCAACCAAACCGATAAAGCGTCGGCATCGCTCTTACAACGGAAGCTCAACGTCGGATATGCACGAGCTGCACGAATTCTCGACCAGCTTCAGGAAGCAGGGTACGTAGGACCCGCTGAGGGATCCAAACCACGCGAGATTCTTCGCAGAGGTGCGCCTTCACAGGATACTCAGTCACTGGAATAATACATCCTTCTTATTGCGGAGACAGAGGCTCTTATTTGAGGTACTTGTCGATGTTTCGCTGATGCTCAATTGAGTTTCTCGCGTAGTGCGCATGACCATTGAGATCGTGGATGTAAAAGAGGTACGGAGTATCTGACGTCGCATTGACAACGGCATCGATCGATGCTTTCCCGGGACTACAGATGGGTCCCGGTGGAATGCCGTAATGTTGATAGGTGTTGTACGGTGAATCAACCTCAAGATCGTCAAAGGTTATTTCTTTCTTCCACCAACGCTTTTCTGCTGACTGATATCCGAGCGCATACTGAACCGTTGCATCAATCTGCAACTTATGGCCTTCCTCGATGCGTCGGAGCATAATATTTGCGATCTCGCCACGATCTTCATCGAACAGCGCTTCTTTCTCAACCAATGAGGCGAGCGTGAGAACCTGCTTCTCAGTGAGTCCATTCTTTCGAGCTTTTGCCTTCATATCCTGCGTGAACTTCATATCGAGATTATTACTCATTATGGAAATTACAGTTGTGGCAGTTGCTTTCTGGGGAATGAGGTATGTGTCCGGGAATAAATATCCTTCTTGAGCTTCGGAAAGAAATTCTACCGCTGAGATACCCAGATTACTCGCAACCTGCTCAGCGATCTCTTCCTTTCGGAGGCCCTCGATCACGGTGAACCACCGATCTAGACTACCCTTTGTCAATCGCTTCGCAATTTCTGCGGTAGGGAGTGATTTCTGAAGATGGTAGTCGCCTGCCTGAATATTTTTTTCAATGCCAAGCTGTTTAACGAGGAAAATAAATACGATTTTATTCCGGATAAACCCTTCTCGCTCCAGGTCCTTTGCGATCGCATTGAGCCCTGCCCCACGGGGTATGACAAAGGTGCGCGCTTGGGTATCGTTCTTATCAACCGGTAACGTTCCTTCATAGTAATACGCACCTCCCATGAGTAGTGAAAGGGCGAAGACCGTTGTGATTACGAGCCTTTTATTTTTCGATTTCATAGATAGGGAATGACTCTAATGTTACCATGGCTTCTTTCAGTTTGTGCGCATCTTTGGAATAAAACGACATGACGATATCATCATTCTCAACCATCTCATCAACCTTCTTATGCATATAGATTCCTGCATGTTGGTCAGCAGGTGCTCCGAGGATGCGCGCGATAGTGTTGAGGTTGTAGTTCTGGATATGTTTTATCTTCCCTTTTTTACCGGCGGTTATTTCATGTTTATGTGATGTAAGTTTGAGCGAGTGAGATGATACATGTGGATTGCCGCCTTGCTCCTTGATAATTTCTCGAAACTTTTCCAACGCCTTTCCTGACTTCAAGATAAGTCGGGCCTCTTCCTCTCCATTCTTATCGGACTTTTGTGACTTATAACAGAGGTTGAGGAGTCGACCCGCAAGACGAAGCGCCTTTGCTTCTAACTCAAGTGGTCGATCTTTTTGCTGCTCGAGAATAAACATCACATCTCGCGCCTCAAGAACCGGTCCCACTCCATTGCCAAATGGTTGGATTGATTCGTTGATGTCGATCGAAACATTCATGTTGAAGCGTTTTCCAAGGGCCTTAAATTTATTCGCAACTTTTTCAGCGTCTTCAATATGTCTGATCTTCATCGTACGCCCAACCGGAATATCGAGCACAAGATGGTTCGCCCCGACCGCAATTTTCTTCGCCATAATCGAAACTATGATCTTATCGAATGACTCAAATGAGAGCTCTTCCTCGACATCAATAATGACATCATCGGCCGGAGCAATGCCAAGTTTTCCACCCCACGCGACGCAACCTCCCACTTTGTCCACGATCTGTTTGAGTCGATGTGGCGTGATGGTGACCGGTGCAAGCACCTCCATAACATCCGCTGTTCCCGCCGGAGAGGTGATGGCGCGCGATGAGGTCTTGGGAATCTTGAAACCAGCAGCGGCAATAATTGGGACAATGATCATTGATGTGCGCGTTCCCGCAATCCCCCCGGTTGAATGTTTGTCAGCTACGATCCCATCGAACTCTAATTTGGTTCCGGTTTCTACCATGGCTTTCGTGAGGTAGTAGAGCTCATCCGGTGAGAATCCTTCCTTGAAGGAAGATGCGACAAAGTACGCAGTGAGAACCTCGCTCAATCGTTCATGCGCAATTTCATCCATGAGCGTGTAGACCTCACTATAGGTGAGCTTCTTTCCCAGAAGTTTTTTTTGTATCGCTTTGATCGCTTTAATTTGATTTGTTTCGTTCGACATTATTCTACATCGGTATAAATTTCAACAACGCGTTTCTTGTAGTGTTTCGCTTTATTGAGTAGATTCACGATCATCGACGATTCGCGGATTCCAAAGGTCCATGCAAGGAAAAAATACATCGCGGTAAAACTCAGCCCAACAATCATAAGTAGCGAAAAGACGTTGATTGTTCTGCTCGTATCGAGTACTAAACCATCAAGTATCTTCATGAGCCAGTATGCAAAAAATGATGACAGGAATGTCACCAGGAGCATCTTTGACAACTCTACAAACAAGATATGATTCTCGAATCCTTCGATTTTCTTTGCCAGCTTATAGAGGAGAATACTGACGTTTGAAACCATCGAAATCACGAACGCAAACGCGAGCGACCACACCGGAAGATGGAGCCCGAAAATGAACAGGAGACTGAGAACAACGTTCAGGACGATAGAAAAAACACTCGAGTAGAATGGAGTTTTACTGTCGAGGAAGGCATAAAAACATCGAGTGATGAAGTAGTAAATTGAGTGCGCAGGTATGGCGAGCGCAAAGTAAGAAACGGTGTACGCAGTCTGAACCGTTGCCGCCCAGTCGAACTTTTCTCCTCCCAGGAGAAGTCGAACAAGCGGCGTGCGCGCAAAGATAAAGAAGCTGGCGATCGGCAGCGTTAGAAACAGCACACTCAGAATTGATTCGGTAATGATCTTTCGAAACTCCTCGTGTCGTTTTTCGTGATACACCTCACTCAGGTACGGTAGTGATGCCTGGCCAAACGAGATACCAATAATCGAGACAGGGAGGAGCTGTATTTGTTGTGCGAGGTAGAAGACGGCGTATGATCCGGGCGCAAGGAGTGTGGTGAGTGTAAGATCGACGGTGGCATCGATCTGTGCGACCAGAACGGTGACGAGTCGGGGAAGGACCAATCGATAAAACTCTTTGAGCCCTTTGGTGATTTTTAGAATCGGTTTGTAACTGAAGGTCGAGGCGAAGAACAGTGGTGTTTGCATAAAAAACATTGCGCTCGAGCCAACCACTACTCCAAGCACCGGCGCTAGGAGCTGATGCTGACCGGAAAAGATCATGGTGATTACAATAATGACGATGTTGTATATAACTGGTGCAAGCGAAGAGATGATGAAGGTTTTATTTGCCTGTCCCAGGCCGGTAAGAATATTGCTGAGTACCAGAAAGGGGAGCTGGCCAACGAGGAGAATCTTTGAGTAAAACACAATACTCTTTATCTTCTCTCCGGTGAAGCCCGGAGTGATTGCGGGAATGATCCAGTCTGCTGCGAAGAACACAACCACAATGAGGAGAAACAAGATCGACGTAGTGATATTAATGATCGATGAGATGTTCTGATCGAGTTCTTCCTTATTCTTCTGATACTTGATGAAGATCGGAACAAACGAGGTGGTTAGGGCTCCGGTAATCAATAGTTCGAACACAATATCGGGGATTCGGAATGAGGCGAAAAAGATATCGAGCTCTTCCTTTCCGAAATAGCCTGCCAGGACGCGATAGCGCATAAATCCAAAGACTCGCGAGAGGACGATCGTCGCCGCGACAATGAGCGTAGAGGTAATAATAGTCTTCTGTTTACTGAAAAAAAGGTTTTTGGTCCCTGTGAACAGCCGATTCATCATATTTGAATAATTATATACTTCCCACCCAATCTTACCGCTCGCCTTTTCACTACTATTCGTAGACGGCTCCCGGGGCGATTATTGGCGGGTGCGCGTTAATCGCGTCCCCACGCGATTTACGCTTGACATCGAGCACGAAATGGCTCAAAATGGTTATATATGGTTTTTATTGGTGAATTCCAAGTTTCGTTCACCGGACTTGGCCGTGTCGTCTTACCAAAAAAAATCAGAGAACTTTTAAAAGGAAACAGTTTCATTGTAACAAAAGGCTTTGATAATTGTCTTGCCGGATTTGATAAACATGACTGGGAGACGAGAGCTCAAGGACTGTTGCAGGTGTCGTTGCTCGAGCAGGAACAGCTTGATAAGAGACGATTCGTGTTCTCATCGGCATGTAGCATCGACATCGATGATCAGGGACGGTTTGTGATACCGAAGAATTTACTAGAGTTTGCGGGATTACAGAAGAAAGTAGCGATCATCGGAGTAGGAGATCATTTCGAGATATGGGATGAAGAGGCGTGGAGATCACGCGAATTACGAGGATAACGAAACGAATGAATACGAAGCATACACCGGTGATGGAACAAGAGGTAATGGAGGCGCTTGAGATTGAGAACGGGAAGAGATATATCGACGGGACCGCGGGACAGCTCGGGCACTTTAACAAAATTCGAGAGCTTGGAGGAACGGTTCTCGGTCTTGAGTATGATTCTGATCAGATCGCTCAAGCCCGGACAACACTTGACTCTTCTCCCGATGCGAAACTCGTTCAAGGAAACTTCGCCAACATCTCTGAAGTCGCTCAACAAGAATCATTTACGAATGTAGACGGCGTACTTCTTGATCTGGGAATTTCGTATCGTCAGCTTGCTGCAAGTGGAAAAGGACTTTCGTTTAAGAATGACACCGAACCTCTGGACATGAGACTGTCATCAGATTCACAAGGTACTGCCGCTGAGATTCTCGCCAAGGCCTCGAAAGAGGAACTGTACCAAATCTTTGCGAGATTTAGTGAAGAGCCACTCTCTCAGAGAATTGCTCATGCGGTCGTTCAATTCAGGGTTCGAACACCGCTCTGTACGGTTCGAGATCTCAAATCAGTCATCGATTCAGTCACACAGAATCCAGACAATCATGTATACAGCCGCATCTTCCAAGCTCTCCGAATGTATATCAACAACGAACTTGAAAACCTCAAGAAAGGTTTTGAAGGATCTCTTCAGGTGTTGCGTTCCGGAGGAGTGTTGGTGATTATTACCTTTCAATCTCTTGAGGACCGTGTCGTGAAGCAGCTCATCAAGCTTCATGAGAACACGATCTCAAAAGACTGGAAAGTAAAGAAAAAAAACGCTCGATCGTTTGAACGATCAGCGATTGTCCGAGTAGTTATTAAAAAATAATATGAATATAATAGCCATACGAAACGTAACCATTGCATTGTTTTTTGCGCTTTTGACTGCTAACATCTTTGCGTTTGTGATGAGTATGAAACAAAGTCAAAGTATTCAGACATTCGAGCAAAAAACTCATGTTCTCAATCTTCAAAACAGCGAACTCGAGGAGTCGATGTACAATATAAACTCACTTCAGTTCGCAGCATCACGAGCGGCAGAACTTGCGTTCACCAAGCAGGCACAGCCCCGATACCTCCAAAGCATCGAGGTCGCCAGACGCAACTAATATGCCGAAAATTCGAATTGTTTTTCTCTTCTTTCTCTTCGTATTCATTGCGATCGTTGTAAAACTTTTTTTTGTTCAGGTGCTCTCGATCGGAACAACAGCTCAAAACTATCTGAAATACAAGAAAATCACACCAAGTCGCGGTCTCATCTTTGACCGTAATCACGAAGTCCTTGCACTGAATAAAAAAACCTACCTCCTCTATCTTGAACCAAAACGAGTCAAGGATATGCGTCTTGTTATAGACCAGCTTTCGCAAGAGCTGCACGTGGAGTCTTCGAGTATCGAAGCAAAAATAGATGATCGACTGAGTTGGCTCAAAATTGCGGATGGCATACCGCAGTCAACAAAGCGATCAATCGAACGGAGAAATATTGTAGGCGTAGGTTTTGATGAGGAGACACAGCGATTCTATCCGGAAGCATCGCTCTCTGCCCATTTAGTGGGTTTCGTCGGGAAGGGAAGCAAAGGCGAGTCAATCGGATACGGTGGTGTAGAAGGGTATTATGATCAAGATTTGCAAGGGCTTCTGGGTTTCGTCAAGAGCGAGCGGGATCCGATCGGTCGACCGATCTTGGTAGGCGATCAGGAGCGAATCGATTCGGAGAACGGAGAAGATCTCGTGCTGACTATTGATAAAACAGTACAGAATATCGTAAAGTCAAAGTTGAAGAATGGTGTCGAGCGATACCAGGCATCCCAAGGATGTGTGATTGTCGCAGATCCAAACACACTCGAACTCCTGGCACTTTCCTGTGTACCGGACTTTGATCCAAATACCTACTGGAGCTGGGACGGATCTTCATTCAACAATCAGTCGATCTCATCACTCTATGAACCAGGGTCAACCTTCAAACCATTGATCACCGCCGCAGGAATCGAAGAAAAGGTAATTAAGCCCGACTCAATCTACGACGAGAAAGGTCCAGTCACAATCAATGGATACGAGATTCGAACCTGGAACAATCAGTACGAAGGGAAGATTACTATGACGAGAATCCTTGAGAAGTCGTCCAATGTAGGTATGGTGTATATCGGGTCTAAACTTGGCAAGGATACGGTACTCAAGTATGTAAATAACTTTGGTTTTGGCAAAATTACGAATATTGATCTTCAGGGTGAAAGTTCGGGGTACCTTCGAGATATCTGGGCAGATATTGACTACGCAACCGTAACATTCGGACAGGGAATTGTCGTTACTCCCATTCAGATGGTGCGAGCATTTTCTTCCATCATCAACGGCGGATATCTCCTCCGTCCTCACGTAGTCAAGGAAGTCATCACGGGATCCACAAAGGCAGCGATCGAGCCGAAGGTTGACCGGCGTATTGTGAGCGAAGAGACATCGAAGAAGATCAAAAAAATGCTGGTATCGACCGTAGAACACGGGGAGTATAAGTGGGCAGTGCCAGACGGGTATCGAATCGGCGGCAAAACCGGAACAGCACAGATCGCAATCGGAGGAAAGTACGACACATCAAAAACGATCGCATCGTTCATTGGATTCGCACCCGCGGATCAGCCGAAGTTTATAGCCCTCGTAGTACTGAAAGAACCAAAATCCTCAATCTATGGATCGGAGACCGCTGCGCCAATATTTTTTGAGATCGCAAAGGAGTTGTTATACTATTACAACATCCCACCAACCCAGTAATCTATGATCGAATCATTTAAACGACATATTCAACCACTGATTAATATTTATCATCTGCTTCGTGCGGTCATAGCAAATGTATACTTTGGATTTCCGAGTACGAAGCTGAAGGTTATCGGAGTTACCGGAACCGATGGGAAGACCACAACAACACACGCGATCTATCAGATCCTCAAAACAGCGGGGAAAAAGGTCTCGATGCTTTCTACGGTGTATGCGAAGGTAGGAGATACGGAGTACGAAACCGGACTTCACGTTACAACACCTGACCCGTTTCTTCTTCAGGACTTCATGGCGAAGGCTGTCGCTCATGGCGATGAGTACTTTGTGCTCGAGACGACATCCCACGGTCTTGATCAGAACCGTAACTTCGGTGTTCATTATGCGGTGAGTGTTATCACAAATGTTACGCACGAACATCTTGATTACCACAGAACGTACCGCAACTATGTTCGCGCAAAAGCGAAGCTCGCACAACAATCTTCGTTGGTACTCATCAACAGGGACGACCAGTCGTATGAGCTTTTGCGTTCATTTACCGGCAGTGCGCAGGTGAAGACATATGCACTCAACAAGCCGGCAGAGTATCACATTGACCTCCGGAGGAAGCTCAAGCTCGACATCCCCGATTACAATAACTACAACTTTCTTGCAGCCTATGGAGTCTGTTCCGAGCTGGGGATAGGCGAGGATGTTATTCTTGAGACGCTCAAACAGTTCTCTACGCCACCGGGGAGAAACGAGATAGTGTACGACAAGGCATTTCGAGTTGTCATCGACTTTGCGCACACACCCAACTCACTACTTAATATTCTATCCACACTTTCTCAGCAATCAAAGAAACGAAAGGGAAGGTTGATTCACGTCTTTGGGTCAGCAGGGTTGAGAGATCGATCCAAACGACCACTCATGGGAGCAGCATCAGAGAAATTCGCCGACATCTCTATTATCACTGAAGAAGATTATCGAACTGAGTCAGTTCACAACATCTGTGACGAAATCTGTTCCGGTATGACCGATGCAGACAAACGAAAAAAGGAAGGATTGGCATTAATTAAACCCAACCGCCAAGATGCAATCAATGAGGCAGTGAGGCTCGCCAAGAAAAATGACATCATTGTCTGCACCGGAAAAGCACACGAAAAGAGCTTGAATA
>CAYZRL010000004.1:0-37186 GCA_964480835.1 uncultured Gammaproteobacteria bacterium
CTCGCTGGCTAATCTCTGCCTCGACGAGCTCTCGGGGTCTCCCGTACTTGAGTCGAGAGAGCTGAATGATCGCCTGTGCGATCTTGAGATTCTGTTGCGCCTTCACTGCCTTGACATCGCGCGTCAGATCAACCGAGAACGGTGGCACCGGTTCGTTGTTCACAATGGTCTTCATATACACGTGAAAGCGCTCAATATTGATCAGATCCGACTCCCCAAATACCGGCTGGTACTCTCTCTGAAGATACGATGCATCGGTGACACCGACGCGATAGGTGATCATCGTACCAACATTACCAAAGATTGCATTTTTCACCTCTTCCTCCACCTGACCGATAAACTGATTTGCCACCGTTAAGTTAAGATGGTACTTTCGCGCCTCCGAGAGAATGGTAGCAAAGTCAGGCGTTGCAAAGTTCTGGAACTCATCGACGTAGAGGAAAAAGTCGCGCCTCTGTTCTTCGGGCATCTCCTGTCTACTCATCGCCGCAACGAGAATTTTCGGAATTAATGTAAGACCGAGGAAGTTTGAGTTCTCCTCACCAAGTCGACCCTTGGAAAGGTTGATGAGGAGGATCTTCCCTTCATCCATGACTTTTCTAAAGTCAAATGCCGACTTCGACTGGCCGATGATGTTACGCATCAGCTTATTTGTAACAAACCGCCCGAACTTTGAGACGATGTAGTCGAGTACTTCAGACTTATGAAAGTCCGAGGTCTGTGCGATCTGATCGGTCCAGTATCGGCGGATGATCGGATCCTGCACCTTTGGGAGAAGCTCTTGTACATACTTTGCGTCGGTAAGGACACGGATAACCTCAACAAAGGTCGCCCCTTCCTCTGACATCACGGTCAACATCGCATTTCGAACCGCATGTTCAAACCGCGGACCGATGATTCCGGTTCGTTGGGGATCGTAGAGCTTGTACATGAGGTTGATGATCGCGGTGGTAATAAAGTGTTTCTGATCTTCGGTACTCGCTTCAAGAAGATTGAGACCCATCGGTCGATCTCCGTCGGCGGGATCAAAGTAGATAACGTCTTCTGCGCGCTCGGGGGGGATATATTTGAGAACGTCGTCGATCAAGTCTCCGTGTGGATCGATGACACAGACGCCTCGACCTGCCTTAATATCCTGATCGATCATGTGCTGAAGAAGGTACGACTTACCGGTACCGGTCTTTCCAATGATGTAGACGTGTCGTTGTCGGTCTGGGAGTCCGATATGGACCGGTCGGCGTACGCCGCGGTAGTAGCCCATGCCGATCTCTGTTCCATTTTCCTGGGGTACCTCTGCGGCCACCGGTGCGCTCTTCGCTTTGAGCCAGTTAATATGTGGTGTTTCGATTGTTTTGTTTGGAAAGTGGAAGAACGACGCAAGCTCGTCACTCGAGAAGATGGAGATTGTCTTCGCAAATGGAAATTCAAGAACCGGAAAGAACTTGTAGATCACGTCCATCATGAACCAACCCTTAAATCGAATCTTGATGCCTTTGAGGCTGTTCGCATCGCCATTAAACTGCGTGAATGCTGCTTTTATGTTGCGGAGATGGTGATCGGCGTTTTCCTTCGATGGAGAACAGACGATGATGCGAAGCGCGGTCTCGAAACCCTGCTTTCCACATTTATCCTCAATCCGCTCGAGTAGTTTTGGATCGTTTTTGAAGGTGGCCTTCTCGGGATTCGCTTCATTTTTCTTGGTATGCGCAACGTAGGTCTTTCCTGCCTTTTTCCATTTCCCCTCGGCTGGCTTGATGAGAAGCTGAATCATTGCGGCCTCACCATCATCCATCTTCGATAGACCTGACGTAATCGCTGCAATCGAATCAACCGGCATTTCTTTGTAAGTCTTGAGTGGCATGTACGGCGCCTCCTTTGCCATAAAGGCGGCGTAGCTCACCTTCCCATCTTCGGTGAAGATGTTAGGCTCCTCAACCTGCTGAATATCTGCTGCGGGGTAGTAGCCATAAATTGTTTTCTCAACGAGGTCAACGATTTTTTTAGAAACCGAGATATAAAAACGGATATCTGCCTTCCGACCCACAATCTCGAAGGCAAGCGAGTCTCCCGCCTCAAGAAAGGTCCAGAATCCCGATTTTTTAAGTGAAGCAAGCGCGCCAAACATCTGCTCTGCGGCGTCGATCTTAATCTCGTTGTCTTTGGGAAGCTTTACCTCAAGCGTAACCATGTTGAGAGAGGCGTGCTCTCTCTTTTTCATGCGCACGTACACAATCATGAGGTACATGAGAAGCCAGGTAACACCAGCCGCCGATACCGCCGCGAGAAGAGCGATAATGACACTGATGAGTCCGTCGAAGGCGGTCGTGACGAGTGCGGGATCCATGAATTCATTATACGCGAATCGTGGCTCATGGTATACCAATCTCGGAGGTATAATATGATCATGGTTCAAAAACTGTTATGGGGATTCGTCCTTTCTGTTTTTGGCGCATTTGTTGTAGCGAATGTGGTGCTTACGCAGACAATCTCCCCACTCTACTTTAAGCAGGTGGTGGACGAAAAAAACACCATCGTTTCATACCTGCGGAGTGTGAAGTCGCTTCCTTCATTTCAGAAAGACCTCATCCTCTACAAAAATCTGTATGGGAAGCGAATAGAAGAAGAGGTGTTCTACGATGAGCAGATGAGGGAAGCAAAAATTCAGGAGCTCGAAGGTATCCTGCAGAAAAATCCTCAGTCCCGCGATACGCTCTACAACCTTTATCTTCTTTATTCTCAAAAAGGCAGTGAGGAACGAGCGCTCGACTACCTCCAGCGTGCCCGCGCCATCGACCCCGCGCTGTAATAGCGCAACACGCCAAGTATTGGTATATGGCTTTGGAGTCAGTCGCAATGATATAATGAGCGGTGGTAATGGGCCTGTGGCGCAATGGCTAGCGCGTCTCTATGGCATAGAGAAGGTTAGGGGTTCGAGTCCCCTCAGGTCCACCCTTCGGCAAGCTCAGGGTAAGCGTCCTGAGATTGGCGAAGAACGATTGTCGGGACGAGAAGTTTAGTCCGATCGAAGCATCGGACAGTCCCCTCAGGTCCACCGAGTCTGATTCGTTCCACCCTGCGGACAAATCTCACCTAAAGTCCTGCTACATTTACTCATAGCTCCTGTAAAATGTATTGAAAATCTTATGGCGGAACCGCAACGTGACCAAGCTCCAAACGCGATGTATGAAATACGAAATGGTCTGGGAATGTTAAAAAAGAGCTATGCGATTCTCCCTATGCTCCCGTATAAAGAGGGTGGGAGCGCATGGAAAGCCATAGTAACCAGTGTTGAAGTCGGCGGTACGCACGAAAAAAAACCCACACTATTCACCATTGTTCATGGATTGGCTCCCCACCATACCAACATTGTCGATGCGTACCAGGAGACCTTGGCGAAAGGAGAGCCTAGACATTCTCTACTAGCTCTAAGCGACAAGCCCGTGCTCCTTCGGCTCGAGTCTGATGAGAACGGGGGTCAAAATGGAGACTTAGCCGTTCTGTCGGCCGACATAATATTTGCCCCCAACTCACAAATTCATATTCCCGAAGCTCTTGAACTTGGGACAGCGCTGCTCAAGGCGGGAAATATGATAGATCCTCCTTTTGGGAAGCCTTACGCTAAGTTTTCATTGAATATTGGCAGAGCCGATCCATACTGCTTTAACTCATGGAGTATAGACATTGCACATGATGGCCGCACGTATGCAACTCGGGAGCTGTTATATAGATGAATAAATGAACCCCAAACAAATACTCCGCGCTGCACAAAACTTAGCATTATTTGCTACAATATAGTTCTTCTAACCTCGGACTGTCACATGGGCCCCTAGCTCAACTGGTTAGAGCAGTAGCCTTTTAAGCTATTGGTTCTGGGTTCGAGTCCCAGGGGGCTCACAGTTTAACTAAATAATAAAAGCACTTCTTCTATTGAATTTCTTCTCCATAGGATTATAATTCTCAACGCTATATGGGATCAGTTGAGAATGGTAAGTTTTGGTATGTTCTGCTGGGGGCGTCTCTGTCGTTCGTTGGCCAAATTATCTTTCAGTTGTTTAAAAACTGGTCTGTAAGGCGAATGAAAACGAAGAATTTTATCCTATTTGTCAGGCTTGAACTCCAAGTTGTAGCAAAGACCCTAGAAAAACTCAATACCGCTTTGGACTACGGAAATTATTATGACTATTCTCTACTGGATAGAATTAAAGAAAGCCTAACAAATCTTGAAAAGGCGCGGAATGATGTTATTTATTTAACAGATCCCGATCTCAAAGAAAAATTTATAGATGTGATTTCCGATGTTTCAACATATATCACGATAGTAAGATCTGTCCAGGAACTATTTTATAAAGACCAACGAACGGCACGAGAATTGAATAGGAATAACCGACCATCGAATAGAAAGAAAAACGCATCAACGGTGGAGGATGTCGATTCAAAAGCATGGAGCGATTTTAATGCACGGAAGAGCGACAGAAAAATTGAATATATCGATATAAAGAGAAGGCTTGACGATCTTGTAAAGACTATTGACGCTCCTAGAAATTAGGAGCTTACTCAATAATTGATTTCTCGTCATCGGAGGCGATGACCTTGAATCCTACGTGAGACTGGCCCGCGAAGAACAATCCCTCTCCCACTCCTGCCGATAGTAAGAAATGGCGTTCCCCACCGGTGAGGAAGAATGTCTTCGTAATTGCGTCTACCGCGGCCGTTGATTGTTTGAGTATGATTTGTAGCGATGAGTTGGTAATAATCGCTTTACCTTCGTTGGTCGCCATAAAATCCTCCACGTCCTGTGTGATTGTGGTCAGACCGAGTTGGTACTTTCGGGATCGCTTTGCGAAGTTGAATAGATATGCACCGGAGTCTCGGTTTTTGATGAGATACCATGCCTCGTCAACGATGAGTACCCGCTTCTTTTTCGATCGGCGAACGGTATTCCAGATATAGTCGAGCACCATGTACATCGCGACCGGGCGGAGATTCTCCTCAAGATCGCGGATGCCAAAAACCGTAAACTTATTTTTAATGTCAAAGTTCGACTGTTGATTAAAGATCCCTGCAGCAGATCCGCTTACATATTTCTCGAGTCTACCAGCAAGTTCCTTACTCTCGGGCGTCTCCATTCCTAAAAATATCTTAAAGAGGTCTTCGAGAAGTGGCGGTTCGTTCTTAAAGGTTACGTTGTCCTGTGTGATTCCTCGTTGTTGATAGGCAGAGACCAACGCACGATCAAGAAGTGCATCCTGCGCTGGGGTAAGATCTCCCATCATAACGCGCATGAGCGAGTGGAGATCGAGAATCTTATTCTGTAGTTCATCCGGCTCTTTGCTATCTCGCTGGAGCTCGAATGGATTGATCTTGTACTGAGACTTGACCGAGAACTCGACAAACTCACCTCCAACCGCGTCTACGAGCTTTTTATACTCATTTTCGGGGTCCACAATGATCACATCGACGTCCATCGTGAGGAGTCGGAGCGCCTCGAGCTTTACCAAGAAGCTTTTTCCTCCACCAGACTTCCCGAGAATAACTGCGTTTGCGTTTTCGAGCGTAAATCGGTCAAAGATAATAAGACTGCTGTCGTGCTGGTTCACACCGTACAAAATTCCCTCATTTCTCGTAAGGGACGCGGTCGAGAACGGGAAGGTCATTGCGAGCGAGGTGCTGTCCATATTTCGCCATACGCCAAGTTTGTCGTAGAACATCGGGAGCGTGGACTTGAAGCCTTCCTCCATTTCGAGAGTTGCAGCGCGCGAGACAACCAAGAGCGACGAAAGCGCCGACTCAACCTGCTTGGTGAGCTGTTCGAGTTGCTCTTTTGAGCTTGCGGGAATGGTGATATAGAGACCGAACTGGAAGAATCGCTCAGCCCCCTTTGCGAGCTCTGCCTGTAGCGCGAGTGCGTCGTCGAGGGCGACCTGTACTGTTGGATCAACTACCTTTCCGTCTTTGAGATCGTTCTCGATTGTTGCCTCCATTTCTCCAATCTTTCGCTTCAACTCCTCAAGGACATTTTTTGACTCCGAGGGATACACATACATCGAGACGTAGAGCGGGTGCTCGAAGGTAATAAGTCCATACAGCCAGTTGGGTGAGACGTATCTCGGATAGCCGGTGACATATAGAGTTCGGTAGTACTGATCGTCGATTTTAATATGTTTGAAGTCAACCTCCACAAACGATGGCGCGATGATGTCCGCGATAGTTGATCCCTTCACCTCCAGTGGCGATGGGTTTTGAGCTGGGGCGGTATTTTTCTTCTTGGAATTAAAAAACATACAGTCGAGATTATGTTGTAACAGTTGTAACAACCGTTCCGGTCATGGAGTCGACGGGTGCAAGTTTCTTATTTGATGTATTGTGGTTAAAAAGGTTGTAGTACAGCTCTGCAAGTTCCTGTTTGAACAGTGGTTTTGCTTTGAGTCCAATTTTGGTGAGGAGACGTACTACGTTGTCGCGCTTTGGATAGAGAGCGGCCTTCGCGCGAGTCACCACATAGTCCTTTTTGAGACCCTTCGTGTTTGCTCCGGTAACTCCCATCTCGAGAGGATTAAACGGCACCACGAAGAAAAATCTCTTTTCGAGGACCGTTGTTTTCTTGACGGTGTTTTTGATAAAGTCGGTGTAACTTGCAAGTCTCTTTTGAATGGTGGGGTCCTGTTGTGCTTGAAGTTTATGCTGAAGGTAGTTGAGATACACCGAAATATCCATCTGCTTTGAAACAATGAGGATTTGAACTGGGAACGAGAGCGAGTTTAGGAGATTTGCGTAGGACTGAATCATCGATTCCTGCTCATCTTGGGACAGGAGCCAGAAGTTCACCGCCCCCACCTCAACCACCGTTGCGGCGGAGTAATCTTTCAGAATAACAACATCGTCTTGAATATCAACAATCTCGGTAAACGACTGGGTGGTTGCGCGAACCGGTGTTTTATCGGCAGAGCTCATAGCAATCCTTTTTCTTGAATGGTAAATGGTGTTGTGTTTGCGTCTTGGAGTGTAATGGCGACAGGACTAAAGACATGCGCTCCACGCGGATCTTTTGCTTCGAATGTGTATGCTCCATTTGGAAGCGTATTAAATGTAGCAAATACTCCGTTTGGATTGGTTTTTAACAGGCGGACAGGGGCGCCCGCTTCATTTTTGACATACACAAGTACTTCGGGGAGCGGCTTCTTTTTGTTGTTTATTACGGTTCCGATAAAAAACGGCTGCTTTTCTGCCTCTCGGAGCGTTGATGGAACCACTGTTGAAACTGGCTCCTGCGGTTGTGTCGTGGTTGATTCTGGCGCAATAACAGGCGCCACCTGTGGAACAGTTGCTGAAAGATCGACCGTTCGCGGCTTAAGCTCGGTTGCTCCGGCAGACTTCATCTGTAGATATTGGCTCAGCTTCTCCTGTGCGTCTTTGTGCGCCGCGACCTGAGCGGGACTGTCGGACTGTGACCCTTGCACGAAGGTTGCGGGATGACCGGTGTTTTGATACGCATACTGCGTAGGTGATGTTAGGCGTTTGTATAGATTTTGCAAAAAAACCTCGAGCGGTCGATCGTTTACTGGGAGAAATGCAAGAAGAACTCCAACTGCAGAAACTGCCGCTGCCGCAACGATATTTAGGAATGGGATTGGGATAATTTTGTAGAGGAGAAAGCCGGTTGGAATAAAGATGAGAAGATAAATAAACTGATGGAGGGTCATGAACCCAACGAGTTTAAATTCGAAGGTGGTAATCTGGCGAGGAATAGGATGTTGCTCCATAAATTCAGTATAGCGTATTGTGTATACGGTATACGGTATGAAACGACAAAATACTCAATGCGGAATACTGGCTTTTGAGTATGGAGGTTAGCGGTATAGGACCGGCTTCTCTTTCTGAGGGAGAATGAGACTGAGTCTCCGTGCGGATTTATTTACGCGTTCGATGAATGCTTTAATTTTTTTACCCACTTCGATATCTTCATTTCCGGTGAGCTTACTCTCATGAATGAGTCCCTCTACTCCTGGCTCAAGTCGTACGAAGTATCCATACTTTTCCTTGCGAACAACTTCGCCCTCGACTTCCTTGTCTTTTGGATACTTTTCTTCGATCTCATCCCATGGGTCGTGTGAGAGTCGCTTGATCGAGAGATTAAGCTTTAGATCGGCGTCGTTTTTCTCGACAATCTTCACATCAACTTCTTCTCCAACCTTTACTGTTTCGGTAATATTGCCAACCTTCTCCCATGAAATTTCTGAGATGTGTACGAGTCCTTCGACACCATCAATCTCACAGAAAATTCCAAACTCCGAAACACCAAGCACCTTCGCCTTCTTAGTGTCTCCAACCTTGATTTTTTCAAACTTCTTTCGCAGTTCTTTCTGAGATATGTTTAGCGCTGCTGCTTTTTGAGAAACAACGAGTCTGTTTTTCTCTTGATCAACTTCGAGCACCTTCGCCTTTATTCGGTGACCAACGAGTTTTTCTGGGCTCGCGAGAAGATCTGCGGTCAGCTGAATCTTTGGAATCACTCCTCTAATTCCCATGAACTCGATGAATACGCCACCCTTCCCATACTCACCACACATAACCTCAATGTCTTCTTCGGTCTCTTTTTTCTTCAGAAGTACCTCCCACTTTCCTTTCTCAAAGAAGCTTCGCATTGAAACAACGGGGTTTCCTTCTCGTGACTCTTCAGAAATAATACGAACCTTTACCGTATCTCCTGCCTTGAGATGGTCGTGATACATGAAGATCTCTTTGATTTCCTTATCGCCAAGTACGGCGTTTGCTTTTGAGCCGATGTTGAACAGGGTTCCTTTTTTGGTAATAGAGATGATCTTCGCGTCAATTTCCTGCCCTTTTTTTATGTGTGGAATGTTTTGTTTCTGAAGAAGCTGCTCCATTGGGTGGGTTGAGCTTGAAGTCGATGTTTTTTTTGCCATTTCGTAGAAAGTTCCTCCGATTGCTAGTAATCATAACAAATAAACTGGGAAAATACAACTTAATACCTATAACATTAGGTAGTGGGATATATATGATACTAGTTAGACCTATTGAAATCTTCGTCCGAGTGTGATATATTATAGGTCAATATGGATGGTTATTTCTTCCCAAGTCTTGTAGAGAAGTTTATCCAAAACCTTCAAACGCAAGGCAAGTCGAACTTCACTATTGTTGCGTACAAAAAAGACCTCGAGCAATTTATAGGGTATCTATCTTCCCGAGAAATTAGCGATATCCGCGATGTAAAGAAGACTGAAATTGAGGGTTTTATCGCAAAGCTTATAACCGAGAACTACACGAAGAAATCAGCCTCCCGCAAGCTTAACTCGATTCGAACATTTTTCCGATATTTGAAGGCTGAGGGTGTTGTTGAACAGAACCCATCCCTTGATGTTTCTCACCCGAAGTACACCCAGACGCTCCCTCGAGTCTTTAGCAAGTTAGAGTACCGAGCGATTCGAGACGTTGCCAAGGAGGATCTTCGAACCTACGCGATTGTTGAGATTCTTCTTCAGACGGGCGTCCGCATCGGAGAACTCACAAATATTCATATAAACGATGTGAAGGAAGGCTCTCTTACAGTTCGGGGTTATGGAAAAAGTGATGGACGTGAGGTTCCAATGAGCGCCTCCGCATATAAGGCTATTCAGGATTATCTCACCGTTCGTGGCCCACAAAACTCAGATGACGATCTATTGTTTGTCACGCGTACCGGAAAAGGTCTTCTTATTAGAAACGTCCGGCAGATCATCATGCGCTGTTTTAAAGAAGTTGGAATCGAAAATGCGACCATTAATGACTTCCGTAATACCTTTATCGCTCACCAACTAACCGCTGGTTTTTCAATCGATTACATTGCAAAAATTGTTGGTCATAAGCGTCTCTCCTCAACAGAGCGCTTTCTTACCCTTGTGAAGGAAGCCCCGCAAGCAAAGAAAGAAAAAATCGAAGAGTTGTAGTTCTTTCTCCTTACCTTTCTTTTGTTACACCTGGATTCTCACCGGCATGATGATGTGAAGGAAGTTTTTGAGTGAGTCTGAACGAAAGACCACTGGCGCATCAGACCGAAGAAGTTCGACCGTTACCTTTTTTCCAGGGACCGCTTGGAGAAACTCGAGTAAAAATCGCGCGTTAAACGCGACCGGAATTTCCTCTCCCTCTACTTCTGCATCCTGTGATGAGTTGTTTTCATCAGAACTATCTGTTTTCGGTTTAATAACTAATACCCCCTTACTGGCGGCAAAGACCACGATATTTGATTGTTCACGCGCAAATAGTGAGGCGATTTTAATGTTTCGAAGGAGTTCGTCTTTATCGGTTGTGATTGTCTGTTTCTTTTCAACCGGTATTACTTTTTCATAGGGTGGAAACGAGCCCTCGATCACTCGACTGAAGTATAGTTTTTCTGCTCCTTTAAACCAAACTGTTTTTTCCTTCTCAAGAAACCCGAACTCAACCGTCTTCTCATCCTTCACTCCCTGGAGGACTTCCTCCAAAAAACCCCGTGCTATGAGCACTGAGGGCATATTTTGGGTGTTCTTATCCTTCATGAGAGACAGTCGGAACCCGTCGGTTGAGACGGTGATCAGATCGCTCCCATTTGCAACGAAGTTCACCCCGGAGAGGGCGGGTCGAGACTCATCTCGTGACGCTGCAAAGAGAATGAGAGGAAGGTGTTTTTTAAAATGATCAGCATTAAGAATGAGTGGTTTTTGAGTTATGATGGGTGGTTTTGGGAAGTCTCCCTCTTCCATTACGGGAAAGGTTCCGTGGTTTTTCTCTTTTTGGAGGGTAATTTTTTTCTCATCCACCTCAAGAGCGACGTCGCCGGGAGAGAGAAGTGCAAGAAACTCTGCGATCTTTTTCGGGTCAACCACTACTCGCACTGCGCCTTTGGTAGATAGTTTGGTGGGGATCGTTGTTACGAAGTGTGTGTTGAGGTTCGTAGCAAAGATCTGCACGGTGTCTTTTTCAATCGTAAGGAGTGCTCCTTGAAGTGACTGTATGGTGGAAAGACGCTTCGACGTAAAACGGGATGCTGTTTGTACACCATCATGCAGAAGTTCCTTGTCTAATACTATTTTCATATATTTACTTCGTAGTAGTAGTACGTGGGGATAAGTGTATAAAAAACGGTTTGTATTTTCAAGACAAGACAAAACCCCACTTTTGGTGCGTAGATAAGTCGTGCATACTATGTGGAGAGATGAAGGGTTTGGATCATCCTATCAATCTCTTTTTTAAAAAACTCATCCTTTATTAATCGCTTATTAATTTTTTCAACACCATGCATAACCGTTGTGTGGTCCTTCCGTTTCAGGAACGTGGCGATGTCCTGGTGCTTCATATCAAGCTCCCTTCGTAGGAGGAACATAACAATCTGGCGTGGAAGTGCGAGGGCCTCAGCGCGTGTCGGACTCTTCAACTGCGACTGCTTAATATTGTAGTACGAACAGACAACGTTCATTATTTCATGGGGCGTGATCCGGATCTTTGGGCGGTCCTCAGAAACGGTATGGAAGAACTCCTCTACAACGGTAAGGGTTATCTTCTCTCCCCGACCAAGCGTCCGAGCGTAGATTGAGAGGAGCGTCCCCTCAAGAGAGCGCGTATCGGTTACCTGCTCCGCGATTATGCGAGCCACCTCAATACTGAGTTCAATGTTCTTTTCCTGCGCTTTGATCAATAGAATTGCGGTTCTCAGCTCAAAATCGGGCGACTGAACATCAACAGTGAGACCACCCGCGAAACGGGAGCGAAGGCGGTCTTCGAGGTTCTTAATCTCAAGTGGAGGCCGGTCTGAGGTGAAGATTATCTGACCCCCACCCGAAACCACCGCGTTGAAGGTATGAAAAAACTCTTCCTGAACGGTGTTCTTCCCGGCGATAAACTGAACGTCATCAATAATGAGAAGATTGAGGTTGCGGTACTTCTTGCGAAACTTCGCGGTGTTCTTCTCCCGGATCGACTCAATAAGCTCATTCGTGAACTGATCTCCAGGACTAAACACCACCCGTTTCTGAGGGCTATCCGAGAGGATCTTACACGCAACCGCCTGAGCGATATGTGTTTTCCCAACCCCAACCCCACCATAAAGGAAAAGTGGGTTGTACGCCTTCGATGGATTGTCCGCAACCGCCTGCGCTGCTGCGTACGCCACCTGATTGGAGCCCGAGACCGCAAAGTTCTCAAAGGTGAATTTACCGTTTAGTCCGGACTTTCGATAGATGTCTTCTTGGGTTGGTTCAAAGGACAGAAGCGGAGCCTCCTTTACCTTCTTTGGCTCATGCGTGGCGATCACAACCTCAACCTTGATCGGCTTTTTCGCGAACATCGCCAACCGCTCCTCAATCTCAAGAAGCCTCTTCTGAATAAAGAGATAAAAACCCTGACTATCGGTTGAGAGAACTACCGCATGGTCCGAAACCGAGAGGAGGGTGACCTGCTTTAATATCGAAAAAAGGATTGGATTTTTCTGCGACCCCTCTATTAAAGAGACGATAAAATGATTCCATTCAGCCTCAGACATGGTATATGTGGATAACTTATCCACAAATAATAACCACCTATCCACAATTATGCAATATATCAAAACACATCGTTTTCGATATATGAGATAATAGCGATATGAAAAGTTATGTTCTCGACACGAACCTGTTCTTCAACATGGACGCCAATCTAGGATTCGGGCACACAACAAAAGAGGTAATTCTCGGGCTAACCCAAGTAATGAAGAAGGCGACCGAAGCAAAACAGGCGAAGTTTCTCATGTCGCCCCGAATCGTCGATGAAGTGATGAGTTTTTTTGATGCAGAGGACGACCAAGGTTTTAAGAACCTACTTCAGTATGTCGAGGTCCGGTCACCAGATCTTGGCAAAAACCCCATCCACCTACAGTTTGTATACGAACTCATCGACGATGTCCGAAAACGAAGCTATCGAGGACTGCAAATCGCGGAGGAAGAGCTGGAGGAGATGGCGCAACATATGATGGGAAAAGAGACATTGCCTAAAAAAGAGTTTCAGATGGCGGTAGGGCCGAAGATTAAAGGACTGCGCGATCGGTACCGTCAGGCGACTCGAGCGGGATTTCTTGATAGTCTGGCTGATTTTGATCTCCTGGCATTAGCGAAGGAGGAAGCTGGGTATATTGTAACGACTGACGAAGGGGTGAAGCAATGGGGGCGGAAGTTTGGAGTGAAGGAGATTCTTCCTGAGGTGTTTGTGAAACAGCTTGCTGGGTAATCTCCCCCTCTTCATTTGGAACCAGCGCAGAAAACCACTCTACAAGACGGTCGGTGATGGTTTTTTGAGGATCCTCACGGTACATAATGTGCTTCGCAAGCTGTTCTGAGACGAGCCCTTTCGTAGCATCATCGGGTACAACGAGGTACATATGGTGATAGTACGGAGGTACGCTAACCAAAACCAAAATATCGTATCCAAAGCGACTGGTGTAGAAGAAATACCCAAGGTCTTCCCATTCAACCACCATTCCCCCTGTCTCGATGCCAAACTTTGTAATTCTATTCTCTATTTCTGGAGGCGGTGTCACGGTGAAAACGTAAAAAATAAATAGGAGAGCTGCGACCGGTACGATCACGATTTTATCGCCAAAGAATAACAGAATGAGCGAAATTAACACAGCGAGTGCGATGTAGAAGCGAATAACCGCCGAACTCCGCCGAATATATGGCCTGAGAGGCGCCTTCCAACTAAAAAGTATCTGCGGATTATCCTGCATAGGATCAGTGTAGCATAGTGAGTATCTGAAATTCTTAAGAACCGAGGGAACATCTTCATATTTGAAATCTATATCTTATAGTGTTATAATACAGCCATGAGTGGATTTAATAAGATTACTTCGTTCGTTCTCGGGCTTATTGTGGTTCTTGTTTTTCTGCTCGTGTTCGGGTCACGAATCAATCTTTCGGACAAATTAGTTGCTCTCCGCGATAAAAACACAACCCCTACTCCAACGATGTCCGTCACCCCATCGCCCAAAAAAGGATTTTTTGAGTCGTTGTTTGGAACCAAGTCGACACCAACCCCAACCCAAGCAGTTCAAACAGTCGCGACAAATTCACAACAGACTTCACCGTCGCAGGATGCAACAACACCAACAAAGATTCCAAGCACCGGCCCAGAACTCCTCTTCCCAATCGCATTCTCAGCGCTTGGTTCAGGGCTCTATCTTCGAAGAAAGAAATAAGACATCTCCAAGATCGCACACCCACCTCAGACTCAGCTATAATGAAGCATGCGTAGACTGCTTCAAATCACGCTCTCTATTTTCTTTGTATTCGTTATGGTCTTTGCAGCGCGCGCCGATGAACTCGATGATATCACCTCTCAGCTCAACGCCCTACAGGCTGAGGTGCAGAACAAAGAAGCTAACAAAGCCGATATCGCGAAGCAAATAGACGGAATACGGAGCCGCGTACAGGTTATAGGCGCAGAGGTTGTCAAGAAGGAGAAGGCAGTAGCGGAGGGTGAAAAAAACCTTGCTAAACAAAAGAAGCTGCTAAATGAGCGAGCTCGTTCATACTATAAAAACATTAACAAAAGTGGATCCGCGCTCATCTATCTACTCATCGCAGAGAACCTCTCGGACTCGCTCCAAAATTTTTTCTATCAGAAGGTTGTGGTTGACGAAGATAGAAACGCCATTGTGAAGATTGTTCTATACATTAAAAACCTCGAAGATACAAAGCAGACTCTCGTGAACGAAAAGTCGCAACTCGCGGCGATCAATAAGCAGCTCGACGCCCAATCTCAAACATTAGAAGGAGAGATTGCGGGAGCGCGCTCGAAGATCGCGCAACTTTCAGCTCGACAACAGGAGCTTGTCGCAGCAAAGCTCGCGAGTCTTAATATACCACGGTCTGCCGGCACCGGAGCCGGGGGTTGCTCAAGCGATCTTACAAACGGAAAAGATCCAGGATTTAGTCCGCGGATTGCATTTTTCACCTATGGCGTACCAAATCGAGTAGGGCTTAATCAATATGGCGCAAAAGGAAGAGCGGATGCGGGGCAAAGCTACGAAGATATTTTACGCGCATACTACAACTACGACTCCCTTCAAGACATGGACACCAACATAAAGATTCGAGTTGATGGTCATGGCGAATATGCTCTTGAGGACTACGTGAAGAGAATCTATGAAATACCTGCAGACTGGCCAATGGAAGCTCTTAAGGCTCAGGCGATCGCAGCTCGTTCGTATGCGCTCGCGTACACAAGTAACGGTGCGGGTTCTATCTGCGATTCACAGAACTGTCAGGTGTTTCAGGATAATGAAAAAGGCGGGAGATGGAACGAGGCCGTTGAAGCGACAAAGGGTAAAGCGATGGTTCAGGGCGGAACTCCTATTAAAGCGTGGTTTTCATCCACGCACGGTGGCTATGTTTTTGCAAGTAATGAAATCGGCTGGTCAGGAACATCATGGACAAAACACGCCACCGATGCGAACGGAGGAGTTGGGAGTTTTGGTGAGTTGAACGATCGTGCATACGACAAGTCTTCGCCCTGGTTTTACTGCGACTGGGGTGCACGGTCAGACTACGGAGGGACGGCGTGGTTAAAGCAGTCAGAGGTAGCGGATATAGTCAATGTTATTAGTCTTGCAAAGCGCGACTCATCGGTTGGTGAGCACCTCTATCAACCAGATAAATCAAATCCTGCGGGAACAGACACCTGGGATGCATCTCGTGTGCGATCGGAGCTCAGCAGTCGAGGCGGAACGCCGTATAGTTCGGTTTCAGGAGTATCGATTTCTGCAGACTTTGGGTCAGGAAGAACGAGTACCGTAACGGTTAATGGCGATGGAGGCTCCCAGAGCTTCAGCGGATCCGAATTTAAAGATTGGTTCAATCTCCGAGCTCCCGCAAACATTCAGATCGTGGGACCACTCTTCAATGTCGAGATGCAGTGAGTTTTTTAAGTACCGAGAGGAGAGCGAGGGAACTAGAGGTAACCACGAGAAACTGCAGCCCCCAGGGAAGCCATACTTGCCCGGCTCGGAGCGCGGTTAAGACGAGGAAATGAATAAAGAACAGTTCATAAGAGTTTTTTCCAACGAATGAAACAAATCTTCGAACTCCATTATTGATTGGAGTGTATGGAATGATTTTCATCAGCGCCAGGATCCATAGCGCGCCATACGACAGGTAGTAGATATTCGGCGGATATTTATTGTCAAAAAACAACATCGAGGAAGATGTTGTTGCGAGGAAGGCGCCGGACACGAGAAATAACAGCAAGGTAATCGCGAACGACGTGACCCACGTTCTACGCACGGCGACGTACCAAGAAAACAGCGTTATGAGCAACCATGGAAGCCACATAGCAAGTTTGTAGCTTGCAATATGTATCCGAAGAAATGCAACGCTCGAGAAAAATGCGACAGTGGTAACAACCCAAAAAAGCACTCGATGCTTTCTGAAGAGTTGTGCGAGTATCGGGCTAAGAATAGCCATCTGTAGGAACAGGAGGACTGCCCAGTTGAAGTCAGGACCACCTGCGAGCGTAATACTCCGAAGAATATAGAGCGGCGTGAGAGATCTGTGCGTAATGAGGTTTTCCACGGGGAGGTATGCAAGGAGAAATACATAGTATGGAATCAGGAGTCGGAAGGCTCGTCTGAACACCCCGATCAGCGAAAGCGACGCCGTCAAACCGAGATTTTTCAACGCAAAGACATAGCCAGAACAAAACACGAATACCTGCACTGCAAACTGAGAGGAGTTCCAAAAGAAGGAAGCGCTGTGATCCGAACGATACCACGCAGTGACGTGAATTAAGATCATTGAAATAATGCCAAGCCCACGTAAAACATCAATGTCGTCGTTGCGGTTTTTCACAATTTCTGATAGTATAGATGATATGGGAGCAAAAGATATAACTCAGGACGCTTTCAAACAAGAAGTCCTCGAAAAAAAAGGATTAGTGTTTGTTGATTTTCACGCGGAATGGTGTGGTCCATGTAAAATGACCGGGCCAATTATCGATCAACTCGCAGGTGAGACGAGCGATGTGACATTCGTGAAGGTCGATGTAGATCAAAATGCCAACCTTGCTTCTCAATACTCAGTGTTTTCTATTCCCACCTTTATCGTCTTTAAAGATGGTAAGGTTGTGAATCAGTTTGTCGGAGCGATGGGGAAAGAAGGATTTCAGAAAGAAATCGATAAGGCTCGAGCTTCGTAACGCCTACACAGACTGCACGCGTTTTACGTCTCCTTTCACTCGCTTGAGCGACGCCCCCATCTGTCGTAACCGGCGGGCAAGCAACTCTGATAGCCATCTCCTCCCCGATCCAATGGGTTTAGTGCGACCCTCTACAATTTGTGCATCCGATATTGGAAACGTAACATCAGGAATAGTTGGAGTATCGGTGGATGTAGTTACTCCCATTGCGCGAACATCTGGTGGAATTTGAGTGGCGTCATGTTGTTTGATGTACTGAGCGACATCTGGTGAAAGTGATGGCTCGGACTGAGGAGCTAGGACTTCATTATGGAGTGAGGAAGGGACTATTGGCTGTCCTTCTTTAGTTGGTCCGAGAACTCCGGAAAGAGGTGTATGCGATACTGGCATACAATCATCTTAGCAGACCTCGTTCCCCTTTTTCGCCCATTCATCCCGAGTGATTTTGCAGGACGGGCATTGATTGCCGATTGGTCCAGTTGCTTCAGCGCCGCAGTTCGGGCAGACAAAGTTTTTTGACTCATTTCCTTTGAGGAGTTGTTGTAGGACATTTCCCTGAGTAAACAATCGATACAGGGAGCTGGTTGGCTGTACAACCGAATCTATACCGTTCGTAATGCCGAGTAAGGCCTCGATATCGCTTCGATTTACCTCGCTTCCACCACATGCCCCCATGAGCGATATCTTTCCATCGGACTGGACCGACGAGTGGCTGAGTATCAGCTGGAGGTATATCTGAGCGAGCGCATTTTTGTCAGTGAGCTTTTGAGGGTCAATAGAGTCTACCAGATGATCGAATTCGTTTGGTTTCGGCTCATCGCGGTTGTGAAATGCATCAACGAGCTGCTCGGTCAGGCCACGCACCGTTAATGGATCACGGCGATGTTCGGTCTTTCCTCGGTATACGACACCGTCCTTCCAGTTCTGCGAAGCGAAATCGAGGATCGAGCCGGAAAATGCTCCTGGACTTTGAATGAGGGTAGTGATTCGATCGTAGTCCGAAAGTGCGGCATCTGCCTCTGCGAATGCCTCAGGAAGGAACTGTCGTATTGCACTCTCACCTTCGGGGTCTACCTTCACGGCAACGCCGGTAATTTTCTCTCCATCGAAGTTCATGACGTATAGTTGGCCGTAGATAAACGGCACGTTCCGATAGGGATTGTCCAAGCTCTGATCGAGCGTGGCAGGACCGGCAGGGCTCAACCAAAAGACCGTGGCTTCCGGATTATGAAATAGAATGTCGGTAGCTTTCTTAAACCCGATCTGCGGAGTGCCATCTCGCTCTCGTGGGTCAAACTGATGTTCGAATCGATGAATCGGCTGTCGGTCGGGGTGATTAAAAACATTCCCCTCACCATCGAAATAATAATGATATCGATGTGAAACTGGAATGTCGTCCAGCACCTCACCCTTAAAGCCTTCAAGATTGCGCGCGAGCTCTCTCCTGCGTTGCTCGATGTCGAGCTGGGAGAGCCGGAGTGCTTCATTGGGGTCGAAGCTCAGCGGACCGATGGTCTCACCGACACGTGCAGCTGCGAAGGTTGTAGGAATGGGGGTTCGTCTGTGTTCGAGTGGCGGTGGCATAACGGTTTCCCTGCGTCGGGGAACGGACACTATCTGGAGAGTTTTCCGGCTGGTCCTCCGTAGGAGGGTTATACGGTTGCGGCACAGTCGCTGAGTCTCACAGCGTTGCCTCATCCAAACAAATTACTGACACCATACAATACACATCTTTCATCTGTTTTTCAACTTTTCTTTTTGGGAAAGGGAAGTGGAACTCCTGATGGTGCTTCCCCTGTCACGCAATGATAGCACCCATTCCCTACAATCTCTTGGTAGTCCTCGATTAGCTGAAAAGATATCCGAACTCTATCGGCGAGGCCTTGGCGACCATCGATCAGGTAGGAGGCAAGCCGTTCCTCAAAAGGTCCTGATAGGCTCGGATCATTCATTAGGACATTAAAGATGAGTTCGTTCGGATTCTTAAAGTCGATCCCCCAGTAGCAAGGACTCGTAATGGGTGGAATTCCAACCAAGAGGTGAATGTCTTCTGCCCCGAGATCGAATAGCTGGAGCATAATTCCCTGCATCGTGCTCGCCCTCACAAGAGAGTCGTCCGTGAGGATGATTTTCTTTCCCTGAATAAGTTCCGGGACAAAATTAAATTTGAGATTAGCAGATTGTACCCGTTCGCTCGCATTTCCCGGCGATATGAAGTTGCGTCCTACAAAGCGATTGACATGAATGGCCTGTTCGGTTGGTATTCCTAACACTTCCGACACGCCATCACCATAGGGTCTGCCGGACTCTGGAACCGGAACAACAATGTCGCCAGTAGGGTGTGCCCGCTCGGCAAGCCGTCTTCCAAGCGCCATGCGGATGATTTGATTGGGAGTCTCAAGCGGATGTCCAGACTCTTTAGATGGAGATGGAATGTTTGTCTTCGAGGTTGCATCTGCAAAATAAGAGGCCTCAAACGAGCATCGGGCATTTTCTCGCTCATGCACTCTCGGATCACGCCAAACTAACTGCATTGCCCGCGGCCAAATGCGCATAAGAGATCCTCGAGGGAGTTCGTGTTGACCATTTTGGAAGGGACTTGCACCGATTTTATCAAAAGCAATCGACTCAGAAGCAACAACAATTCCATTGTCTCCAAAATGTGCGAGTCGCGCTGGTCTAAAACCTGCCGGATCACGTGCGACATAAAGAGAGCCGTCTTTGTGAGCAACTATGAAAGTATAAGCGCCCTCGAGATTTTGAATTGATCGAATAACACGTTGCTCGAAGGTGAGAGGGTTCCCTTCATCATCAAATTTGTCCAGAGCTATGTGCTTACCCACTGCATACGTATCACTCGTCGGATCGTCTGGCGAAAGAATGTTCATATCTGGATATGCGGTGCCATTATGCGCAATAACAAACTCCCCATTGTTAAAAACGAATGGTTGAGCATCGCGAGCACCCTCTCCTTTGTTTCCAGCGGTTGAATATCGAGTATGCCCAATAACAATGGTTGGGTTTTGCTGAAAAGAATCTTCCGCAAGAGCGTCTGAAAAAATGCCGTTAACAAGTCCCTTCCTTTTAATTTTCTGAATCCCTTCAGGTCCAATAGTAGCCACCCCCGCCGCCTCCTGCCCTCTATGCTGCATCGCCGTAAGGCCGCGATATATGGAGGTTCTCCAGTCTGGGAGAGACTGCGTTCCGGTGAATCCATTACATGAGATCGCCGCAATCAACGCACAGTTATGCGTAATCGTATTACCTTCGATTCCTTGAGATGGTTTTATTTCGGCCCTCATACCCTTACTTTTTGTTCTTTTCCTTTTGCCTGATGTCTAGCGAGAGTGAAGAACAGGTCTGATAGACGATTGAGATATGCGACTATTATAGTATGAGTTCTGAGAGATACAACCCTTCTTTCTGCGGTTCGTGTAACTACTCTAAGGATATGAAAAAGTGAGGATCCAATCGTCCCACCTGGGAGAATAAAACTATCTAACGGAGGCAGTTCTGTTGTGATGTGATCGATCTTTTGTTCAAAATCTTTAGTTCGATCGCCAAGAAACGCTATAGGGATATCTGCTCCGGCGATTTTTGCCATGATTTGATAGAGATCGCTCTGTATTTTTTCGAGCTCCTCTACGACCGACCGGTCGGTTATCTGGAGAGCAACATATCCGATCCATGAACTCAGTTCATCTATGCTACCTGAGGCCTCAATGGCACGGTCCGCCTTTGAGACCCGCTTCCCTCCCCAGACACTCGTCGTCCCCTTATCCCCAGTGCGCGTATAAATAGCCATAATATTTCATTCGCCCAGCGCGCCAGCGGTCCCAACTCTTAGCATGCGCTATATCCGCACCCGTAACACTTCGAGCAACCTTCCTCATGTGCGAGTAGGGCTTCCCCACAGCTCGGACAGATATCAAAGGTGTTCGAATGTGACTCGGTCTTTTGCGCAACCGCAACTGCTGCGGTTAGAGTTGGTTGGGTAACTTCCGCTACCAACGACGCCTCATCGCTCTTGTGCGTCACTCCATTCCCGTTCGTCGAGTGGCCATTTGTGGTTGAACCAGCGTGTCCATTCGAGGTCTGGTAGTCGGCGTACGCTCCGAGCTTATAATGCATAGCGAGCGCCTTCGCAACCGCATCAGGAAGGCTCTTAATTCGCTCCTTACCGAAGCCCATTGCTCGCGCCCCTCCGATGCTCGATAGCTGGTCGATAATCTCTTTAATTCGCTCATGTGGAGCGAGATGAGAAGAAAATCGTAATGCCAGCGAGATGATTCGTCCGAGGCCCTCCGCCATTGCGTAGACATCGGTTCCGGCCTTTCCAACATTGATAAACACCTCGAGTGGTTCACCGCCACCATTTGTGTTGATGGTGATGTACGCGGTCCCAACTGGCGTGCTGATGCGGTATGTCGCACCGTGCACAACCATTGGTCGAGGATGAATTGCCGGCTGTACCTTTTCTACTGGCTTTTCCTCCTTCTTATCCTCTTCTTTTCGAACGAGGACACCCTGTCGAGAACCATCTCTCATGTACGCAATACCCTTACAGCCAAGATCGTACGCGAGCGTGTATAACCGCTTCACTTCTTCGACCGTCTGCGTCTTCGGTGCATTCACAGTTTTTGAAATGGATGCATCAACGTACTGCTGAATCAATGCCTGTACGCGCACGTGATCCTCTGGACTGAGGTCATTCGCCGACACAAACCACTCCGGCTTTTCAATTTTCCCAGCCTTGAGCGCCTCACCGTGCTTCTGATACCACTGATCATAGAGGTGGTGACGAATCACATCTTCTCCAAGACGTGATTTGCGCATAAACTCAAACTCGAACACCGGCTCGATTCCGGAGGTGGTGTTTGCGAGGAGCGCGGTTGTTCCGGTTGGTGCCTGCATGAGGATAACCGAGTTTCGAACTCCATACTTTTTGATCGACTCCTGAAGATCTTCAGGAAGTTGCTTGATAAATCGTCCTTTTGAGAACGGTTCCGACTCCCATTTTGGGAACGCCCCCTTCTCTCGTGCGATCTCCATCGATGCTTTGTACGCCTCATCTCGAATGAGCTTGTACACCTTGTCGATGAATGCAAGACTTTCCTTTGATCCGTATCGAATATGGAGCTTGATGAGCGTATCGCCAAGTCCCATTGTTCCGAGTCCAATTCGTCGTTCACCATTCAACTGTGTCTGACGAATACCCTCAAAGATATAAGGATCCATCTCAACGACGTTATCCTGGAATCGTACCGCCTGAGCGACCGTTTCTCGGAGCTCCTTGAAGTCAAAGACTCCCTTCTTGTCAATGTTTGTACCGCACACAAACGCCGCAAGATTAATGGACCCAAGGTTACATACACCCCACGCAGGAAGACCTTCTTCTCCACACGGATTCACACAGTTAATCCGGTTCCAGTAGTAGTTGTTGTGCATTTTGTTGTATCGCTCCATGAACACAACTCCCGGCTCTGCCGACTTCCACGCTGCCTCAGCAATGAGATCCCAGATCTTTCGTGCTTTGACTACGCGATGAACCTTCACCTTCTTGCCGAGCTTTTTCCACACCTCAAGGTCGCCGTTCCACTTCTCGTCATACTCAGGATCGGTTACGTCAGGAAATACCAATGGCCAGTCCTCATCGTTCTTCACCGCATCCATGAACGAGTCAGAGATACAGAGTGAAAGATTTGCGCCGTTGATACGGTTCAGATCTTGTTTGACGGTGATGAAGTCCTCGATGTCTGGATGCCAGTCCCACAACATCAACATGAGCGCGCCGCGACGCGTACCGCCCTGCTGAATGATATCCTTGGTTGCGAGTGAGAACAGCTCTGCCCAGTTGATTGGGCCAGATGAAAAACCGTTAACCTTCTTCACCCGAGCTCCTTTTGGTCGGAGTGAGGAAAGATTAATACCGACACCGCCACCGTGTGCCATAATCTCCACCATGTTTTTCAACGTGTCGAGAATGCCTCCGCGAGAATCTTTTGGCGATGGGATTACGAAGCAGTTGTAGAAGCTGACATCATAGCCCGTGCCTGCTCCTGCAAGAATGCGTCCTCCGGGGACATACTTAAAGTCCTTCATTGCGGTATAAAACTCTCGTTCCCACTGTTTTCTTACCTCTGGTTTTTCGATCTCCGCGGCTGCCTTTGCAATTCTGCGCCACATTTCTTCAGGTTTCTTTTCGATTGGTCCGCCTTTCTTATCTTTTAATGAATATCGATCAAGGAACGCTTTTTGCGCGATGCCAGTAAGTTTCATAAGGGCTATGATTATATAAAAATTAGTAATAATCGCAACAACATTTTTCGGCCCTTACGTCTCCGAAAATTGTTATGTTGTCGCATGAATGTATATGTATATACAGTCATGCGATCACACCGCAATTAGATCAGTTTTTTGATCTCTTTATCAAAGTCTTCTACCTCCTCAAACCGACGAAACACCGATGCAAAGCGAATATACGCCACCTTGTCAAGCTTTTTCAGGTGTCTCGCTACCAGATTCCCCACCGTTTTGCTGTCGATCTCGGTCTCATCTTTCTGTCGCATCTCTGCTTCTACGCTCGAAACAATCTCATCGATCTGCTGGGCGGTGACCGTTGTTTTCCCGGTCGCTCTCAGTATGCCGCTCCGCAATTTTTCGGGGTCGAATCGTTCTCTCTTTCCATCTCGTTTGATGATCAGCATTGGAATCTCTTCGATTCGCTCATAGGTTGTGAAACGTTTCTCACAACCCACACAGTTCCTTCTTCTACGGACAACATTTCCCTGTTCGGACACACGGGTTTCGATAACTTCGGTGTCGGTTCGTTTGCAAAAAGGACACTGCATATTTACCTTAATTTTACTACAAAAATCAATATATATGGTGTGTTAGGTCCTTGTCAAGCACTATTTGTATGCTTTCTGGTGTATCAAACTATACCTAAACTATATCAGTAGTGTAAATTAGCCTCAATTTCATATTCCCACTATCGATTGGCAAGATCTGCTTTGATTTTATTGAACAACATTGTATGTTGATACTGTTCTAATAACCCTTATGATGTACGCACTTTCGGTGATTGAAAATCTTGCGAATATGTTGTTTCCGAAGCTCTGTGTTGGGTGCGGGGCTATAGGGAGCTATATTTGTCTACGGTGTGAAAAAAAGCTCATTTTGCTCGAAAAACAGCTCTGTATATACTGCAACCGACCCTCTCTCTACGGACTGACCCACCCCGGTTGTCGAAAAGTACACGGCGTTGACGGTGTGATTTCTGGATACCGTTACTCTCCTCTCCTAAAGCGGGTGATAAAAACTGCAAAGTACCGTCTTGCTGCGGACGCACTCCGCGACGTTCTCCGCATTGCAGCCCCGGTTCTTGCCGTCTCATTGAGAACAGCCCGCTCGCCCTATCGTTCGCTGGTGCTTGTGCCGATCCCCCTGTACTGGAAGCGAAAAAATAAACGTGGATTCAATCAGTCTGAGATTATTTGTGCGGGTATCGCGCGATTTCTTCCCACATATGCTGTGCGGAAGGTCCTCCAACGAACGAAGTCGTCAAAGGATCAGGCGCGAATTCATGGCCGCCAGATCAGAGCGCAAAATATATCGGGCGTGTTTCAGGCCTCGACCCACGTGAACGGCGCACGTGTGCTTCTCGTTGACGATGTTATTACCACAGGGGCAACTATCAAAGAGGCGGCGAAGGTGCTCAAACAAGGGGGCGCGAGATGTGTTTATGGACTTTCACTCGCTAGAGGGTAGTGTAATATATGTATATATATGAGAGAGCAGGTGCACCGCATTGAAATTTCGGCAAAAACAATTGTCTTTGCGGTTGTTCTCCTGATACTCCTTCAGGTCATATGGGTAGTGCGAGAACTTTTTTATTCCTTCGTAATCGCCTTCATCGTCATGAGCGCATTTAATCCTGCGGTGTCCTGGTTAGCGAAGGCGAGAGTTCCGCGTGCTCTATCTGCCGTATTCCTATTCGGGCTTCTCATTAGCGCAATCACGTATCTCTTTATGTGGCTCGTCCCACCAGTAAGTAAAGAAACTACGGTGCTCGTAAAGAATCTTCCAAGATACCTCTCAACCTTCAATCTGGGTCCACAGTTCCAACCGAATGAAAACCTAATCTCGCAGTATGTATCGAGCGTGACCGGTGGTACCTTTGATTTTCTGAAAAGCGCATTTTCAAATGTTATCTTTCTCATTTCGACGATCTTCTTTAGCTTTTATTTCCTGCTTGAAGAGCGTTCAATCAAGGCGTTTTTTGTCCGGTTCATGGATAAAAAGAATGCGCCGATTGCGGCTGTAATCATCGATAAGATGGAGATGCGCATGCAGTCGTGGTTATGGGGTCAGTTAATTCTTATGATGAGCATCGGTATTACGACCTACATTGGGCTCATACTTCTTGGGGTGAAGTATCCACTCCCACTCGCAGTGTTTGCTGGACTCCTCGAGGTCGTCCCGATTATCGGTCCAATCATCTCTGCCGTTCCTGCGTTTTTAGTTACGGCATCTCAGAGTTGGGTCGGTGGATTCATGGTGCTTGGCCTCTATTTTGTCATCCAGCAGGTCGAGAATCAGGTATTAGTCCCGGTTATTATGCGCAGAGCGGTCGGGCTCAGTCCAATTATTACACTTGCTGCACTGATCATTGGGGGAAAGCTCGCAGGGATTATGGGAGTACTTCTTGCAGTTCCGATTACCCTTGGAGTAGAGACGGTATTAACGGAGCTCTCCAACCTTAGAAAAGACTGAAAATAGCTTCAATTCCTTCCATTGCGAACCGCCCAGAGGCGAGACTCACTTCTTGAGGGAAGCGGTTAATCTGCGGTATATATGCGGGAATAGTTTGCGGAGATATTGCGGTTAATTTGCGGTAAAAAAGTACGGTAAATGCGCGATTAATCTGCGGGAATAAATACCTTAGTCGTTGGCAGGAACGATGACGTCAAAGGTCTGAGGTTTCCCGTACGCCTTCGGTCCGTAATCAGTGCAGAAGTTCTCAATATTCTCCATAAAGTAGGGGTGCTTTTTTTTCTGGAGAACCCCACAGAGGTAGTAGGTGAGCGCCTTAACTAATCCAAACCCTGCATGGTTGGGGAGCGGTATGAACCAGCGGTGATCTGGGAGACCAAAGTACGGATTTTCGTTTCCGATCGAGATCACGAGCTCTTTCTCCCAGGGGTGTACGAACTTTGCATGTCGGGAAAAACCTTGAGAGTTGGCACGGATCATGAGGTGAGGGCCAAATAGTTCATCTCGCTTAATCTCAATCATAGGCGCAACGTTCGCATATTCGTCGGGTAGAACGAATGCGTAAGCATCATAGTTTGCAAACGCCTCTGGTAAGGTAAGCGACTCAATAAATTCCTTAATCTTTGCTGGCTGTTCATGTGTTGTTGAGAGTATCATGCCAAGATACGTCGAGGTGTTGTAGGTGTATGGTTCCGCAATGCTTTTGTATGAATGGACCCGGTCAGCAATCTTTGCTGCGGTTGAGTTTGGTTTGCAGGTAAGGAGCGTTGTTCTGAGTCCGAGCGATTTTGCGAGTTCAACCTCCCAAACAGAGTCTTTTTCTCCGGACGATGAGATCACTACCGCATCCTTGATCATGCCTTGGCGGATCGCTTCTTGATACGACTCGGTTAGCATGCGGAAAGAAGTTTCGTCGCAAAGAACAGCGGACTTTCCTGAAAAAATAATTTTTCCGGTATGGCTCGCATTCCCACTCCCCACAACAAAGGGAAAAGAAAGTTCAGAAATGTCGAGTTGAGGCGGTGGAGTAGTGATGAAAAAATCGAGTGCTTGCAGAACAATTTCATCAAGCGTTGGGATCTGCATAGTGCTCATTATAAAAACGTCTTTAACAGAGTGCAAGACCCTCCAATACTCTCTATGCTATATTCGCTGACCTCTTGCGGAATAAAGCACGAGTGTCCTGTGCCAACCGTTACCGATCCATCGGGCGCTGACACTTTCGCGACACCACTCTTCACATAAAAATGAGCGAACGAATTCCCGGTGGTATGTGACGTCGCCGTTGTAATCTCAAGACGCTCGAGGGAATAGTACGGAGTTTGGCATATTGTTTTACCACTGGGTTTAGAAACATTTGCATTGGGTTTGTTGTGGTCAGGGTCGGTATCGAGATATGTAAAGTAGTCATCGATCTGAATGGCACGAATGGTTCCATCATTTTTAATCTTTCCTTGATCAAAACATCGAATCGTGGAAACAGGATCCATCGCGTCAAGCTGCACCTCATACAGGATGTTCCCCAGTGGGTATTTTTCTTTATCTTCCTCCCACGAATGATGAATTCCACCGGACGACATATCAACCACCTCATCCTGTTTCGGATGGATCGTGTTTACATACTGCCATGGATTTTTCTCTTTAATAAAAGCCTGCGCCTGTTGCGTTCCTTCTCCGACGGTTAGGCGCGCTGCCACGATTTGCTCACTTAAACTTTTCATAAAATCGGAAATTTCTTCACAGCATCTTCTGTATGCTTTTACATCAACATTCGGTGCAAGTCCGCAGGTTGCGAGTCCATCTCGAAAGTAGAACCACGTCTCCGGTTTTGGTTTCCAGTTGGCGCTCGGTGTACCCGGTTTCACATGGAGTTGAAACGAATTACCTAACGCCTGTGTAACCTTTATGAGAATCGGTAAGGGTTGTGCGGTTATCTGGTCGAGACCGGCATACTGAACACCCTCCGTAAGAGGAAGTGGGTCGATTGTTTCATTGTCCGCATTTCCTACTTCTGGAATGAATAAGGGGTCATCGGTCGAAGTCGTATCGAGTCGAAACTTTGAATGACCGAAGAGCTCGTAACTCTGACCGATCTTTACATTCTTAAACTCTGATTTTTCGCTCCAACCTTTTGTTTCCAAGATGTAGAAGCCTCCCCACGTTGGCTGTTTGATAAGCTTCGGGATCACTAAGTATGGCCGCTTCGGAAACATATTGTTTATATAGTATAATTCAGACTGTGAACAGTAACAATAAGCTCATACTGTATTCAAAGTCACTTCGAGTAAATCAATGGTTGAAGAACTTTGTTGTTTTCACCTCCATCGTTTTTTCAGGACAGCTCTTTAACCCAACGGTACTCATTGCATCAATTGCTGCATTTTTCATTTTCTGTCTCTTGTCCTCTACCTCATACGTATTTAATGACATTGTCGATTACCAAAGTGATCGCAAGCATCCGGTGAAGCGGTTTCGACCGATTGCATCGGGAAAGATATCGATCCAGGAAGCAACCTTCGCAGCCTTTATTCTTGCGGTTGCGTCGCTCGTTTTTTCGTTGATGTTTTCGGTGCAGTTTTTTCTTCTAGCGGTACTATTTGCCGCACTGCATGCGGTGTATACATTGTTTCTCAAGAAACACTCCATCATTGATATCTTTACCATCTCGTTCTCATTCATGATCCGGGCCTTTGCGGGCGTGTTGGCAACTAATTTCTCAATTCCAATTTGGCTGATGTTCACGATTTTCTTCGGCTCGCTCTTTGTCGCAACGGTCAAGCGCGACGCCGAACTCTATGTGCACGGAAGAGAAGCGCGGGCGGCACTCGGTGCGTATCGAGAGCATCTCCTGAGTTTTCTCACTACAACCTTTGCAACATCAACCATACTTGCGTACTCGTTCTACACATACTTTGAACGAATTTCGGGGGAGAATGCTCGGTTCACCGAATTTTTTAACCAGATCATTCCCCAGTTTGAAGCTCGAAAATGGATGATGGTAACAATTCCATTTGTGGTGTATGGCATTGCACGATATGCGCAGCTGCTCTATGACAAGTCCGAAGGTGAGCGCCCAGAAGAGATTATTACCAAGGATAAACCACTCATCACAACGATGGGACTGTGGGGTCTTACCGTGATCCTTCTTCTCTACATTCTGTAACGCGCCGTTACCGGCAACATTTAGATTCTCTCTAATGATTTAGAGTTGCAATGGAAATATAAAGAGTGTAAAAATAGGGGCGATGAAAACGACAGAAAAATCTCACGAAAAGCTGAGTCCAAAAAATGAAGCGGTCAATCTTGCAATAGAACAAATCCAAAAACAGTTCGGCAGAGGGTCTATTATGCGACTTGGTGAGAAGCCCGCTCCTGCCGTTGAGGACATTATTAAGACCGGTATTCTACCGCTCGATGTGGCGCTTGGTGTGGGAGGAATTCCAAAAGGTCGTATTATCGAAATATTTGGCCCCGAAGCATCCGGTAAGACAACCGTCTGTCTCTCGGTTATTGCTGAAGTTCAGAAAAAAGGCGGTATCGCCGCATTCGTCGATGTCGAGCACGCACTCGATCCCGTATGGGCCGAGACACTTGGCGTAAAGGTGGATGACCTTCTGGTTTCACAACCGGACACTGGAGAGCAGGCACTCGAAATCGTAGAAGCGCTTATTCGCTCCGGCGGTGTAGACATCGTTATTGTCGACTCGATCGCAGCGTTAGTGCCACGCGCCGAGATCGAGGGAGAGATGGGAGATGCTCAGATGGGACTACAAGCGCGACTTATGTCGCAAGCACTCCGAAAGCTAACCGGCGTTGTCTCAAAATCGAAGACAACGGTTCTGTTTACCAATCAGTTGAGACTGAAGATTGGTATCATGTTCGGAAATCCCGAAACAACCCCCGGAGGTCTTGCTACGAAGTTTTACGCCTCGGTACGAATGGATGTTCGCAAAATTGAAACATTGAAAAAGAACAACATGGTTGTTGGTTCGCGTCATCGAGTGAAGATTGTAAAGAATAAACTCGCCCCGCCATTTAAGGAAGCAGAGTTTGTTATTAACGCGGAGGGTATCGATCGCGATGAAGCGGTGATTGAGGCAGCGATAGGAGCAGGCGTCATTACAAAAAGCGGTGCTTTTTTGAAACTGGGAGAGCGCGTACTTGCACAGGGGAAGGAGCAGCTCAAAGAAACTTTTGCTCAAGACGAAAAACTCCATAAGCACATTATTGAAGAGCTCGAAAAAAAGCTGTTGAAAAAATAACGCGAGCATACCGACTCCAGCAAGATTCTTTCGTTACAATATCGTATGCAAAAACTCTTGAATGCCGCATATTTTTATCTGCGATTTCGACCTCGATCAGAGCATGAAATGAGACAGTATCTTGAAAAGAAGCAAAAAAAATATCAACTAGATGAATCACAGGTCCAAGAAGTAGTGGATGAATTAAAGCGACAGTCACTCATCGATGACCAGTCTTTTATTTCTTGGTTTGTTGAGATTCGCGGAACATCAAAAAAGAAATCTTCTCGTATGGTGCGGTACGAACTACAACGTTATGGTGTGTCTCCCGATGATATTGAGCGGTACTTTTCGTCGCATGAGTTCGATGAACTTCAACAGGCGATCCGAGCGCTATCCGGACGATGGAGGTCCCTACAGGCGTTTGACTCAAAAAAACGGTTCGAGCGAGCAGCAGCGTTTCTCCAACGGAAGGGGTTTTCTTACTCTCAGATTAAAACAGCGATTGCAGAGTTTGAGCAAAAAAGGTAAAATAGGGGCAGTAATAAGTTATTCATTATTATTGATTTCAGAAGATTGTATTCATGAGAGCTGACTACATTACCAATGCATTCGTGGCCGTCATACGCCAGACCGAACTGCACCGATCGTAATGTAATCCACCTCGTCAATCTTCTTCTTATTATTTTTCAATTATGAACACAGCAGCACTTGAGGTACTCCTTCGTAAATTATTAGAAAATCTTGAAAAGCAGAATGCAAAGCAGCCAGAACCTGCAGCGCAACCGGCTCCAGTAGAAAAAAAGCCGGTTCAACCCGCGGTTCCTACTCCTGATGTTCAGGCAATGGTCCAGAAAGCGCGAGATGAAGCGTATCGCATTAAAGAACAGGCGCAACAGGAGTCTCGAAAGCTCACCCAAGAGGCGATGGAGCTCGAGAAACAGCTCAATAAACGCGAACAACAGGTTGGACAGCGAGAACGCGATCTTGACAAGGAAAAACAGGCTACAGACAAGGCCCGAAAGGATGCCGAAGCAGCAAAAGAAGCGCTTCTCCAGAAGGTAGAGAAGGTCGCAGCCATGTCAAAAGATGAGGCAAAGCAGGTACTTCTTTCCGGTTGGGAAGAAAAGCTAAAGGGAGATATCGCAAAGCGAGTGAAGGCAGCCGAAGAAGAGATGAAAACAACGGTGGAACAGAAAGCGAAAGAGATGCTCGTCGACTCGATGAAGCATGGAGCAACCGACTATGTCGCAGAATATACGCTTTCAACCTTTACGCTTCCAAATGATGAAGTGAAAGGGCGCATCATCGGTAAGGATGGACGGAACATTCGCGCATTCGAACTTGCAACAGGCGTCGACGTTGATCTCGAAGAAGAAGGCGTCATCAAACTGTCATCCTTTGATGCAGTGAAGCGCGAAGTCGCACGGATTTCTCTTGAGAGGCTGATCCGAGATGGTCGAATTCAACCACAGCGCATCGAAGAAATCATTAATCAAGTGAAGCGCGAGATTGAGCGCGTTATGTTCCAGGCCGGTGAAGAGCTCGCCCATAAGGTTGGGGTATATAATCTGCCCAACGAGGTGACTCAGGCGCTAGGACGATTTAAGTACCGATACTCATATGGTCAGAATATGATTCTGCACACACTTGAGGAAACAAAGATCGGTATTGCGCTTGCGCAGGAGCTCAAGGCCGATGTTAACGTTGCGAAGCTCGGTTGTCTCCTTCACGATATCGGAAAGGTCATCGACTCCAAAGAGGGTGGAAATCACATTACTCTCGGCGTAGAGTTCTTGAAGAAACACCGTTTCCCACAGGCGGTAATCGACTGTGTCGAGTCGCATCATGAGGACGTACCGTTTAAGTCGGTTGAAGGCGTCATTGTCTATATTGCTGACGCAGTCTCCGGTGGTCGACCAGGTGCGAGACACGAGGACTTTGAAGAGTATCTCAAGCGTATCAAGACCATTGAAGATGCAGCGCGAACGCAGAAAGGCGTCCGAGATGCATATGCGCTTCAGGCAGGTCGAGAGCTGCGCGTTATCGTAAAGCCAGACGAGGTCTCGGATGACGAGATGTCGATTATGGCCCAGAAGATACGAGAAGAACTCGAGAAGAAGTTCGACGTATTCCCCGGTCAGATCAAGGTCACGATTATTCGTGAGTCTCGAGCTGAGGCAGTGACGAAGATCTAATTCTCGGTCTCTACGATTGCTTTTGCGTCCCAAAAAATGGGATTTTATTCTCCCTTTTGCTATGCTCTAAATCAAGTTTAGCATTTGATTTAGATTGATCTACTCCGATCAATTAAATATAGATTGACACAACAATAAAAAAATACTATTCTGTTCGTGATTTCTTGTTGTGACAATTAAAAGTTTATGAAGAGTTATAAATAGGCTATTGCACCGGCCTATTTTTTGTATCACGGTGTAAGAAGGGAGGTGATTGTACATGACAAAAGCAGACTTAGTAGCACAGGTAGCTAAAAAGGCAGGCTTGACCTCAAAAGCAGCAAAGGATGCAGTAAACACTGTTTTCTCATCAATCACCGCTGCAATGAAAAGAGGAGAAAAAGTAGTGGTTACTGGTTTCGGCACATTTATGGTGCGACGACGCGCTTCTCGTAAGGGTCGCAATCCACAGACCGGAGCTGAAATTCAGATTCCATCCACCAAAACTCCAGGATTTACCGCTGGTAAATCATTGAAGAGAATGGTGAAGTAATCCGCCATAAGCGAGATTAAAGAACAACCCCGCGTTCGTGTTGCGGGGTTGTTTTATTCTATAGGGGTCGAGTATAATTATGTATGATTGCACGATTCGTACGCCCTATTCTGCTCATCCTCTTCCTCATTGTTGTTCCACCATTTTTCTATCTTCTCAACTACTCGCAGACGATTCCCACGAACTATGGCAAGGAAGAAAGCTATGAACTTCCACATCCCGGCATCGCACCGGACAATCCGTTGTATCCTGTGAAGGAGCTCCGAGACGAACTGCTCATTTTCTTTAGCCAAGACAACATTACGCGCGCTCAGTACAATCTTTTGTTGTCCGATAAAAAAACAAAGGCAGGTGAGTTTCTCGTAGAGGAACGAAAGTATCAGCTTGCAGGCCAGACATTCCTCGCTGCGGAAAAGGACTACGGAGAAGCACTCAAAAGTATAAAATCCGCGATCGATCTCGGCGATCAGGCGAATGTTGAGTTTGTCGGGAAGTTGACCCGGAGTAATGCGAAACACTCGCTCGTAATGCAGACTATGAAGCAGAAGTTTCCGCGCACCCTCCAGACCGAGCTCCAAGCAGCACAGCAACTCAATCACGACAACAGCGTGTTACTCCTTGGTCTCCAGTAAACCGAATACCGTCATCGCGAGGGCAGAATTTTGAATGAGCGTAATCCAGTAATGATCGAACAGTCCGGTAAAGCACACGATAAACACACACGCAATCAGTTGGTAGTGCGTACGATTTTGCTTCAGAAATGGAATAGCAGCCCAGAGGAAGAGAAGGAACGGAATAACCCCGATCTCAGCGAGGAGAAGCAGGAAAATATTGTGTACGGGTTGCGCGAATGAGCCAATCGACAGCGTCGGAAAAAATTGTTGTGCGATGATGTAGTTCCCAAGACCGACTCCAGTGCTGAAGTGGTTTTGAATAAGAAGAACTGCATTGTTCATGAGCTGCATTCGAATCGCTGCAGAGAGTGGGTCACCTACCGCGCGAAGAACGATGGCTACGGGAATAAGCAATGAAAGTAGCTTTGCGCCGATACAGACAAGACAGCGCTCCTTGGTGAAGATGTTTTGAACGACGAAATACTTCAGCGTGATGAGTGCAAATCCGAGCATAGCCACCTTTGAAAATGAAAGAAAAATCAGGAGAGGTGCAACAGAGAGTGTGAGAGTGCGAGTCCATGACCTCTGAGAAGAAAAAAGAACATATGCGTACACAAGGAGGTAAAACCCACCCATTGAGTTTGGGTGTGAAAAGGTACCGTACGCTCGCATCATCTCCACTCCGGACATACTCGCCTTTGCGATCCCAACTGTCGAGAGCGAGAACGTTCGCTCTCCGAGATAATAGAACGGACCGTTCATAGACGACTTGGTAACAACCTGTCCAACTGAAAGAATCAGTTCGAGCACCATTGAGCATGTAAGGCCAAGTTGGATTAACCACCCATTGAGTCGTTCTGATCGAACGACAGAAAAAATCACGATCATTTCAAGGAGTCGCACATACTGATAGAGGGCAACTTCTCGCGAGTAGCTAAACCACAAGGTTGTCGAAACGATAAATAACAATAACTGGAGGTATACATTCTGGAGTGTTTTTCGCAGGCGAGAGCGGTGAGAGATGGCAAGTATGACAACAAGTACATCAATGGCGTACACCGTCGGAGCGAGATAGTCGATCCGAATACCCGAGAGATAAGAGAACGGAAGAAAAAAATGTTTTCCAAACTGCGTTGGCAGGAGGAATCCGAACAGAACGAGCAGTGTCTGAGGAATGAGGGAAAATTTGTTTTTCAACGCTATCGTCTTCGGCATAGTATTATCGTTTTACGACGGTAAAGACATTCCATGCTTCATATGCCGACTCAAACCCAGAAATTACAATGCGCTTTTTTTCTGCTCGTAGGTACTCGGACTTTGTCTCATGAAACATCGAAGATATTGTCCGCTGCCGTTTTCGTAAGAATGCATGCGTTGATGGGTAGAGATTTTTTGAGTAGTTCACCAACAGCGGAATACTAAAGGTCAGTATCTGCCCGATAAGGTGCGCACCACGACGAATCGGCAATCGCCGTTTTTTGGTATTTTCATACACCCGAATACCGGTGTCGAGATAGTCGATATGCTCGATCAGGTGAAAAAATTGATGGAGGTGTGGTTTTTTATTGTGACATGCATTGAGATACGATGTCCAGATCTTTTTCTTGAGTGGCGCTTTCAGTGCAAGGAGTGCAAGAACCTGACGAAATACCTTTTTCTCTCTGCGATCATGTTCTGCCCCTTTGAGCGGAGCGGGTATGTCGCCAACACTTTGCTCATCTAAAATTGCTTCGCCGAAATCATGGACGAGTGCTGCGATGAGGAGCATTTCCTGATCTGCCCGAGAAAATCTTCGAGGGTGCACACGAACTTCATGCTGAAGGAGCTTTCGTGTAAGCATGTAGACTTGTTTCAAGTGGGAGAGCGTGATGCCACTTGGGCCGAGCACCTTCCGCCAGTAAGCAGGGCTCTCATCTGAGTGTCGAAACGGCTGATACCGAGTGGTTTCTCGTAAGGACTGCGCCGCCTTTGTTTGCAAGAGGGCTTTATATATTCGTTGAGCAGGAATCGTTGGTTGGCGCGTTACCATGCTCGGATTATACCTTCTCGAGCGATAAAACAGCAAGCAAGCACACTCTATTGGTGGACAAGCTGAGAGAAAGTTCGAACCAGATTCAAGAGTACATCTGGCGTTGGTACAACCAAATCAAGTATTTGAACTTAAACACGACGTAAGCGACTCACATCAGACGTATTGAACTATATGGGATTGGGCATGTCTGAAGTATTTGCAGAACCCCCAATTATAATTGGATCTTTTCTCCAACTCTGTAATACTGAGTTAATCCTATTAAGAAGCTCGGAATTGGCTGAGAAACCAATTTTTTTTAACCTTCGATACCCAGGAAGATTGGGTATTTTCGACCAAATCCATTTATTTTCAAGAATTGGTAAAAAGAGTACTTTTTGAGAGTCATCTCCTCTTTCAATCCTTTGCATTATTGATTCAAAAAATATCTTTGCTATCTTTTGAGGCGGACTGAAAGTTAAAAGTGAGTCGTTTGATAGTTGAGCGACTATTTCATCGACTTTATTTGAATGCTTATTGACTACTTCCTCCCAAAAAAAGGAGGCGTTATTCGTAATTTTTGTACCAGCATAACGGATTAGGGAAACCAACTGTCCAGCATCAGTAACCATATCCAAGTTTTTTACGACTTCTAGCTCTAATTCTTCACGAGACCAGGGCTTATACTTATCAATTGTTTTTTGACTAGCCCATAGCCAAATTGGCTCATATTGATTTTTTATTCCTTCAAAAACGTGAATTTTTAATTGGTCACCCGCCGACGAAATATACTCCATCAAAAGTTGGTACAACTTCTCTCGTTGATCTTCCGTTCCCAAGCTAAACACATCTTGGATCAGTACTGTAAGTTCAGGCTCGTATTCTTGATTTACGGCAATTCGGTTTAACTTTGGCAAAATGACTTCCATGTGTCCTAATACAACGTCCTTATTCGCGGGATAAAGTGTTTTTAACCATCTAGATATAACTCGTGAAGAGAAATATCCCATGGATCCTGAAAAATCTATTTTCGCCAAGTCTTCTAATGCTAACGCAGGGAAGAAGTCTAAGTAGGATTGTATCGCGTCATTTGAAGGTTGGCTATCTAACCACTTCCAAAATTCTTGTGAAATTTGTAATCGGTTTGTAAATTGTGGATCTGAAAACAATTTGGTGTAATCGATCGATTTCAATTCTTGAATAAAATAAGGCTGAGAAAAATGATCAGGGATCTTGGTAAGAGCAACAACTATAGTTCGAATATATCCTCCATTAACAGCGGGTTCGACTGGAGGCTCTGTTCTAATCTTCAATAACTCAACCGCACCAATAGCTGCCTGTTTTACCAACATTTCTCCACTATTTTGCAAACTATTTACTACCTGATCTGGATCACCAGATTTAAGTGTTTCTATAAAGTCTTCCTTAGTAGAACCTCTAGCATCTCCTAAGTTAGCATCTGCGGCAAGATACAAAAACGGTTCAAATGCAGAAACTTGTAAAATTTTATCTTTGAAAAAGCGAGGTTCTTCATATAGAAATTGACGTATAAAAGTTAGCTGTCCTGGAGTAAAAGATCCATAATCTTGTAGTTTTTTTTCAATTTCTTCAGAACTTTTTTTCTC
>CAYZRL010000005.1:0-36025 GCA_964480835.1 uncultured Gammaproteobacteria bacterium
ACTTAGAATCACGTTGCTGGTGCCAAATTCGTGATATATGACAGAACTTGGAAGAAATATGGTTCTATATCCTTTCAGCCAACTTCGCCATCCAAGGTCCGTCTCTTCAACATAGATAAAATAGTCATTGTCGAAACCACCTGCAGAAAGGAAAGCTTCTTTTCTAATAAACATTCCCGCTGACTTTGCAGCAAGTATTTCCACCTTTTTATTAAATTTGCCACTGTCTATCTCCCCTCCTCTTGCTCGTTGTACCAAGAAACCATTCTGTCCCAAATACTCTCCTACATAATCGAGTTTAGAGTGATCCTTCATGAGTAATAATTTGCATTGAATCACCCCTAGATCCTTGTTTTTTTTAAATTCCTCTACGGCACGAGTCGCCCAATCACGATGGACTTTAGTGTCATTGTCTAAAAAAGCGATATATTTTCCTTTTGAGAGCTTTGCGCCTTCATTTCTTGCACGTGCTGGACCGTAGTTATGCCTCAATTTGATTATCTTAATTTTCTTATCAAATTTATCTCTGAGGATTTCAATATCATTATGAGTGGAGTGATTATCTACCAGAATAACTTCTACGGATTTAGTATTAGAATCTAAAACAGAGTTGATACATCGAGAAGCGTATGAGGCACCGTTGTAATTTACTATAATTACAGAAAGTTCTGGAGCTTTTTTGATACTCATATATTTAGTATTTTCTTATTTTGTCTTGTAATGAAATCATTATTCCTTGATATAGCAAAAATAGTTCCATCAAGTAGACCACGTAATGCATAAGAAAGATAGTCTTTCCTTATAGAGCCAAGGTAATATAAAAGAATAATGGGATTAAAAAGTGTATAAAAAATAATAAACTTACCTAGACCGCTATGCAGGCTCATATAAATTATCCTATTGCGAAAAAACAAATACGCTTTGGGTGCAGAGTCATAAAGGCGCATTTTAGGTACCTGTAAATTTGGAATACGAACTTTTATTTTATTCAGCTCTATTGGATGCCAAATCTTAGCACGCCTACAGGGTTCTATCGTATACCCGAGTTTGAGTATGCGATTACCTAAATCTGGCTCCTCAAATATCATAGGGAAAAGTGTGAAATTAAATCCTCCGGTCTTCTTAAAAGCATCTGTCCGAACAATAAAACAACTATGGAAATGATTTATGCCTTTAATAATCTTTGATGGCATATTATTGCGTAATAAGCTGGTATTAGGATCGATTGTGAGGCCTTCATTTAGAAGTTCGTTCGTAAACCAGTCATAATGACTAGGCCCAGAAACACCAACTGATGGATGGCTAGCCATGAACTCGATAAGGTAATGGACAGTCTTTTTGTTTACCAATACGTCATTGGCCATTATCAGTACAAAGTTGTATTTGGCATAGGCTTTATATTGAAAAAATGCATTGTTTAGAGCTTTGGCGATGAAGCGATTTTTATTCTCCCTGTGATAAAGAACATTTTTGAAGGATTTAACGACTTCTTTGGTTTCGTCAGTTGAACCATTATCCACAACGCAGACATCAAATAACTGTTTCTTGGAGCTCGAATTCAAACTAGCTAAAGCTATTTTCAAAATAGCAGCGCGGTTATAGGTGGGAATTAGAACTATCGCTTGTGCCTTCATAATAATGCTATTTGACCAGCGATACTTGATTTTTGTTTTTAATAAACGTTCTTCCGCAAGAGCAAACAAATTTTCTGTTATTAAACTTCAATGCTTGCGTACATGCACAAAGGTAACCATTCTGTTTAGCGGGATTACCATAGACGACTGTATAGTCTGGAACATCTTTAGTTACCACAGATCCTGCGCCGACTAATGCATACTCGCCTATCACTAGGCCACCAAGTATGGTTGCGTTAGCTCCGATTGAAGACCCTTTCTTTAGTCGAGTTATTTCGCGTTTGAATTGTCTATTCTTCGCTCTGGGCATCTTGTCATTCACAAATGTTGCAGAAGGGCCAATTTGAACGTTGTCTTCAATCGTTACTCCATCCCACAGATAGACTCCGCATTTAATTGTGACATTGTCTCCAATAACAACATCGTTTTCAACAAAACAATGGTCGTTAATATTTACGTTTCTTCCGATTTTTGCGCCTGCCAAAATATGCGTGAATGCCCAAATTGTCGTTTTCTCTCCTACTCGCTTTGTATCAACAATCGCTTTTGGATGAATAAAGTATTTTTTCATTCTAAATAATTTTGTAATAGTGAGTGTCTTTGTTGTCCCACTCAGAATCCGCGTAGCTTAACAGGGAGGCTCTTTTGGTGAGACTTTTAATTGCATGAGCAACATATGGGCCGGTTTCTATACGTGTATATTTATCTTTTTCTGCACTGAGGATTATTTGTTTTCTTTCTTTGGTCCGCACATCTTCGATTACCACTTGAACTTTGCCCTCTATAATCCCGAACCATTCATGCCAGTGTTTATGATAATGATTTCCACGTACAGCCCCCATTCTCTTAAAAGTTACAAAATACACTTGCCCAAATTTCTTTTTTGCATCACGTAGTTCCGATTCTTTTAAGAAAACAATTAGGTCTCCACGGGAGTCTTTAAAGCGTCTAAATTTAGCAATTTTATAGTCCATACTAGTTTTTATTTCTAGTGTATTCTAGCACACCTGCAAGGGTACCAGGGACTGCTCCAAGTTGTTTCCACTGTCTCAAGCTTATTACGGTATAAAGGTAATAAGCATTCATAAAGAGGACGTACAGACTAAAGCGTAAAAATTTGTCCAAGGTGTTGGGCTTTATAAAAGTCAGGTAAAAAATCATAAAATTCCTTGTGCGGTCGTAGCTCCCTGGTCTATCGTTATAGAATCCATCTCTAGATGGGAGATGTTGGAGGGAAGCTTTAGGATCGAAAATAAGTTTATAGCCAGAATTTTTTATTCTCATTGCAGTATCCGCTTCATGGTAATCCCCTATTGTTCCATAGCGCTCACTAAATCCGCCTATTGAACGCAATATTTTTGTTCTTACGGATAAATTACATGCCTCAAGATTATCAACCTCACATGCCTTTAATTTTTTTGCTTTAGGAAAATTGCTTCCTAAGCTAAAGGCGCCAGACTTAAACCAGTGGCTAACGCGGTAAGGATCGTTTTCAAGGATAATTTGAAAATAAATCACTCCTATGATTCTCCACAAAAGCGAGGATTTTTTAAATTTTGACTGATATGCGAATAGATCTCTATACTGTTTGTGAGACGCTGGAATGATGGTGGGGCCTGTCACGCCTCCAACAGTTCTGTCTAATTTAAAGCGCATCACTATAGCCTGTAACCAGCCCTTGTCCATAATTACATCATCGTCAGTTCGTATAAATATCTCCCCTTTAGCAATTTTTAGTGCCATGTTGGCTGCTTTAGCTAACCCCTTCTGGGTTTGATGAAGAAGCTTAATGCGAAGTTTTCTTGAGAATTTTTTTAATACTTCATGTGTACCATCCATGGATTTATAATCAACGACTATCACCTCAAAATTTCTATAGGTTTGACTAGTTAAGGAGCGTAAAGTGTTTTGTAAACTTTGAGCTCTTGAACCGGTCGGTATAAAGATAGAAATATACATCTGATACAAAGTTATTCGCCGTTTTTAACCGTAGTTTACAGTGATTTATATAGCTTGAGATACTGTTTTGCAACGAGAGATGGTGATTGACGAAAAGCTAAATTCGAAACATTTTTTTCAATTGCTGTCCGCAAAGTTCTATCATTGGTAATTAAACGAAAGGACGCTGACCAATTTTCTTTTTTAACTAGCACGCCATTTACACGATCTTTAATGATTTCTTTAAAATATCCTTCATTGGAAGCTAATACGCACTTATGATAGCTAAATGCGTGGTAGAGAGGACCACTGTACCCAAAGCTTACGAGCGATGGAATGACAACAGCGGTAGATTCTGTGTAAAGCTTGTGTTGCTCAGATTCTTCAATAAAGCCGCGAAGAATTACACGATTGTGGAGTCCAAACTTCTGAATAATGTTTTTAATTTCCTGTAGAGCGTTTTCCTGACCTCGAATTGTACCACCCGCCATTATTAGTCGGTAAGACGGTTTTGGATGTGCTGTAATAAAGGAATTAAACCCTGCAATTAGTTCCTCAATCCCTTTTCTTCGAACCATATAGCCGAAGTAAAAAAAATATGGCTTAGGTATTGAAGTATCCATTTTTCTAAAAGGAATAATGACTGGAATAATCGAGACACTGTTAGGGTATACGAAATAATCATGCGTTAGTATGTCAAGCTTTCGTTTGGTATGCACGACAACTCTATTTGAAAAGAGAGCCGTACATATGTATATATAATGAAAAAATGATTTAAGCATAAATGGCCTCATGAATGATTTCCCATTGAATAGCCAGACAAACTTTTGAGTAACTTGCTTCTTGTATACAGCCGCATGTATCGTCGTAACTACTTTAAAACCAGAAAGCCGTATTGTGAGAATAAGGATCGGAAATAATGCTGCAGTGATTACATTTCCATACATATTGAATTCTTGCTGAATATGTACGACATCAGGTCTATCTTTATATAGCTGCTTAAGAATTTGTGGAATGTACAACGGGTTTTTTGACCAGATGTGCCTAACAGTACCATTTCTTTTAAGTTTCTTAGTTTTCTCAGATTTTCCCACATAGGTAATGAGTCGTACGCTTTTCAAACGAGCAAGACCCTCTGTTAGGTACTGCGAGTAATGACCGGATGGTGTAATAGAGCTGATGACTACAACCTTCATGCTAGACAACAGAAAGTTTTGGAAGAGGGAATACTAATTTCCCTCCCTTTTTCAGAAAGTCCTTCTCACGAAGAAGAATATTTTCCCTGAAATGCCAAGGAAGAACTAAGAAGTAGTCCGGCTTATGACGTCTTGCCTCTTCCTCCGAAATAATCGGTATATTGGTGCCAGGAGTATATCTACCAAACTTATATTCATTTACCTCAGCAATGAATGGCAGTTCGTCGGACGTTATGTTGCAATACTGCAGCATAACATTACCCTTCGTAGAAGCGCCATATCCGTAAACGGTTTGATTTTTTGACCTAATAGCTTGTAGAAATGTCTGGAGTTTGTATCTGTGGTGTTGAATCTCTTGTACGAATTGTTTGTATGGGTCAAGCGTATCAAGCATCATTTCTTTCTCCAAAGAAACGAGTTTTTTTATATTGGCATCGTCCTCTTTGTAAGGAGCTTCATTCTTGGATGCGAAGACTAAGAAACTACCGCCATTCGTATAATTTGTCTCGACATGAACAATCTTCATTCCCATTTTTTTCAATATCCAACGTATTTGCTTGACAGCGTAGTACTCAAGATGCTCATGACAAATCGTGTCATAAGCTACCTGTTTGATCATGAGTGGCATGTAGCTTTGTTCGAATACCCACACCCCATCCTTAGCGAGTAATCGGTATATTTCTTTAATAAAGTCGAGAGGATGTTCAAGATCGTAAAACATTGCAATTGAAGTTATTACCTTCACATTTGACGCGTAAGACTTCCGTAATTTTTTAGAGGGAAAGAAGTCTTGTACGGTTTGTATATACTTTGGATAGTGAGCCTTAAATTTTTGGATTGTTGGGTCAATTCCAATTAGGTCGAGCTTCTTCGAAGCGTACTGATTAAGTAGTGTACCATCATTGCTACCGATGTCGATTATTGCATCGCCGGTTTTGAGATCAATTTTCGCTTCAATCTTTTTAACAATATCTTTCAAGTGTTTTACCATTGAGGCATTCAGTCCAGATCGATAGCCATAGTTATCTCCGTACAAAACTGAAAGATCGAAATCATGGCGTAGTTGCAGTAGCCCGCAGTTGTCATCAGTTTCATTCGACATACACTTCACCAGTTCTAGTGGGCCATGCTGTACCTTTTCATTTTTTTTAGGAAACACACCGGTAAGCGCTTGATATCCTAAATTAAGAATACTATGAAGATTTTTATTTCCGCAGATCCTACATTTTTTGATTTCCCTGTATAACATGTGGGCATTATACAGCAATATATTTTTTTAAATCAAGCGTTAGAGGCTACGGTTAATTATCTGTCCAGTTTTTACTTGAGAAAGCCCACAATTGTACCTGGGATAGCTCCCAATTGCTTTAGCTGTTTTGTCGTTAAAGCGGTGTATATATAGTAGCAGTTTAGAAAAATCAGGTAAGGAAAAAATTTACTCACTTTTCTAAACGAATCAAGTTTGATATTCCTGCGATAAAATACCACGAAGTTAATCATTCTGCTATAACTATTTGGTCGTTCACTGTAAAACCCGTCTTTTGAGGGACAATGATACAACCATGCTTTCGGGTTAAATATCAGCTGGTAGCCGTTTAATCTAATTTTATTTGCAGCATCTCCTTCGTGACACTCACCTACTCCCCCATAAATAGTGTCAAACCCACCAACCGATTTAAGTAGAGATGTTCTCACCGAAAAATTGCATGGTTCAAGATTTGTTGAAGGGTGTAGGGGCACTTTTTTCGCACTCGGAAAGTTCGATCCTAAGCTAAACGCCCCTGAATCAAGCCACATACTTGTTTCATACTGTCTGTTATCCATAAAGTAGCCGAAGTAAAGCTTCCCGAGAAGCTTCCAGAGAAATGAGCCATTCTTAAATTTTCGTTCAAATATGAAGAGATCTCGATTCTTTCTGTGTGCGATCGGTATGATCGTTGGACCCGTAACACCACCAATCAGTTTAGACGAGGCGAAGGTTGAGACAATTTCCCTCAACCAATTTGTGCTCATTACTACATCATCATCAGTTCTTATGAAGATAGCTCCTGTTGTTTGTCTTAAAGCAAGATTTGCAGCTCTCGACAGGCCTTTAATGTGCTGATGAATAACCTTAATCTGAAGTCTCTTTTTATAACGGTTGATAATAAATTCTGTATCGTCGGTCGACTTGTAGTCCACTATTAGGACCTCGAAATTTTTATATGATTGTTTGGTGAGTGAAGCGAGGACATTATTCAGGGATTTTGCTCTGTTTCCTGTTGGAATGAAGATTGAAGCTTTCATAGAGGTCTCTACTGGTAAAAGAAATTCATTATAGAGATACAAACATATCTAATCTGTCTCTCTGTAAGCTCTGGATACATAGGAAGTGAGAGGATCTCATTTGACAGCAATTCTGCGACAGGAAAATCTCCCTTCTTATACTTGAGATTTTTCCAAGCATTTTGAAGATGAATTGGGAAAGGATAATGTATTTGTGTATCGATGTCGCGAGATTTGAGAAATTTCTGTAGTTTATCTCGTTGTTTTGTGCGAATTACGTATAAGTGATAAACGCTCTTTCGGTTCGAAAAGACTTTAGGAGTTATTACATCTGGAATGTTCACAAGCATTTTATCGTACAGCTTTGCATGGCTTTGGCGCTTTTCATTCCATGAGTCTAATTGTTTCAACTTATATGACAGAATAGATGCCTGTAACGTATCCAATCTCGAGTTAAAGCCGATTGAGTCATGGTGGTTTTTTTGGGTTTGCCCATACTCTTTAACCCTTCGAAGCCGCTTCTCGAGGGCTTCATCGTTCGTTGTAATCGCTCCTCCATCGCCGTACGCTCCAAGGTTTTTGCTTGGGTAAAATGAGAACGCAGAAAACGTGCCATATGAGCCAACTCTTTTTGAGTGCAACTTAGCTCCATGAGCTTGACATGCATCCTCTATGATGTGAATTTTGCGCCCAGACTTTTTTATTAGAGACTGTATCTCATCAATTTTGTCGGGCTGCCCATACAGATGAACCACCATTATCGCTTTTGTTCTGGAAGTGATTAATTTTTTTAGCTTGACAATTTCATATCCATAGTCATCCGGATTGATTTCGCAGAGAATGGGTTTGAGTCCGTTTGCTTTTGCAGCGAGAAGAGTTGCATAGTAGGTGTTAGCGGGGAAAATCATTTCGTCACCTGTAGTTAATCCAAGTGCTCGAGTTCCAAATATCAAGGCATCGGTGCCAGAGTTAAGCGATACGCAGTGGTTTACGCCAATGTATCGTGCGAAATTAGCCTCAAATATTGAGACCTGTTTACCTCCAATAAAAAGACCCTCATCAAAAACGTTTCGTATGATCGAGTTGACGTTGGTCACATTTTGTTTGTATTGAGCGATAAGATCGACAAAAGGGACACGCATAGCATTCATCACGCAAATGTCTTAATCAAGGTTTCTATCTCAGTATCTGTTAGGTCGGGATTGTTTCCAAAATACAGTCCTTGATCGTGAATAAGCTTGGCATTAGATTGACCAAGGATGTTGGTAAATATATTCATATGTTTTGAAAAAAATGGTTGTTGGGTAATATCGCCAGCAACAATAGGACGAATTTCCACCACATCTTTGCATTTTTCAACAAGTTGGTCTCGTATAGTTTTCGATCTGCAAATGAGCGGTATGGCAAAGTTTGATATGAGCTGAATATGGGAGTAACGGATTGGATAGTATTTTTTCTTATTTTTGTAAATTACGGAAGCAATTCTTAAAAATATTTCATTTCGACGTTTTACGATGCTTTTCAAATGTTTGAGCTGTTGATTGCCTAGAAAACCATTAATTTCTGTCGGCCGAAAATTGTATCCCAGATCGTAGAAGGTATAACGTGAATAAAATGATGAATTTATATGATGTTTTTCTCTTACTCTATTTTGAGCTTTTTTGCTCAAATTTCTATCCCATCCATGCGATCTCACGATCTGCAGCATGGAAGCTAGTTGTTCGTTATCTGTACAAACAGCTCCTCCTTCAATCGTAGACATATGGTGTCCTACATAAAATGAAAATGTACTAGCGAGACCAAAGTTGCCAAGTTTTTTTCCTTTATAGACCGTGCCAAGCGATTCGCAGTTATCCTCAATGAGAATAATATTATTACGTTCACACAATGCTCTTATTCTATCGATATCGTCGCAGAATCCTAGAAGATTTGTCAGAAATAACAACTTGATTGGTAATTTTAAAACAATTTCTTCGAATTTTTTTGATGAGACATTTAAGGTGTCTAATTCTACATCTATGGGAACCGCTTGTAGACCAAGTTGTAGAAGCGGCATAACGTTTGTGGACCATGTAAGTGCGGAGAATGCAACGAGATCCCCTTTTTTTATTCTGCCCAGATTGAGCAAAGCTTGAATAACTGCAAGGTTGGCGGAACTACCACTATTGAGAAATGAGCAATGTTTCCTTCCTTGATATTTTGCAAAGTTTTTTTCGAAGAGGAGACACTGTTCTCCAAAACTGAGATGTGAAGATTTGGCTATGAAAAATGCGAGATCAAGTTTCGATTTTTCTTCTTCATAAAATGTAGACTTAATAAGCTTGATCATACAAAAGTGAGCTGATTATAGCAGATGGCTCAGTATCTTCCAGTAGCTTTATGGATCCTAAACTTCAGAACAACCAAAAAATAATTGACAGTGGTGAGAAAACAAACAATTGGGTGTAGAAACCAAGCTGGATCTTGAATCGCCGCGTACCCCCGAATAGAGCGCATCAGAGGTTCAACTCCCGTTAGAGAGTAGATCACGTATAAGACCAATTTTAGTCTGTCTCGAGAAGGGTAATAAAGATGATACCTTCTATTATGCTTTTTTTTAAAGTATAGCTCGAGGGCATATCTTCTTCTTTTATAAAAGTAATGAAAGAGCGATTCCCCTGATTTATGCCAGATTGTCGTTTTCACAAACGCATATTGCGAATATCCGAGATTGAGGAGATCTATACAAGCGTCAATATGGGAGTATTTTCGAGCGTCCTTTGTCACTTCTTGGATCATCTTCGTTCTTATTAGAAAGCCATTTGCACCCAAGGTAGGCATGTTTTCTTTTGTAAAGTTAGTTTCATAATAAGAGTTGTGATTAACCGCGCGAGTGGGGAGATGCCACCCTGATTCGTAATGCGCTCTTCGATCACGTTTTTTTAGGTAAAAAGCTACAGGATCATTCATTCCAAACAGGGCAAAGTACCTGTTAAGCAATTTGTCCGACCACATATGTTGGTACTCAATAGGCTCGCACGCTATGGTATTCCCATTCTCCTCCAGAGGCCTCAGTGTTTTATATAGCCATTTTTTGTCAGTTATGATGTTATCGGAAGAAAAATTTACCACATAGTCGGTAGTAGCGTGGTTAAAGCCGATAGCTGTAGCCTCCTCTGGACCTGACGTTTTGACTGAAAAAAATGTGCAGAAGGGGTACTCCTGTACGATCGACTGTGTGTCGTCGGTAGAGCCATCATCCATAATATACATCCGTAAAGCGCTCTTTGGATAGGAAAGGTTCTTTATGCTCTCTATACACTCCCGGATAATCCCCCCACTATTCAAGGTGGGCGTGACGAAGGTGACTGTTGGCCAATGTTTGCGTTTCATACAACTCTGTGAGTATTATATACTGAACATTGCACTATGAAGTCGTGGAACTGGAAAAGAATCTCGCCTTGGATGCCATATTTCATCTTTGGCCTCCTCGTTGTTGCTTGTTACTTCATTGTATTTAACGCGCCATTCTTGATCGATGACAAAGCTGGAATTGCAAAAAATCCAAATGTTGGAAAACTCTCCTCAGTTTACAAATTCCCGGTGAGCGCACTAAGATACTTCATTCTTTACATTTCATATGTTTTTGGTGGTCTAAACCCTTTTGCATATCGAATCATGAATATTCTCTTTCATTTTGGTACCGTCTCGGCGTTATACCTCGTTGTAAAACGTCTCATTAACCAACGCGTAGCACTGCTCAGCGGTATCATCTTCGCGGTACATCCAATCGCAACAGAGTCCGTTACCTGGATTTCAGCTGTTACGTACCCCCAGTATGCATTTTTTTCACTATTAACAATCTATGCGTACATTCGAGGAAAAGATCAAGCGAGTTGGACTCGATGGTCGTATATTTTTTTCGCGCTCGCCTTACTTTCTTCCGAGAAAGCAGTAGCGGTACCAGCAATTCTCGGGCTCATTGAAATCACGTACTACTCATTTAAAAAAAATTGGAAACAACTTATTCCGTACGCGGTTATTGGAGGACTCATGGCGCTCCTGGCCCTTTCAACACTCAGCGCACGAGTGCAGTCATTTCAGAATGATTACTATATCCGACCGCAGTATTACAATCCGGTCGAACATATTCCCTATGCGCTCACGTTCTATTCCCAGCTCGTACTTTTTCCGGACAAACTGTCAATTTATCAGTCTGAGCTTTCGATCACCATCTGGGAATTTCTTACACGCTGGGCGTTTTTTATAGCGCTCATCGTAACAATGATCTCAAGTTACTCGAAAAAAAAGCACCTGTTTTTCTGGCTCGGTTTTTTTATATTAGCCACAGCACCATCGCTGATACCGCTAAACATTGTGTGGGTTGTTGCCGAACGCTACGCCTATCTTGGGGCGGCGGGTCTGATCGTTGCGATTAGTTATGTGCTCACACAACTCCTGGATCGTAAGTCAACACAGACCGCACTCTATACCCTTGTATTCTTCCTCGTCATTGTACTCACCGGAAGAACCATTGTTAGGAATATGGACTGGACCAGTGCTGCAAATCTTTGGACCGCAACAGTTCAAACCTCACCGCACAGTTCCAATGCTCATAATAATCTTGGAGATGTATTTGCGCAGCGTAAAGACTATGCAAATGCAGCTCTTGAATTTCAGAAGGCAATTGAGTTGCAGCCTGGAGACGCTGATCCTCGACACAACCTCGGGATCGTTCTCACCCTTCTTGGCAGATACGATGAAGCGATTGAGGCGTATCGTGGTGCGTTAGCAATCAATCCGAATATGATCAACGCTAATCAGAATCTGGGCGTTATCTATTCAACAAAGAATAGGCAGAAAGAAGCTCTCTACTATCTCCAACGAGCAGTGGAACTCGGTGTGAGAAATCCAAATGTTCTGAAGCTCCTCGAGATAACAAAACAAAAAGCACTATCCCAATAACCGTGAAACCTCGGGTCAAAACAATAGTATCTCATATCCTTGCGTTTATTCTCACTGTTTCGATTCTCTATTTGCCAACACTTTCGTTCAGCTTTGTACTCGATGATCACGCCGGTGTGGAGAAAAATGCGCAGATCAGATCTCTCGAGCGAATTATTGAAAACCCAAAGTCAATCATTCGACTTTTGACCTCATACCTTTCTTACCGAATAGGAGGTATCGATCCAGCGGCATTTCGAATTGTAAACATCGTATTTCATCTCGGGAATGTGATCATGCTTTATCTGCTTTTGAGAAGATGGGTGTCATCGCAGATTGCATTCGTTGGTGGTATGCTTGTGGCTGTCCATCCAATACTGATCGAATCTGTGGTGTGGATCTCATCGGTCACCTATCCCCAATATAGCTTTTTTCTTCTGCTGTCTCTCTACTTATACCTTCGTTACGGAGATAGACGGAACGTATCGTACCTTGTGTTCAGTTACGCTTCCTACTGTTTCGCACTTCTCACGTCAGAGAAGGCGTTTATCCTGCCCATAGTCATTTTTCTTTATCAATTACTCTTTGAGTCGGTTCGTAGAACGTGGAGAATCTTCATGGGATACCTTGTTCTCGGTGGGCTATTAACGATATACGTTCTTGCCGGCTTTCACACGCGAGTAGAATCGTTTGCATCAAGTGCAGTAACTGGATCGGTTGAATGGATAAATCCAGTTCAGCAAATTCCCTATGTTCTTGGTACATACCTTCGATTAGCGTTTTGGCCTGATCGACTCACAGTCTATCAATTTGATGAGCGCGGATTCGCATATCCGGAGATGATTTGGTATGCATTACTGCTTTTCGTCTTCGTTGTAGTGCTCATCTATCTATTTCGCCGCCATCGAGATCTGTTCTTTTTTTTCGTTGTATTTGTCATCGCTTCGCTACCCGGACTACTCCCCTACCACATTATCCAGATCGGAGCTGAACGGTACGCCTATCTGGGTGTACTATTTTTGATTGGCGGTATTATGATCGGGATTAACAAAATCGCATTCCATCTTCAGCAACGAAGACTTCTCTCATTTTTCATAGTTGCAGGTATCGTCATCACATACTTCACTCGTTCCATGATTCGATTGCAGGATTGGCAGTCAGAGATGACATTGCGACAGTCTGTGCTTCGAGTCGCACCCTACAGTGCTCGTGCCTATAACAATATCGGTATTCAGTATATGAACGATGGTCAATATGAAGATGCCCTCCGGTATTATAAGGAGTCAATCCGACTGAACAATTCCTATAGCCATCCCTATCATAACATTGGACATTTGCTGGCTCTTGCAAAGCGGTATCAAGAAGCTCTGAGATTCTACAAAAAAGCATATGATCTGAACCCTCACGAATGGAAGACACGGCAAGATATGGGGCAGGTGTTATTTCTGTTAGGTCGTAACTCCGAAGCAGTGTCACATCTCAAGTATGCGATCGAGAAGGGATCTCCCGACGCTCAGAACCTTCAAAGAATTCTGGATAGAATCAATTCTTATGAACCGTAACACCATTCTCAAGATCTTGACGCTGTGTCATGTAATTATTATTTCTTATTTCTTGTCATTCCGGGGTGCATTTATTTCGGACGACCTTGATGGTATTCTGAGGAATCCTGCGATTTCTCAATATGAGACAAGCATTCAAGATCAAGGACCGCTACGAGGCACGGAGCTATTTCTATCCCATCGCGTTGCAGGTCTTCATCCAGAAGGGTATCGAATCTACAACGTGGTATTTCACACGGCAACTACTCTGTCACTCTTTGGACTTTTGAGTGTATTGATCGGTGGTCCGACGCCCTTCATAGCGGCATTGTTATTCTCCGTACACCCCTTCCTATCAGAGTCAGTTATCTGGATTTCGGCATATTCCTATCCTCAATATTCGTTCTTTTTACTTGCGAGTCTATGGTTCTATATTCTCTACTCTCAACAGAGAGGCAGACGATTCATTCTGCTTTCATTGCTTTCATTGCTTTCATTCTGTCTTTCACTCGCAAGCTCTGAGAAGGCGGTAATTTTACCGATTGTACTCATTCTGTATGAATATTGCTTTGGATCTCTACAGCGCTGGAAACAGATTACGCCATACATATTCCTATCCGCTTTTTATATGATCTGGGTTGTTGGTAATATTCCAGTGAGGGTCGATGAGTTCGAGACCATAAATCATATGCAGTCCTTACCATTCCTACCCTTGCATCGGGTTGTGTTTGCAGTAGGTACGTATTTGTGGGGGTTGGTTTTTCCTCTTCGTATTACCTTTTATCCGGTTCCCGATGTACCGATTACTTGGCATGAGTTCGTTGTTCTCATTGTCCCCCTTTCAGCTTTCATCATACTAATTGCTCGAACGATGAGATCCGATCGGCACACCCTTTTCTGGTATCTATTTTTTCTCATAGCATTACTGCCTACATTGCTTGCATTCGGTTTTGCGGTAACGGCGGCAGAGCGATACGTATACCTTGCCTCAATCGGAATCATTGTTCCGGTCTCCTCTCGGATCGCAGCACTTCCAAGACGATTGGCAGTTCCTATTGTAATCATACTCAGTTCTCTCCTTTCGATTCGTACCATGATTCGCGCCGTCGACTGGCAGTCAGAACGGAAGTTCTGGCAAGCAACAGCGCAAGTCTCTCCGTCTAACGCAGCGGCACGGAATAATTACGGCGCAATTCTTTTCGACATTGGAAACTGTGCATCCGCAATACCGGAGTTTGAAAAAGTGATTCAACTCCGACCGGCAACCAGTGAGGCGCATCATAATCTCGGTCTTTGTTACGATAGAATAGGTCGCTCAGATGATGCACTCCGAAGTCTCGATAATGCGATCCGTTACAAACCGCTTCAATGGCAGAGCAGACTCAAAAGGGTTGAGATTCTTCAGCGTAAAGGTCGAGTATCTGAAGCTCGTGATGACATTCTCATTCTTAGGAGGATGGGCGTCTTGTCTGGGCAATAACTACTGTAGGTTTACCGCACTATCTGCGAGTTTGATCGCTGCCTTCTCTGCATCAACTGAAGTCTTTGGAGTGATGAAGTGCTTTCCGAGTTTTGTAAATGCATTCTTCCAAAAAGCGGGTGATGTCCAACCAACCTTCGTTTGGTTTGGATCAAAGTCCAGTAAGTGACCGATGAGTTTCCACGCCATATAAAAGAGATATGTGAAGTCGTGAACACTTCGTATGCTCAAAATCTTACGGATAATATACTGTGGCGTCATGAAGGCAGAATAAAGATCTTGTTCAAGTTCGTATATTCTCTGGGCGGGAAATGGCGTTTTCATCACCGGTTGTCTCATGTCGAAGGCCTCATAGTCATCGGTCAGTAGCCATCCTTTTTCTTTGCACTCCTTATAGAGCGGTGTGCCTGGGTATGGAATAACAATTGTGGCCTGCATCGTCTCATAGTAACCCTTCTTAAATGCATACTTCGCAATCGCAATCGTCCTCCGCGCATCTTTCAGTGACTCCCACGGATAGCCGAGCATGATCGTCACATGAGGATCCATGCCGTACTTTTTGGCGAGTCGAGGACCATTGATTGCGTCGACCTCCTTGGTTCCCTTATCAAGTTTATCGAGTGTTTTTTGGTTACCCGACTCCATTCCATAGAGTATAAATCGGAAACGTGCCTTACCCATGAGTTTGTAGTACTCCTCGTTGAGAGCGTTAAACCGCATATTACATCCATACCGAACTTTCTTGTTGTAACCGCTTTCGATGAGTAGTTCACAGAATCGTTTTAGCTTCGGGCCAATAAACATAGTTCCTGCATCATCAAAAATTTCTTTTACCTGGTACTTGTCAACAACATGCTTAACCTCGGCAAACAGTCGTTCGGGAGAGAAGCTCCGATACGATCCAAACGGGTTAATCGTGTGATCCCAAACGCAGAATGTACACCGATTCCACCAACAGTCCCTCCCGGAGTACATGTACGTAGCGGGCGTGTACTTATAATTTCCGTTTGCGTACGCGTAAAGCTTCCACTTTGTGAGATCGCGATCGACAAATGGTAGATCGTCGAGGTTGTGGCGCAGGGATGTTGTTCCACTATTACAGATGGTTAGCGATTTTGAAATTTTCTTTTTTGCTGCTGGTTTTGCTTTGATGAGCTTATCACCTGCTCGCCAGTACACTCCCCCTTCTAGTTTTTCCTTTTTATAAATGTGATTTAATAAATTGACAATTACGAAGTCATAATCGCCCCCGGTGATAGCGTAGTCAAGATTACTGTTTTCAAATATTTCGTGAGGAAGAAATGTGACGTGATCCCCGACCCATATAAGTTTTGTTTTTGGGAGTCGTCGCTTGATTTCATTAATCTGCTTCCAGTGAGTCTTGACGATTGGCGACTTGGTCTCAACCATGAGGAAGTCGACGCGGTTTTTCTCGAGTTCATCAAGCCAAGCGTCAAATTTTTTCTTTTCAGAGATGCCATCCATCCAGAACACCTTATAGCCGTGATGTTGGAGGTTGGAAGCTGCGTATGCAGGGACCATCGGATAGATATAGGTAGGGGCATTGAAGTACTGGAACTGTCTATTCTGTGAGAGTAACGCAACTCCTTTTGAGGACTCGATCGGTGGATACCCAACCGCTATTCGCACAATCGAACCATCACGTTTCCTTACTTTTGAATACTTCATGATCTCATACAGTATCCCAACTTATGCTTCGAAAGTCAATTTTTTCTTACTCCATGAGAGATATACCATCATATATACGACATAGGCGATATATGTTGCGATCTGCGCCGTGTTCATGATGGGTGTCACTCCAAAGAGCGCTGATACGTAGGCTTGTATTCCCGATTGCGATTGATGTAGAACACTGAGTGTAAACTCTGTAGTTGCCGGGATTACTCCTGCTTCCGTGAGCTCATGAATACCTTGCGAGAGTAGTCCGGCGGCAAAAAGTATGATGAGGAACGTTGTGGTGCGAAGCGCAGTATACACGGGAATACGAATAGTTGCGACTATCATCAGCATTGAGAGAACAATACCAGTAGCGAGCCCAAACATACAGCCAGTAATGATTGCGACTGGACTGTCCGAGAGGAATGTCGTTGAGAGAAAGAGTGCGATCTCGATGCCTTCGCGAAGAACGAGACTAAATGCAAGGAGAAAAAGTCCCCGGCGTTCATCGACAGATAGCGCCTCCTGCATTTGACGAATCAGTCGTACTCGATTGCCGGCAAAATGCTTGTGAAGAAAGAACACCGCATAAGTTACGAAGATGGCGGAAAAAATATAGAGCACGCCTTCCGTAACGGCCTCGATAGAACCAGAATATACCCTCTGAATCTGTATTCCGATAATCGATGCGGTGATAACAATAATTACACTTACAAACGTAGCAAGCAATGCACCTCCAAATAATGCGTTCAAACCATTTTTTTTGCCCAGTTTCGTAAGAATGCCAGCAAACGTTGCTACAATCAACGACGCTTCGATTGCTTCCCGCAGTGTGATGAGATATGCGGGTATCATAGCGAGTTATTTCGGGTAGACTTTCTTCCCTTTCACATTAACCTCAATAGCGAGAACCGGACATGACTGAGCTGCTGCAATAATCTTCTCAAGCTTGTCCCATTCACCTTTTTTGATAATCGCGATGTTGTCTTCATCGAGGTCAAAGGTGCTTGGAGCATACACAACACAGGTAGCAGCGCCAATGCACTTCTCACGTATAACGATGATTTCGATGTCGCCTTTACTCACTTTGGTTATATTACTCATATATAGAACGGTATTTTTTTCTTCCTTTTTTAAAACCTCGGATGAATGCTGTCCCGTAAACAAGATGCATGCTTATCAGCGCAAGCAGTGCCTTGAATGCTACCGTGATACTCCGTGAATTAATCAAAGATTGTATAAGAAAAACAATCGAAAGTAAACCGTAAAGCATGAGTGGTGCAGTGATGAGGACAGCGCTTTGTGGCGAACTTGATATCCATGAGCATAATAGGAGCACTGGATATAGGGAAAGATACATTACAAAGAGAGCAGGAACGACATAGCTGAGTTCTCGAGAGTTGCTGTCTCCATGTGCAAAAAACGCTCCTCGATGAAATCCGTACTGGTCGTGCTGTTTTAAAAATGCACGGAGCGAGGGACGTCGATGATGGTAGACAAGGATAGACGGGTCGTACCGGATCCGACCACGTAACTGAGTGACAATTTCGTTACATAACTTACTGTCCTCACCGGGCCAGTAGTCGTTCTTGAATCCCCGAAGATTCACAAAATCCACTCGATGCATAATGAAGTTCATTGAAGGATGATCGAGAACAAAACGAGAAGGTTTCTGTACAAACCGGTAGGAATACGTTCCCGACCCAATCCAAGATCGAAGAAGTAGGTCAAATGCCCGTTCCCATGTCGTCGCATCGCTTGGTACTATTCCAGGTCCGCAGACTGCCCTTGCTCGACTCCGTTTAAGCAGTCTAACCGATCGTTCAAGCCACGACCTATCGGGGTATGCATCATCATCGATAAACGCTAGATACTTACCTCTCGCCTCCTTTGCTCCAATATTCCTTTTTGCTGCGGGTCTTGTGACCTTTCCGGTCGGAATTATTCTGAGCCATCGATACTTTTTTAACAGAGTTAGGTCGTATTGAGAGTGTTCGTTGGGGAGAACGACGACCTCAAAATTTTTGAAATTCTGCAGGTTGAGTGCGGGTATATTCTCAAATATGAGATGGTATGACAATTCTCTAACCGGAATAATAATGCTTATTGCCGGTTTTGTTCTTCTACTTCTTTTTGGCATGTCTACGCTTTGTGCCTACTTTTTTGTAATGACCGATAAAGTTTTTTCTATAAAAAATGGCAAGAGTATCAATAAAGATTCCCTTAATTGCTTTAAGTGTTGCCGCTGAGGTTAATGAACCGAGGTTGTAGTCGAGTTTAATTGGTGCTTCAAAGATGCGCTTGTGACCCATAGAGTCTGCTGCGACGAGTATCTCGAGATCTCCGGCAAACTCTCTCTCACATAGCGTGGGAAGAATATCTTCAAGCGTTTTTTTATTGAACATTTTAATTCCGGCCTGAGTATCTCGAATTCCGATATGAAAGAGTAGCTTTACTAAATAATAGTATCCGTAGCTGAGGATCAATCGCATTGGCGGATATTGAACATAAGACGCAGGATGACGCTTTGATCCGACAATGATGTCTGCTTGATACCATTCCATATGTTCGATCAGCATCGAAATTCCGTTAGGGTCGATCTCTTGTCCCGCGTCAATAAACATAACGTAATCACCATGCGCCTTCTTCATTCCGAGTCGAATAGCGTGAGCCTTCCCTTGGTTTTTTATGTATCCAATTGTTTTGACGTGAGGAATTTTAGATTTCTTTATTTTCTTAAGTGAGGAATCGAGAATGCCATCAACGACAATAATGATCTCATAGCGATATCGAATTTGATTGAGGACGCGTGCTATTTGGCGTACATTTGCTACGATAGTTTTTTCCTGCTTATAGACAGGAATTATCAAACTGAGGAAATGATCAGTCTTTGTTTCCATTGTCGGTATTATACTTGACCATCGCCCAGATTTGCAGAAGCAAGAGCGCCGTTCCGACGGAGAGATTTACCGCGATGAGTCCCCAGATAGATGTGCCAAAAAAATAGAGAGAAGGAATATAAACGATATTTGCAGCAATTGGAAATACTGAAAAGGAGGATTTTTTAGATAAGAAGTAGTTGTTGAGTAGCATGATTGCGGTATATATAGAGCCGAAGATGCTTGCTAAGCCGAGCGATGGAGCGATCGCGTTGAACTTCTGTCCGAACAAAAGATTGATGATAGGAAGAGACAGGTATTGATAGAATAAGAAGCTTCCAATCGCCACGACCCCCAGTATCAAAAGGGATAGATTCAGAACTTTTTCGTGATTTTGTTTATTTTTCAGGCTGGAAAAGAATATATAGCTCACCGTGAGCAATGGGCCGATAATGTACAAAATTATTTTTGCAAATAAGCTCCAAGAACTGTATGTTCCTGCCTGCTCAGGGCTCAGGAATTTTTTAGCGGTAACGATATCGGCATTTCCAAATAATGTGAGTCCAAGTACTGAGATAAATGTAACAAGCACATGACGCTGAAATATTGACCTTAAAACACGTTTTTTAAGTTTGGATTGAATAATTTCGTGTCCCCTACCGACCTTTCGCATTACAAAGAAAGAACCAATAATCATCATCGTTAATGATATAAACAAAAAAATTACCACATTGAGAATTCCAGTTGCCTCACTAAGTATTGAAAATGCTCCAACTAGTTTGATGGCAATTGCTACAAGACTGAGAGTAGAAAGCCAAACGAATAGATGAAGACCTTGCAGAAGGGCACTATAGTATGCAGCAATAAAACTAAGAGCCACAAAAGGTACAATAGAAGCACTGCTGTAAAACGACAGATTAGTAAGCCGTTGGATGAGTGGGGTCATAAAAAGCAGTGGCAGTAAGAGAAGTCCCCTTTTCTTCAATTTTTCATAAAACCATCGTTCAAGCGTTAACGCGTACGATAGTCCACGCTCGCTATTCGACCCAATTTTTTGAATAATCACCATGTTACTCACAGCCATCGGTACCGAAAAAATCGTAGTATACGAAAATAAGGTGGTTACTTCTCCAAAGCCTACCGGCCCAAGTTTATTTGCAACAACGAGACTGAAGATATAGTTTAGGAAACTGCCGATGAAGGTGGCTGTTGTGAAGATGAGACTACCCTGTACGAAGGAGTTTTTCAAATGTCTAGCAAATGTGCTCATTTCACTCATTATACAGTCATGCAATGGATTATAATAGAAGGATAAACTGCATTATGAATACTATTCGTAACTTCGCAATTATTGCCCATATTGATCACGGAAAATCGACGCTCGCCGATCGGTTACTGGAGATTACGGGAGTTATATCTAAGAACAACCATGAAGAACAGTTGCTTGACCGCAACCCTATATCTCGTGAACGTGGGATAACGATAAAGCTTGCACCTGTGTTAATGAGCTACCGAATAGACGAGACACAGTACGAACTTAACCTCATCGACACACCCGGACACGTCGATTTCTCATACGAAGTTGACCGTACACTCTCCTGCGTCGAAGGAGCGGCGCTCTTGGTTGATGCAACTCAAGGAATCCAAGCACAAACAATTTCTAATGCGTATAAAGCGGTTGAAAAGAACCTTGTGATCGTTCCAATTATCAACAAGATCGATCTCCCTCACGCAAATGTAGAAAAGACCAAACAGCAGCTCATCGATTTTCTCGGCTTTCGTGAGGATGAAATACATATGATATCGGCAAAAACCGGTCAAGGCGTAGAGGAGCTTCTTCATGACATTATTCGACGGGTTCCGGCACCTACCGAGCCTCCAATTGAGAGCGGACCTCAGAAAGAAGCTCTTATCTTTGATTCATACTATGACTCACACCGCGGGGTAATTGCGTTCATTAGAGTTTTTAAAGGGACGTTTCAGAAGCATGACAAAGTTAAGTTATTTGCTCAGCAGGAAGTATTCGAGGTGGGTGAGGTTGGTGTGTTTAACCCCGATTTAACCCAGACAAAACAACTGGCAGCAGGTGAAATCGGATACATTGTTACAAGTCTAAAAGACATTCATCAGGTAAGAGTTGGAGACAGCGTAACGAATGACAAAGCAACTGAGACGATGCTGTCCGGTTATAAGAAGGTGAAGTCGATGGTTTTTGCCTCGATTTTCCCTACCGACACCGCAGACTATCTCAATTTAAAGAAGGCGTTAGAAAAACTGTATCTCAATGATTCGTCTCTCGAGTTCACGCCGATCTATAGTCAGGCATTGGGCGCTGGTTTCCGTGTTGGATTTCTTGGGTTGCTTCATGCCGATGTGGTGCGAGAGCGACTGGAGCGAGAGTACGAACTCCACCTCGTGCTCACTCCCCCACAGGTTGAGTATAAGTATGAGCAAGGAACTTTTTTGGAGCCGTATGTCAAAATATTTATGGTCCTTCCACCTGAGTATCAGGGAGTTGTGATGACCTTATGTCAAGAATATCGTGGGCAGTTTATCACGATGGATAACCGAAATCAGATAACACTTACCTACGAAATGCCGCTATCAGAAATGATCTCTGATTTTTTTGATCGTTTAAAGAGTGTCAGTTCAGGCTACGCTTCACTGGACTGGGAGCTTGTCCGATATGAACCCGTGAAAGCCGATAAGCTAACAGTTCTTATAAATGGTGATCCAGTCGAAGAGTTTTCTGAAATCGTTGTTCAGGAGCGAGCGCAGGAAAAGGCAATGGCGTTGGTTAAGCGATTGAGAGATGTTATTCATCGTCAGCAGTATGAGATTAAGATACAAGGCCAGTTCAAAGGGAAGATTATTGCGTCCGAGCGAATCGCTCCGTTTCGAAAAGACGTGCTGATTAAAAATAGCAAGGTTATTGGAGCTGGAGACGTAGGAAGAAAGCGAAAGCTTCTCGAAAAACAAAAAGAAGGCAAGAAGCGGATGAAGATGATCGGTAAGGTGGAGATACCGAAAGAAGCGTTTCTCAAGCTATTCAACAAAAAAGATTAGTCGACTGTAGTCCATTGAATGTAGGGATCTTTCTTCATAAAGGTCAACTGACGTTTTGCATACTGAACCTCTGCGGTCGTCCATCTCACGATCGCCTCCTCTAGCGAGAGCTCTCCGTTAAGATGCGCGATGAGCTGCGTGTATCCTATCGTCTGAAGTCCGGGATCTGTTTTTTTATACCCGTTTTTCAGGAGTGATCGCGTCTCATCCAGCGCACCATCCTTGAGACGTTGCTCAACGCGAGACTGGATCTTTTTTCGCGCCACGTCAGGATTTGGATGTTTCAGCCCTATGATGTTCAGGTCGTACATTGTAGATATACCATGAGTTGGAGGTACCGATCGAGTAGGTTTACGAGAATCGATTGAGGAGTAAATCTCAATTTGGCGAATAAGACGACGGGGATTATTCCAGTCACTCGAATTAAGATGATGATTCGAATGTAGACGGTTGAGCATATTCTGAAGTTCCTCTTTTGATTTTTGAGAAAGTTCTTCACGAAGTTGAGGATTTGGCTGTACTTGTATGGACTGCCCATATAGGAGGTGTTGTATGTAGAGATATGTACCACCTACGACAATCGGGGTCTTTCCACGTTTAAGAATGTCGGCGATTTTCATTATTGCCAACAGGACAAAATCGTACGATGAAAACGGCTGATCCGGAGTAACGCAGTCCTGCAAATGAACTGGAATGTTCTTCTGGAACGGTTTAGTAGAATCTTTTCCGGTTACGACGTCAAGATATCGGTAAACATGTCGAGAATCAGCATTCACAGTCTCTCCATCGTATTCCAATGCTTCGTTGACGGCGAGGTCTGTTTTGCCGGTTGCGGTCTGTCCCGTGATAACAAATACTTTCACGATCTTAATCGCTCAACTGGAGATATGCTGCATCGAGTAGATTTTTATATAAGTACAGTACGTCCAACGGTCCTGTTCCGTGCGGAGTTTGCGTATACCAACCTGCAATCTGTTTAACCTCATCCTCGTCGTAGTCTCCTAAGAGTTTACCGTTCTCTTTTCGTAAGCCTGTATTTATCAGTGACACACCTTTTTTTAATGATGTTCCATCAAATATCTTCTTTCCGACCGAGGTAATAATAATATCAGCCTCTCGATAGTACTGGTGAGGGTCAAAGGTACCACTGTTCACACTAATGAAATTAATCCGAAACTCTTGCAGTGCTCGTAAGATTGCGGATCCACCCGTAACACCTCTTCCGACCAGTACGATCTTCTTATGTTTGAGTTCTTGTTTAAAGGTTAATTTATCCTCTGTCGGGCTGGGATATGAAATGGCTGTGGATGTGGTCGGGCGTGAAATAAATTTCAGTAGATGAAGAACAACAAGTCCCAATGGAGGAAGGTGGGGTGACTTGGGCCGATGACCTTCGATATCTTTTACCGCTGGAATGTAGTTGTACAGCGTATCACTCTGTAGTCTGGCAGGGAGCGGAAGTTGGATAATCACACCGGTGGTGTCAGGTCGATGCGCCAACTCTTTTAGTTGTGATGCAAATTCAAGAAATGACGGTGCTTTCTCAATGTGGACAAACTCGAATGTGATGCCAAGCTCCTTCGCTACCCGTTTTTTGATTGCGACAAATGAAAGTTGATCTGCTTCTGAGCCGATCAAAATTGCGACGAGTTTAGGAGTGACACCCTTTTTTTTAAGATCGGCAACCTTCTTGACAAGGTCACGCTTCATGGAGGTTGCAAGCTCGCTACATGGTATTTTCATGACAGCTTATTGTGAAGCTCTATTATATCACACGAGCGCAGCTGTAGATACTTTATCTCCCGTCTGCGAAAACCTCATGAGAATTACTCCCTTCGCGCTTCTCGATCGGGATGGAATGTCTTTGAGCGGAATCTTTACGACCTGACCTTGGCTACTGGTGATAATCACTCCCTCATCACCGGTGTGAACAATTTCGACGAATGCAATTTTGCCCATCTTATCATCGACTGAGGCGACCTTCACTCCCTTACCTGCGCGATGCTGTCCCTTGAAGTTTGAGAGTTGGGTTTTTTTACCTATCCCTTTCTCACCGATGACGAAGAGGTCTTGTTTGAACTCATCGGTACCAAACGCGTGGGCCGCAACAACACCGTTTGTATCTTCTAAGGTTATTCCCTTCACACCCATCGAGGAGCGTCCCGTTGGCCGAATTTCTGACTCATTGAACACAATCGCCTTTCCATCGCGTGTGGTGAGAATCACATACTTCTTTCCATCGGTAAGATTTACCCAAAGGAGTTCATCACCTGCATCGAGCTTGATAGCGACGATTCCGTTAGCCCGAATGTGGGCGAACTGATCAAATGGTGTTTTTTTAACGGTTCCACACTTCGTTGACATGAGCACAAAGGTGTTGCTGTTCATTGGCGCATCTTTATCGTACGTAAGTAGAGATGTGATCTTTTCCTCTGGACGAAGTGTAACAAGATTCGCAATCGCCTTACCTTTCGAGGTTCGGGTTCCTTGGGGTATCTCCCATATTCTCGTCTGGAAGACGCGACCCTGATTCGAGAAGAATAAGATGTAATCGTGCGCCATTGCCGGCTTCACAAACGCTACGTTGTCCGTTTCTTTTGTCTCAATACCCATAACGCCCTTGCCTCCTCGATTCTGCACCTTAAAGGTTTCCTTGGCAACCTGTTTAATGTACCCTTCTTTCGTCATTACAACGATTACTTCTTTATTCTCAATAAGCTGCTCATCGGTGATCTCTCCTGGTTTGGATTTGATTACCTTGGTTCGTCGATCATCACCATACTTCTGTTTTACCTCAGCGAGCTCGTCCTTGATGACCTGAAGAATCTTGAACACATCGGTAAGAAGGCCGGTGAGATAGGTGATCAGTTTTTTTAGTTCCTTCAACTCTTCTTCGATCTTTGAGCGTTCGAGTCCGGTCAGTCGCTTGAGCTGCATGTCAAGAATTGCTTGCGATTGGATATCAGACAGTTTAAACTTCGACATCAGTTTTTCCTTTGCCTCTGCCTCGGTTTTGGATTTCTTAATAATGTCGACCACCTCATCGATATTGTCGAGCGCGATCAGGTATCCTTCGAGAATATGTGCGCGTGCTTTTGCTTCCGCGAGTTCATATTCGGATCGTTTGATGATTACATCGACTCTGTGTCGAAGATAATGTTCGAGAATCTGTTTTAGGCCGAGTGTCTGTGGGATGCCATCCACGAGTGCGACAATGTTGACCGGGAAGGTAGTTTGAAGTTCGGTAAACTTAAAAAGATTATTCAATACTTTCTTGTACGACGCATCTCGTTTCAGCTCGATGACAATACGAATCCCATCACGATCCGACTCGTCACGAAGATCTGAAATTCCTACGATTTTTTTGTCGGTCACCAAGGTTGCGATTTTCTCAACGAGATTTGCTTTATTAACCTGATATGGCAGCTCAGTTACGACGATTGAAGTTCGTCCTCGGTCAAGCTCTTCTTCTTTCACAACTCCACGGATAAGAATCTTACCGCGACCCGTAGAATAAACTTCTTGGATATCTTTTGCGCCGTAGATTACTCCGTGTGTTGGAAAGTCAGGTCCTTTGACATACTCGAGAAGTTCTTCAACGGTGGTATTATAGACAAGATGTTCAACTTCTTTCTTTGCATCGCCGGTTCGCTTTTTGGTTTCGTCCGCATTTTTAAGCGCTGCTTTTTCGATGCTGTAGGTAACTGCATCAATGAGCTCTGAGAGGTTGTGTGGTGGGATCTTTGTAGCCATTCCAACCGCGATACCCTCAGCGCCCATGAGAAGAAGGTTCGGAAGTTTTGATGGTAAATAGACCGGTTCTTTCAATCGCCCATCAAAGTTGTCGGTATACGATACGGTATCTTTCTCGATATCAAGCAGCATCTCTTCGGCAATTTTTGCAAGCTTTACCTCGGTGTAACGCATTGCCGCTGGAGGATCACCATCGATGGAACCGAAGTTACCTTGTCCTTTAACGAGTGGATATCGCATCGTGAACTCCTGAGCCATACGAGCGAGCGCCTCATAGACCGGAGCATCACCGTGCGGATGGTACTTTCCAAGCACCTCGCCGACGACGGTTGCAGACTTTGAGAACCGAGCGCTAAATGAGAGTCCGAGTTTATGCATTGCATACAAAATGCGTCGGTGAACCGGCTTCAAGCCATCGCGAACATCCGGAAGGGCGCGCGACACAATAACAGACATTGCGTAGTCGAGGTACGCACGCTTCATCTCGGAGACGATCTCCGCGGTCTGAATTCCTTTTTGAATAGTTTTGTCACTGTCGCTCATAGTTCAGTTCGTTACTTGACGAGTGATCTTTGCACCACTTCGAGTGCGGCGTCGACTCCCAGGAAGTCCTTCGTCTTTACCCATTTATTTGGCTCGAGATCTTTATAGTGATCAAAATAATGTTTGATTTTTTTCTTCACGATCTCATCAAGTTGATCCACGGAGTCAATATGTGCATGAAACGGATCAGCCTTCTTGGAAGGTAGGGCGATGATCTTGGTATCCACACCCGCCTCATCCTCCATCTCAAGCATCCCGATTATTCTCGCTTCGATACCGACACCAGGGTGGAGCGGTTGCGGAGTGATTACAAGCGCATCGAGCGGGTCTCCGTCCTCACCATGTGTTCCTGGGATAAAGCCATAGTTGGCTGGAAATGCCATTGTGGTGTATGCGAAACGATCGACCATTACAAGTTCTGTGTCCTTGTCGACTTCGTATTTAATAAACGCACCTTCTGGGATCTCAACAACTACTAACACCTCACCCTTCGCAGGATTCTTGCCTGCTGATAGTTTTGATAGGTTCATATTTTTCCAATAATTAATAACAATTAGATATCGAGGTTGGCTAGCTTCGCATGCGTAACAATAAACTTTTTTCGTGGTGGAACCTCATCACCCATCAACATCGTAAAGACATGATCTGCTTCCTGCGCATCATCGATTGTTACTTGCTTGAGTATTCGATTATCTGGATTCATCGTAGTTTCCCACAACTGCTCTGCATTCATCTCGCCCAGACCTTTATATCGTTGAACCGTTGGATTTCCGCCCATTCGCTGAATCGCGCTGTCTCGCTGCTCGACCGTAAAAGCGTATTCGATCTTTTTTCCAAAATGAACTTTAAAGAGTGGCGGCTGGGCAATGTAGAGATGGCCTTTCGCGATAATATCCGGGAGATGTCGGAAAAAGAAGGTAAGTAACAGCGTTCGAATATGTTCACCGTCGACATCTGCGTCGGTCATAATAGCTATCTTGTGATAGCGGAGTTTCTGATAATCGATATTCTCACCGATACCCATCCCTAACGCGATTACGAGATCCTTCAGTTCTTTGAATGACAGCACCTTGTCAAGATAGGCTCGTTCTGTATTGAGAACTTTACCTCGAAGTGGAAGAATTGCCTGAAACTTTCGATTTCTGCCTTGCTTTGCGGTTCCTCCTGCGGAGTTTCCCTCCACTAAGAAGAGCTCTGAAAGTGCAGGATCTTTTTCAGAACAGTCTGCTAACTTACCGGGCAGCGTCGCTCCCTCGAGAGCGCCCTTTCTGAGAACTGCCTCTTTAGCAGCCTTGGCAGCGAGCCGAGCCTTTTGTGCAAGAATGATCCTCGCTACGATGTCCCGCGCAACACGTGGATTTTCTTCAAAAAAGACATCAAGGTGTTCGCCCACGAGTTGCTGAACTAATGTCTGGACCTCAGAGTTTCCGAGCTTGGTTTTTGTCTGACCTTCAAACTGAAGATTTGTTGACGGCATTTTCACATACACAATCGCCGAAAGACCTTCCTTTGTATCCTCTCCCGTTATTGCATCTTTGAGATCCTTCTCGCTGAGAATACTCTTCGCATAACTATTGATCGATTTTGTCAGCGCAATCCTAAAACCAGTGAGATGAGTTCCTCCCTCATGTGTGTTAATGACATTTACAAATGACATGACATGCTCGTTAATGGAGTCGTTGTACTGAATTGCAACCTCGACCTCCTTATCATCAACCTGTCGTTTGAAAGAGATTGGATCATGTACGGTTTTTTTACCTCTGTTAATGTCTCGGAGGAGTGAGAGAATACCACCATCGAAGTAGTATGCGACTTTATCTCCGGTCTTTTTATTTTCTACCTTGAATGAGACGTTGTTAATGAGATACGCGCGCTCCTTTACCTGCTTTTTAAAGTTGTTGTAATGTATCTCGATTGTTTCCTTGAATATTTCCGCGTCTGGAAGAAATGAAACAGCGGTTCCGTGTTCGTATGGGAACTTCAACTGCGACTCCTTTACCTTTTTGACCGGCCCTAATGGGATACCGCGTCGATATTCCTGTCGGTGGATTCCTCCGTCGCGTTTTACCTCAACGATGACATGTTCCGAAAGAGCGTTTACCACCGATGCTCCTACACCATGGAGTCCTCCCGATACCTTGTATGCAGATGTTGTAAATTTTCCTCCTGCATGGAGTTTGGTCATGACGAGTTCGAGCGCTGATGTTTTATACTTTGCATTGGTTTCAACCGGGATTCCTCGACCATCATCAAACACGGTGAGATAATTATCGTCACCAATAATGACCGAGATATTTTTACAGAATCCTGCAAGCGATTCGTCGATTGCATTATCGAGAATTTCCTGGAGACAGTGATTTACACCTGCTTGGGACGTGGAGCCAATATACATGCCCGGACGCTTTCGAACAGGCTCGAGTCCTTCCAAAACGACGATAGACTCTGCGCTGTATCCGGCCTTCGATTGCTTTGACATGTCATACCATTGTACAGGATTTTTTGTGGCTAGTCTAGCCTAAATTACGAAAAACCCCGCCGTGTGGCGGGGTTTTAAAAATGACGTTATGATGAGGGTAAACTCAGGTTGTAATATTACTTGAGTTCGACCTTTGCACCTGCTGCTTCGAGCTTTTTCTTTGCCTCTTCTGCAACTTCCTTCTTTACGTCTTTCAAAAGTTCTTGTGGTGCTGACTCAGCGACTTTCTTTGCCTCCATTAATCCAAGTTGTGGATTAATTTCTCGTACTGCCTTAATCACACCAAGTTTATTATCACCTGATGCTGCGAGTACAACGGTAAAGGAAGTCTTTTCTTCAGCTGGTTCGCCAGATGCTGCCCCTGCTGCTGCTGGAGCTGCTACTGCCGCCATTGCGGTGACACCAAACTTTTCTTCAAGATACGAAGCGAGTTCTGCCACTTCAACTACGGTAAGCCCCTCAATCTGCTCTGCGATTTTCTGAGTTTTTTCTGATAATTCTGCCATGAAATGTGTCACCTCCTATCTTTTCGTTATGCCCAATCGGTCATTACGTATTTCGGATTACGAATCGAATGCGTAATACGTAGTTCGTAATGAAAAATGATTAATTTGCCTGCTTGCTTCGCTCTTTGAGAACGAGTGTTAACTTAGTAATGTTAAACTTCAATGCGTATACAAGCTTGCTTGATGGTGATTTCAGTCCACCAATCACCTTCGCAATTAGCTCATCCTTCCCAGGAAGCGTTGCGATCTTTTGGAGTTCGGGTGCAAGGTAAATCGTGCTATCAAGAACTCCGGCTTTGAATGAGAGAGTGCTATCCTTTTTTGCGAAGGTATGAAATGCCTTGAGGCCTTTTGCATAGTCCTCCCCAAGAGTGAGAACTGCGGTGCTTTCCTTCAATGGAAATACTTTTGCGATAAGATCCTTTAGCTCAGTTCGTGCCGATGCCTGTGACTCAAGCGACTTCTGGATAAGGGTATTTTTTACGACACGAATTTTTGCAGAGGAATCTTTGAGGCTCCTACGGAGCTCTTCTAATGATTTATGAGTTGTCTTCTCGTACTTAATGAGTGCGAAATGATGAGCGTTCGAAAGAAGCGATGTGAGTTCCTCAACCTGAGTTTTTTTTGCTAGATTTGCCATATGTTTACTATTCGGGAAGTCGATCTTACGTCCTCACGGACAGCCCGAGGTCTTTGTAAAACTTAGTTCTAATTATATCTTACCAATCGCAGACTATCAAGAGCTTTGCGTCTCCGCATCACACTGATTAAAGCTCTCCGAGGAGTTCTTTCAGCGACTTTGGTTCATTCTCATTTGATTTGCCTTTTTTCTTGGACTTTCCACCGCCCTGCGCCTGCATTGTCTGCGCAAGCTGCTGCTTTTTGTGGAAGCTCTCTACTCTACCCTTCGTATCGATAAATTTGTGCTCTCCCGTGAAATACGGATGACACTTCGCACATACATCGATCGTGATCGAAGGTTTCAACGACTTAGTGGTAAAGGTATTTCCACAGGAGCAGACAACGGTCGACTCAATATACTGTGGATGAATTGCTGTTTGCATACTGTCTGGGAACGCGAAACGATTAGATGTCACGCGAGAACATAATTATACCACACGGCGTGTGGAGAGGTAAAGCTGTATATCTTGATAGTGGTCGAATGCAAACTCATCCTCGGATGGCAGTGCGTCTAAAGAATACCAGTTTATCTCAGTTGCCTCATTGTCTGGTGTTCCTGTTTTTCCCAAAGCTTTTGCAACATATACGAAGGATATGTTTTGATGATCCTCTTTCGGTCGGTCTGGATTGTCTTTAATTCTGAAAAGCTTTTCAATCGCTATGTCATACCCCGTCTCTTCTTTTACTTCTCTAATTGCACACTGTTCGATCGTTTCGTCGCGATCAACATATCCTCCAACAAGACCATACTTTCCTCCGTTTGAAAGATGAGGAGCGCGTTTGATCAAAAGTATTTTATCCTTGTCTATAACCATAACGTCCGTTACGACATGTCGAAGTGAGGCCTTTCCACCGTCTTCAAAAGAGCAAGAAATCATTCCTCATTATATATACATATACATGTACATGGGAAATATCTTTCAGTTGTTTTTAGAGAGGTGTCGATCATATAATATATTCAACTGCACGGTCGTGCGGTTTTTTTATTTAACATGACTACTCAACAAACACCTCAACTACAATCGCCTATCAAGAAACTACTACTTATGAGTCTGGGAGCACTGGGGGTCGTATTTGGCGACATTGCGACCTCACCGCTCTACGCAATGAACGAAATGTTCTTCGGGCATGCGCATTTATCTCGAAATCCACAGACGGTCATTGGTGCAATCAGTGTAGTGTTCTGGGCATTAACCATTATCATTTCGTTCAAATACGTTCTGTTCGTACTTCGAGCGGACAACAAAGGGGAAGGAGGCGTCTTCGCTTTGATGGGACTTCTGAAACAGAAGAGACTCGGTTGGTACTGGTTTATGATCCCTGTCTTAACGTTTGCCGCTGGACTTCTGTTCGGTGACGGTATTATTACGCCCGCGATCAGCGTGATCTCGGCAGTCGAGGGACTGAAGCTCGCGGCGCCACAACTCGACTCCTTTATTGTGCCGATTACAATACTGATACTCACCGGACTCTTTTCGATCCAGAGGAACGGAACAGAGAAGGTTGGAAAGTTTTTCGGTCCGGTCGTGGTTACCTGGCTACTTGCAATTTCTTGTATTGGTATTATGCATATTGTTCGGTATCCGTCAATCCTTCAGGCGGTCAATCCCCTCGCCGCAGTTCAGTTTTTTGCTCAACAAGGATTTCATAAGATTCTTATTCTGATGGGTTCGGTGATGCTTGTCGTTACCGGCGGTGAGGCATTGTATGCAGATATGGGACATTTTGGAAAAAATCCCATTCGGCTGAGTTGGTTCTCGCTCGTCTATCCAGCACTGCTGTTCTCCTACTTCGGGCAGGGTGCCTATCTTCTCAGCGGAAGCAACATACAAGGGAACAATATCTTTTTTAGTATGGTTCCACAACCCCTCTTGATTCCGATGATTTTACTTGCAACCTGTGCGACGGTGATCGCATCACAGGCGTTGATCTCCGGCGTCTTCTCTCTCACCTCGCAAGCAGTTTCGATGGGAGTACTCCCCTACATGGAGATCGTGCAGACACATGAGGATCATGAGGGTCAGCGCTACATCCCGTTTATCAACTGGGCCCTGTTCATCGGATGTGTTCTCCTTGTTCTAGGATTTCAGAGTAGTACCAATCTTGCAGGTGCATACGGACTTGCAGTCTCGGGTGATATGCTGATCACGACCATCGCATTAGCGGGTGTTGCGTTTTTTTATTGGCGATGGAAGATCTGGGGCATCATACTTTTTTTTGCTCCTCTTGCCGTGCTTGATATTGTATTTCTCACCTCAAATTCCCTCAAGATCTTTGCCGGAGGTTACATTCCGCTCTCGATCGGGGCATTGATGTTTATCGCGATGCGTATCTGGCAGTGGGGGAGAAAACATGTCAAGCATGCATTCGGTCAGTATGAACGAATGTCTGTCGGTGAGCTTATCGAGGAAAAGAAGCAACAGACAGAGTTTATTCCACGATCGATGATCGTACTCTCCCCCGACACGATCGACGAACATTCAGACGATGTCCCGATGCTGAAACAGCTGTTCTGGGATCGCTATGGCATCCTTCCCAAGCATCTTATTTTTCTAACGGTGATCTCTGAAAACAGTCCATACATACCGGATCAAGAACGATACAACGTATATCCTCTCTTCGAAGATGAGAAGAAAGGGAGTATTGTCTCGGTTGAACTCCATTTCGGCTTTATGGAGGAGCGGAATGTGGAGCGAATGCTTGAGCGGCTTGCCAAGGATCATCTCGTACACATCGATCTAGAGTCGGAGAAGTGGCTTGTTCACGCCCTTCACGAACGTATATCGCTCAGGAGTGGTAGTTCGATAGCGAAGATATTGGCGTACAATATCTTCCGCGTGATGTCGAGGATCTCGATGTCTGCCGATCAGTACTTTCATCTCGGACGAAAGGTAGGACTTTCGCTCGAGATCTATCCCGTGAAGATTTAGTTTTGTTCGAATACTTTCTCCCACTTTCCGTTCGCAATGATGTCTTCGAGATTATGAAAGCTCTTATTGATGCGGTGGTCGGTGAGCCGATTTTGCGGAAAGTTATACGTTCTAATCTTGTCCGAACGTTCTCCAGTTCCCAGGTTCTTTACATACGACTGAGTGATTCCCTTTTTCTTTTCCTCCTCAAGTTGATAGAGTTTTCCCAAAAGGAGTTCCATCGCGATCTCCCTATTCTGCATCTGTTGCCGTTCGGTCTGCGCCGTAACGGTGATTCCGGTTGGTTTGTGAATAAGTCGAACCGCAGTTGCAACCTTATTCACATTTTGTCCTCCATGACCCCCAGCTCGGTAGAACTGCCACTCAAGATCGCTCTGATTGATCTTCACTTCGTATGCATTAATATGAGGAAGAACCACGATCACGCAGGTTGAGGTATGGATTCTCCCTTTTCGTTCGGTGTCCGGAATCCGCTGCACACGGTGTACGCCGGTCTCATGTTTATAGAGTTGAAATGCATTTTCACCTTTTATCCGCACTACATTTTCTTCCATGTAGTGGAATTTAAAACCATGTCGTTCTGCAAATCGGATATAGGAAAGAAGAAGCTCCTTCATCCAGAGTTTGGACTCATCCCCACCGACACCAGGGACCGCCTCGATAATAACGATGTTTGGATCAACGTTCATATAGTTCTATTATTTTGAAAGAAACTGCGCGAGTAGATCGGCTGGAGAAAGAACCGTCTGCTCCTGCGTCTTCATGTTTTTAAGTTTGAGTTTATTTTGTTGTAGTTCTTCAGGTCCGGCAATGATGACGAATGGGATGCCGGTACGATCGGCATACTTGAGCTGTTTGTCTAGTTTCTTGTCCTGATCGGGATAAACCTCGACTGGAACTCCAGCTCGACGAAGTTGCGTTGCAATCTCGAGTGACCTATTGATTGTTTCCCGGTTGAAGACGGTTACAAGAATTGCTGATGGTTTTGACTTCAAATCTGGTAGGACACCTTTCTCCGCTAGGAACGACATCAACACGGTGTCTGAAATTGCAAAGCCAACTCCGGGAATAGCCATTCTACTGTTCATATCGGAGATTAAATTATCATACCTACCACCACCAAGAAGTGTCGTTCGTCCTTGTTCCCCACGCTTCTTTATCTCGAATACGAGCCCAGTGTAGTAATCGAGACCGCGTGCGACAGTAAGGTCCACGGAACAGTACTGTTCCACACCAAGTTGTGTAAGCATCGAAAACAACTGCGTGAAGTATTCGTTCTCGGAAATATCGACCGGTGTTGAAATGAGTTTACGAACCGCTTGAGGGAGATCGACCTGTTGCTTATCCATTCGGTCGATTTTCCCGATGATGTCCTTAATATCATATTCATTGACACCAAGTTCTTCGAGTTCCTCAGCTAGATATGCTCGCGAGTTAATCTTGACTTCAAAATCTTGTTCGGTCAGTCCGAGATTCGTCAAGATCGAGATGGCTGTCGCGAGAGTTTCTGCGTCCGCTACGACACTCTGCGACCCCAGAATATCAAAGTCACACTGCCAAAATTCACGACTTCTCCCCTTCTGCGGTGCTTCGTAGCGAAATCGCGGACCGATGTTCATGTATCGGAGTGGAAATACGAGCTCTCCAGACTTCGCAGCGATGAGTCGCGCAAGCGTTGGCGTCATCTCCGGTCGGAGAATCCATTGATCGTCTTTATCGCGCGGTTTGATCTGAAAGGTTTGTTTCTCCAGAAGTTCCTCCGAGCTTTTTTTGGCATACAATGAGATCGGCTCCACAATGGGGCCGTCGTATTCTTCATAGCCATAGAGTCGTGCTACCTCTCGAACCTTCGAGAAAATATACCCCTGCACTGCTTTTTCAGCAGGATAGAGATCTCGAAATCCACGGAGGGCTTGTTGATTAGCCATATATAGTAATTATAGCACCGGAGCGAAGGTTATTTGAGGACGATTTCAATTGCTTTGTCGAGCTGAAGGTCATGTTCACGAGTGAGCGTATTACCAGCTTCGTAGGCGTTCTCAAGGACGAACTGGGGTGTAATCCCTTTCCCATTAATCCATTCGCCGCTTGGAAGAATCCATTTCGCTATCGTCACATGCAGACCCGCACCACCTTTAATGTCAAGAACTTCCTGCACAGAACCTTTACCAAACGACTTCACTCCAACTAACTTTGCTCGTTTATGGTCACGAAGGGCTCCGGAGAATATCTCCGATGCAGATGCAGAGCCTTGATTTACGATTACCGTAATCGGAATACTCATAAGTTGGCCTTCACGAGTCACATAGTATGTGCGATTCCCGTTAATAGTAGATTCCTGTTTGACCACGACAGAGTCCATCGGAAGGAACTCCGATGCCATATATACTGCACTATCGAGGAAGCCACCCGGGTTATCCCGAAGATCGATCACGAGGCCTTTAATCGATTTTGCGTTCCACTGTTGTATAACGCTCTGTATTGCAGCGTCCCACTCACGATTCGTGTTTTCGCCAAACTGGGTTACCTGTATTACT
>CAYZRL010000006.1:0-34339 GCA_964480835.1 uncultured Gammaproteobacteria bacterium
TCCGATCTAATTTTCGTAGTGTAAGGTTCTTACCGGAGAAGTGAACCGATAGGATATTGGGAAATGGATGACACGGATAGATATCGGTTCGCACTGTTTTATAGACAACAATGTCGTATCCCATGTTGAATGCTGCTGCTACATACTTACTATTCAGAACCGGCCCTGCAGGAATTCCGAATGGAAGATAAACAGGCTGAGATAGAAAGGAATACCTTGGCTCTGTTCGCTCCTTGCGGGCTTTCGCGGACTGAAAGCTTCCGAATGGTCCGTGCTTGTAGTTCTCCTCGTAGGATTTATTAGGATCGTAGAAAAAATCGCTTGCCATACCGCCCACAATCCTACATGATTCTGTACAATATGGCAATGTCATTTTATACGAAATTGCAGAGCTCGATCCGACGAAATAACTCCTTGTTGTGTGTCGGACTTGATCCAAAACAAAAACCATTGTTTTCATTTTGTAAAAAGATTATTGATCAGACCGGTGATCTTGTATGTGCATATAAACCAAACTCAGCATTTTTTGAAGCGCACGGTGATCTCGGTATCCGTGAGTTGAAAAAAACGATTGCGTACATACAAAAAAAGTTCCCTACTGTGCAAGTAATCCTGGATGCAAAACGGGGTGATATCGGCAGCACGAATGAGGGGTACATTTCGTACGCCTTTGATTATCTTCATGCAGACGCTATTACGATTCATCCATATCTTGGGAAAGATGCAAATCAGGGATATCTGAGCCGAAAAGATAAGGGAGTTATCGTACTGTGTAAGACATCAAACGAAGGTTCTGACGAGTTTCAAAATCAGTCGATGAAAAATGGTAAACCGTTGTACGCAACAGTGGCAAAAAATGTAGCACAGAAGTGGAACGCACAGCAGAACTGTTTACTCGTTGTTGGCGCAACCTACCCAACGGAACTCAAGATGGTGAGGAGGATCGTAGGGGATGAAATGTTCATTCTTGTTCCGGGGATCGGCGCTCAAGGAGGAGATTTGAAAGCTACATTGAAAGCAGGACTCAACGCCAAGAAGAACGGATTGATTATTAACTCAGCGAGAGGGATCATATTCGCGAAGAACCCACGCGATGAAGCAATGAAGTTGCGGGATGCGATAAACAGCTTTCGCACGTCAGCGCATCGTTAGACAACGCGTTTGATTCGGTTTACTACTTTCTTTACTCCAAACTCAAGAATGAGATCAGCAGCTTTCGGTCCATACTCCTTACCAATAAGTATTTGATAAAACGCTTTAAACACTTCTTTCGCTTGGAGATTATTTTCCTTGAGAATACCGAAGATAATATTCTGAAGATCCTCTCGTTCGGTTGAACGCGTTGCTTTCAACTGCGCGAGAAGTAGCTTCAAGAATGTTCGCTGACTCTCGGTGAAGGCGAGTCCATCTGGAATGGAGTCGAGAAATTCGAGCTTATCTGCATCTTCTGCGTACTCCTTCACAAATACCTCAGCGAACACGATTCGTTCCTCGAGTATCTCACGCTCTGCTTCATCGAGCGGGCCACCTTTTTGCTGTTCGAAAAACAGGAGCATATCGGCGCGCGTCTTGAGAAGATTGACGATGGTCCTGAATCGAGGAAGAAACAGTCGTTTCTTGGATAGCGGTCGTACCTGGGAGAGCTGGGCAATTCGCGCAAGATCGACCAATACTTCTCCAGGTTTTCCATCTGGAATCTTGTTCTCAATCTTGTCAAAGTATGCATTCATGCATCGATCGTATTCATCAAATAGATTGGGGATCGTATCACCGTATGGATTAAAGTCGATCGACCGCTCAATAGGGGTTCGTACAAGAAGGAATCTGAGAATGTCTGGCGGGAGAATTGCGGATGCTTCTCGAGCCGAGGTTCCAACACCTTTCGACGAGGACATCTTTGCGCCACCAATCGTAAACCATTCGTATGCTGGAGCATACGGAGGGTGGTAGTTCAGAGCCTGTGACGCAACAGCAGAGGAGAGATCGTAGGACCCGCCTGCTGACATATGATCCTTCCCCGATCCTTCAACAGTAATACCAATTACTTTCCAGTGTGCTGGCCAGTCAACCTTCCAGTGAAGTTTGCCTTTTCCATCAAACGGACTCACACTGCCTTCATTCCCACAACCTTGTGCCCATGCAACCATCTCTGGTCTGCAGGTATAGGTGACTTTTTCTCCATCCCAAGCGGTGACCGTCGTGGTTCCAACCTTTCCGCATTTTTCACAGATTACTTGGAAAGGGTACCAATTGTCTGGTCGCGCAGCTTTCGAGATTGTCTGATATAACGAGCGAATCGTTTCTGCATTGTCTAGCGCAAGCCGGATCACGTCGTTCATTCTGCCGGAGAGATATAGCTCGCTCGACCAAATAATCTGCGGGTGGCAGTTGATTGACTCAAAAACACCGATAAACTCCTTAGCATAGTACTCACCGAAGTTCTCAAATCCTGGTTCGGGTGATGGAATCTTGAACAACGGCATTCCGGCGTACTGTTCCCACTTTTCATAATCGAGATATGATGGAATTGCATCCATCTGATCCATATTGTTAATAACATAGGTGAACTGGACATCATCATCCTGCTCAGAAAAAGCCTTGTAAAGGAGGTCATGGATCACAACTCCACGAAGTGCGCCAACATGCACGCGACCAGACGGAGTTTTCATGTCATCAATCCAGACATGGTCTAATCCCAGTTCTCGTATTTTTTTTACTTCTCGGTCAACCCAAATCATAGTCCGTATTCAGTTGAAAATCGTACGTGAGTTTCTAATACCACCCCGACGCCTCTGATTTCATCTAGTGTACCAAATTTTGCACTGACTCCGTCGGCAAGTATGTGTAGATGCTCTTTACCAACTCGATACCTTCGGTGAAGAGTACCCCAGTCAATAAGAAACGAACCATGTACCGGTGTAATACTAAGTGGCTCTAGTGTGGGTTTGTGAAATACGATTCTGGTTGGTCCGAGAACTCGTATCTGACGTGTCGGAATCACTGATCGCTCCGAGCGAGGACGTTCGACCATATGTTATCGAACGTTCGTAATAATATAGGATTTTTTCCCTGCAGGAACGGAGATCTGCACTTTTTCGTTTAGTTTCTTCCCAATCAGAGCTTTTCCAATGGGCGAGGTTGCTGACAACTTTTTCTCCATCGGGTTTGCTTCGAATTCTCCGACTATCTCATACGTCTCATTGTCATTTTCGCTCTGGATCGTGACAGTTGAGCCGAGTCCTACGACGTGCTGAGAGCTCGACGCTTCAACAACCTCTGCTTGCTTGAGAATGGCCTCTACTTCACGAACTCTCCCTTCGACGAATGCAAGCTCTTCCTTTGCGGCGTGATACTCGCTATTTTCAGAAAGATCACCCATCGCTCGAGCTCGTGAGAGTCGTTCGACCGCAGCTGGTCGCTTAGTTTTAGTGAGGAGCTCAAGTTCGTCGACGAGCTTCTGGTGTCCATCCTGGGTGAGTTGTGTTTTCATTGGTCAAAAAAATAAATCCCCTTCATTTGTGGAGTCTGGGGATTGTTGATATAATAGTACAGGAATGCGCTAAAATTGTCAATGAAGGTCTTGGCCGGCTCCGATCCGATTAAAATCGTGATCGAGAGTGCTCGATCCTCATCGCAACGAGGATCGGCACCCCATCGTCGTAAGGTCATATATGTTTTATACATATATAATCAAATCACTAAAGACGAATAAGTATTACGTAGGTTCTACTAAGAATCTAGATAATAGAATCAATGACCATAATAAAGGATTGAGTAAATATACGAAGAGAGAAGCGCCCTGGAGTTTAATTTACAAAGAAGAGTTTGAAAATCTAAGTAATGCACGTAAAAGAGAGCTACAGATCAAGTCTTGGAAAAAGAGGTCTCGAATTGAACAATTGATTATCCGTTCTGGCCCCATCGTCTAGTGGCCTAGGACAACAGGTTCTCATCCTGTAAACACGGGTTCGACTCCCGTTGGGGTCACACCAGACGGATAATCAAACACTCCCTACGTATATGTCTGTGAATTTATAACGAGCACAACAGTTCCTTCACCCTATGAAGCTTTAAGCGAAGTGGGGTCATCCTGTAAACACGGGGTAGTTAATCCCGGTGCTCATCGGGAACTCCCGTTGGGGTCACCAAGCAGGGTATTGGGAGTAGACTAAACACCATTTACTTGAAAGCTACCGATAGCTCCTTCATAAATCGCCTTCTCCATTTCTAGCTCCGTGATGCTTAGATGTGCATCATTTTCATGTATATTTCGCTGCAAATATTTCCCAATTCGAAGGAGAGTTGTATCAGGTGTTCGTAAACCGTAAACTCTGATGAGATGCGGGTGGTTTTCTTGACGTGAAATCTCTATATATGGAACCGCATCTGGTAAATGTCCGATGGGTTCGTCCGAGTCTGGGTACCACAGAACATAATGATTGGGAGCGTCATCTGACCAGAGCAATTTATTCTTTTTAAGAACCCCCAATATTACGTTATTAAAAGTTCCTACAGGTTTGCTCAACATTTGGTCCCAGACATTGGTTGTTGAAGCTTCAGTAAGTTCTTGTTCAAAATAAGAAAAGCGTCTTCTCTTAGGTTTTCCTTTAACTTCAACTTTAGCTACCGTGTTAGCATCGATAGCTAGCCGCGGAGGTTCATTGGAAAATATTTCCGCTGGATCAACCATTTTGATAGTAAATCACAACTTTGATTACTTCAGAATGGCGTCGATTTTGGTCTTCACCGAAGAAAGCTCTTCAGCGCCGTTGATATAATCGTTCTTTCCATTCTTCCCGAGGACAAATGTTCCGGGAGTTCCACTTACACCTGCAGTTTGACCTTTTACTTCCTCGTCCTTTACTTTTTGAGCGAATTTGTTCGAATCGAGACAGTTCTGGAGCGCTGCACCATCGAGTCCAATTTCGGTGGCGACGGCAGAAAGCTGTGAGAGCTCGAGTGCCGGCATTTTTTCATAGATTGCGTCGGTCATCTTCCAAAATGCATCGTTCCCTCCTTGATCAGCAGCGCACTCAACAGCCTCTCCTGACTTTTGCGCTTTTGGATGAAAGGATAGTGGGAAGTGGCGATAGACCCAAGCAACATCGCTCCCGTAATCCTTCATTACTTGCTGCATTGTTGGGTGGAATCGCTTACAGAATGGACACTCAAGATCTGAGTACTCAACAAGAACGACTTTTGCATCCTTTGAACCTCGAATGTAGTCGTCGCTTGTAACCTTTGGAAGAGCGTTATAGTTGGCGGTTGGTGCTGCAGGTGCAGTGTCCTGAGCCTGTTGAGCAGCGCCTGCGTTATTTTCAAGATTGCGTACTTTATTAAAAAGGTAGCCGGTGAAGAATGCGAGTGCAATGAGGAGTACCACGAGGAAGACCGAGGGGTTCCCTCGTTGTGGTCTCATCTGATACTGCAGATGATCAGATTCCGGCATGACAACTTTCTTTGAGGAGCGAACATTCGAACGAGAGGGTTTGGTTGTGGAACGTTTTTTTGTTGCCATAGTTCAAAAATAATAGTCGAATGAAATAGTTTTGTCAAACTCTACGAGAAGTGGGAGCTCGAAGTTTTATTTCGAGTAGATGCGATATAGGTTACTTCCGATCGTTTCAAACTTGAATATGGAGTGTTGCCCAATTTCTTTCGTATTGCTCACATGTGGACCGCCACAAAACTCCTTTGAATATGCGGTTTCAGGTTTGTCATCCTCTCCTCCTATATAATATACTTTAACTTGATCAGGATACTTTTCTCTGAAGAATGCTCGAGCACCGATCTGTAATGCATCCTCCTTCGGCATGAGTTTAAATCGCATAGGGAGCGCGTCAATTATCTTCTCGTTGATAATCTTCTCAACCTCTTTCAGCTGCGCTTCTGTCGGTTTGGTTGGAGAATAAAAGTCGAATCGTAACCGTTCAGCGGTTATATTTGAACCTTCTTGTCGTATATCTCCCCCCATAACATCAAACAATGCTTGGTGGAGGAGGTGGGTTGCGGTATGGTACTTGAGCACTTGGTCCGAATGGTCAGCGAGTCCGCCCTTGAACTTCCCGGCCGATGCGCTTCGTGATTGTTGTTTATGTTTTTCGAATTCATGACGGAACTGAACATGATCGATACTCTGTCCTTTTTCTCGAAACATTTCTTCGGTCACTTCGAGCGGAAACCCGAATGTTTGATATAAATCAAATGCCTTCTTGCCATCGATTGCATCGATCTTTGCTACCTCTTTCAGGCCCTTCTCCAGTGTCTGACCGAACCGCTTCATCTCATCTTCTACGACTGTTTTCACGAGATCGTGTGTCTTGGTATCAAAGTAGATTCCGTTGTATACGTTAAAAAATGATTTGCAGATTTCAAAGACCTCGGAAGCGGGAGGAAGAGATCCTCGGAGATTCCGTAATTTTAGTGCGGACCGACGGAGTAGTCTCCGAAGCACATACCCTTGCTCTTTATTCGAAGGGCGAACACCATCCCACATGAGAAACGTTGCGGCTTTCATGTGATCTACCACAACTCGCATTGCGGTTCGACTCTGCTCATCTGAGTAGTCCGCGCCGGTAACAGAGGAGAGTACATCGAGTGCGGGCTTATGCAGATCGATGAGGAATATGTCAGGATTGCCACTGAGCGCAACGAGCTGCCGCTCGATACCACCCCCAAAGTCCACATTCTTCTTCGGTAGTTCGACAAGACCTTCTGCGGTTTTTTGATACTGAATAAAGACCGAGTTACCAATTTCAACAAAACGACCACAGTCGCAGTTCGGGTGGCATTTCTCATGTGCAAACTGCGATGACTCATGGATGTGGTGGCTTGCTCCAAAGTCGAAAAATACTTCGGAGTCTGGCCCGCCGAGTTCTCCAACGGGCATCTGGTCATACGCGCCTGCACGGGACCACCAGTTCTTATCTACGTAAAAATGGATATGATCTTCCGGAAACCCTAACTTCTTCCAGATCTCAGCAGATTCCGTATCCCGCGGAACATCCTTAGTACCTCCGAACACCGTTACATGAAGTTTGTTCGGATGAAATCCAAGGAGTGAGGTGAGGTAGTGATGAAACCAAGCGAGTTGATCTCCTTTGAAGTAGTCACCAAGCGACCAGTTACCCATCATTTCAAACATGGTGGTGTGTCGATTGTCACCGATCTCCTCAATATCCTGCGAGCGAAATGATCGTTGTATATTGTAAAGACGAGTTCCGAGTGGGTGTGGTTCGCCGAGCAAATTTGGAACAAGCTGTTGCATTCCAGATCCAGTGAAGAGAGTAGTAGGATCATTCTGCGGAACCAACGGAATCGGTGGAACTTCAATATGTCCGTTTCCTTCCCAGAATTGTTTAAACAGTTTCCGAAGCTCTAAATGACTCAACATACGGTAAAATTATATCCTAAAGATACTTTAATCGCTATGCAGACCGTAACATCGAACGATATTCATTCAATTGCGCGGTTCGTCACGCAAGTTACCTTACCAAAGGCAGAGAGTCATAAAGGACAAAACGGGCGTGTGCTCATAGTCGGAGGATCGCCACTGTTTCATGCTGCATCACTTTGGTCAGCGGAAGTTGTATCACAGTTTGCAGATATGGTTCACTATGCCTCGACCAGCGATAACAATGAGATATTTCAGTCGTTGAAGAAAACGTTTCGAAACGGTATTGCGGTGAAACGCGAACAACTTTCTGAGTACCTTCTGGAGGATGACATAACGCTCATCGGCCCAGGCCTCGAGAGAACTGAGGAAACGAGAGAATTAACTTCAAGCGTCATTCGAACAATTGGTGAGAAACAGTTGGTTATCGATGCCGGTTCACTCCAGATGATGAAACCCGAGTGGTTGCGTGAGCTTTCACAGAAAGCAGTTATCACACCGCATCAGAAAGAATTTGAAGCGCTGTTTTCTGTTTCTGTATCAAGCATGTCAGAGTCAGAGACGATGGAGATCGTGCAACAAAAAGCAACCGAATATCGCTGTGTTATTCTCATGAAAGCAATTACCGACTACGTCTCTGATGGAGAAAAAACCGTAGTGATTCATGGAGGAAATCAAGGTCTTACCAAGGGTGGTACCGGTGATATTCTCGCAGGTCTCGTGTCCGGTCTTTGCACCGTAACTGATCGATTCACTGCCTGCGTCCTAGCTTCGTTCATCCTGAAGCGATCTGCAGATCAGCTTTTTTCAACGCATGGATATTGGTATAATAACTCTCACATCCTTACTACCATACCGAAGGTTGTTCATGAATTATTCGTATGAAAAAAGAGGTTATTATCGCGATCGTGTTCGGCGTCGGACTCGGACTTACCGTAGCATTTTTTATGGTTCGGCAAATTCGTACCATGGAGATGGGGTCCGGCTCGCAGATCAAGACGAATGCAGGTAAAGTGAAGCTCGCCAATATTCTACAAAGTGCACAGAACCTCGAGATCGTTTCGCCCGCATCGGATGCGGTTGTTGACCAGAGCACCATTCAGATCAAAGGAAAAGGTGAGCCGGGATCATTGTTAGTGATACAGTCGGTTGCAAAAGAGATTGTTGAGAAGCAGAAGAAATCAGAGTTCTCCGTTACACTCCCGCTCGTTGCAGGTGAGAATGTGATCTCGATCACGATGTACCCACAAGATAAAACAGTTCGAACGCAGACGAAGGTTATTCGCGTTTTTAATCTTTCAAAATGAAAAAAATAATCACCATGCTCATGTTCACGCTGATCGCTCGAATTGCCGTGGTGAATGTCGTTGCGATTTCTCCGACTCCAACCGAAGCTCAGGGCGAGGTGGAAGCAACATCGTCTTCCGGGATCTCAAAAGAGGTTGAGAAACTGAAGACGAATCTGATCAACAAGGTGGCGCAGATCCAAAAAAAAGAGCTTCGTGTTGTGTCCGGAAAGATCACGGATCTGAGTAAGACATCGATGTCAATTTTGTCGGACGATGCTACGGTCTATACCGTTACCCTCGACGATGTGGTGACAAAGTATTATTCTCTGTCAACCGGAGCACAAAAAGACCTGGAACGATCCGATCTCGAGAAGAATGACTATGTGATAGTGGCAGGGATCGTGACCGATGCAAAGGTTACGGCGAACACAGTCTACGTCGACAGTCATGTACTCGTCGGGGTGGGCAATATTACGACAGTGGATAAGAACGACTATTCCATCAATATCACGAGCACTGATCGAGAGAAGTATACTGCCGACATCGAGACAGGTACCAAGATCTTACTGCTCGACAGTAAAACGCTTACACTGGAGACGGCAGGATTTTCGAAGATAAAGGAAGGAGACTCAGTGCACTATATTCTCAAGGTTTCCGGTGAAGAGAAGGTGAAGAACCGCTACTCAGCGCAAAAACTCCTCATCATTCCACAGGAGTTCTTCATGAAGTAATCGGTGAGACTGACATTGAAGCAACTTACCGGTATAATAACTGTGATATAGTTCCGAATCCATCGTCATGCTGAATATATTCAAAAAGCTTCTTGATTTTAATCAAAAACAGATCGATGAATATCGATTGATTGTTGAAGAGATCAATGCGCTCGAGGACAAAGCGAGAAAACTGAAGGATGCGGACTTCAAACGAGAAACCGAAACACTTAAAAAAAAGGTAGGAGATGGGTCGCAGGAGCGACTCCGCGCTGTACGTCCATGGGCTTTTGCACTTGTTCGAGAAGCCGCTCGGCGTACGCTTGGACTTCGACATTACGACGTTCAGCTAATCGCAGGACTTGGTCTGTCCGACGGAAAGATTACCGAACAGAAGACCGGTGAAGGAAAAACACTTTCCGCGACAACAGCGTTATACCTCCATGCGCTCGCCGGAAATGGTGCACATCTTGTTACCGTGAACGACTATCTTGCGCGACGAGATGCTGGCTGGATGGGAGGGATTTTTCAGTTTCTTGGACTAACAACAGGCGCAATGATCTCCGACCAATCATTTGTATTCGATCCGAAATACCTGAACACAGAGACCGGAGACTGGCGTCTACAGCATCTCAAACCTACCTCCCGAAAGGAAGCGTATCTAGCTGACATTACCTATGGAATTAACAGTGAGTTTGGTTTCGATTATCTCCGAGACAATATGGTTCTTGATGTTCCAGAGATGCGGCAACGAGGATTTCATTTTGCCATCATTGACGAAGCGGACTCGGTACTTATTGATGAAGCGAGAACACCCCACATCATATCTGCGCCAAACGACGACGATACATCTCGCTACTATACCTACGCTCAGGTGATGAAAAAACTTTCAGCTGAGGACTATGTTGTCGATGAGAAAGAACGATCTGCAAATCTGACTGAGAAAGGACTCAGTAAGGTAGAGAAGCTTCTTGGAGTACAAAATCTATACGAAAAAGATTTCGAAGCAGTCTATCATCTTGAAGCAGCACTCAAAGCAGAGACATTGTTCAAGCGAGAAAAAGACTACATTGTCAAAGATGGTGAAATCATCATCGTCGATGAGTTTACCGGGAGACTACAGTATGGACGTCGGTGGTCAGAAGGGATTCATCAAGCAGTAGAGGCAAAGGAAGGTGTTGAGATTAAGCAGGAATCAAGAACACTTGCAACGATATCGCTCCAAAACTATTTTAGAAAATACACTGTGCTTGCCGGTATGACCGGAACCGCAGCGACCGAGGCAGAGGAGTTTCATAAAATCTATAACTGCGAAGTGCTTGTTGTACCTACCCACAATACGCTGATTCGAAAAGATGAAGCTGACTTAATCTACAAGTCCGAAGGAGGAAAGTTTTCAGCAGTAGTTGAGGAGGTTGCAAACGTATACAAAACCGGTAGACCAGTTCTCATCGGAACGACCTCAATCGAGAAGAATGAGCTGCTGTCTCGTATGTTGAAGCAACGGAATATCCCCCACAATGTACTGAATGCAAAAAACCACGAACAGGAAGCGAATATTATTGCAGAAGCAGGAAAACTTCACGCAGTAACAGTCGCGACGAACATGGCAGGGCGAGGAGTCGATATTATTCTTGGCGGAGAACCAGATGCACATCCGAAAACCAAAGCAAAAGATCTCAAAAAAAACTGGGAAGCGGAACATGCGAAAGTACTCGAGCTGGGAGGGCTCTATATCATTGGTACCGAGCGTCATGAATCACGACGGATCGATAATCAGCTTAGAGGTCGAGCGGGTCGACAAGGAGACCCAGGCGAGTCGAGATTCTTTGTATCTCTCGAAGATGACCTGATGCGTATCTTCGGTGGCGAACAGATAGCACGCATGATGAACTTCTTTAATCTTCCGGAGGATCAACCACTCTCTCATTCGATGGTAACAAGAGCGATTGAACAGGCGCAGGTAAAGGTTGAAGGACGCAACTTTGATATTCGTAAGAACACCGTTGAATATGATGATGTCCTCAATAAGCAACGAGAGATTGTGTACGATCTTCGTCGTGACATACTGATGCTTGCGGAGAGTAACGGAAAAGCATTCAGAGAGACGGTGATGAAGGTGCTTCATGAGCAGATTGAGGCACAGATCAACATGATTCAGTTTGATTCGAGTGTTGAGGTTCAGGAGATGAATAAGACAGTACTCCAAGAGCTGTCGCTCCTCCTCCCCATACAGACTCAGAAGATGTTGCAGATGATTGAGGATCAAGATCAAACTGGCCTTCGTGATTACGCGATGGGGCTCGTCAAGAAGGAGTACGATCGGAAGGAGAAAGAGGTTGGTCCGGAGATCTGGAGGAATGTAGTCCGGTTTATTTTCCTCACCGTGATTGACACTCATTTTTCACAACATCTCCGATCAATCGACGATCTACGGGAAGGAATTGGTCTGCGTGGATATAGCGGCATCAAGCCAATTGTCGAGTATCAGAACGAAGCCTTCTCTCTGTTTGAGCGGTTAATCCGCGGGATGTACTTCGAGGCAGCGCGAAGGATTTTTACGGTCCAGGTAGAGGCTCAGGCAACGGTACAGGAACGAAAAGAGCAGCCGCTCGTTCTGTCATCAGGTGGCGGTGGAGAGCAGTTTCGAAATCCGGAGCAAAAACCTGCAAAGAAACGTTCATCGAGTGTAACAAAGCCAACCCAGAAAAAAATTGGTCGAAATGATCCGTGCTGGTGTGGAAGTGGAAAAAAGTACAAAAAGTGCCACTTCCCGAACTAATCCATTTCTTTCAATTTGAGCTATAATAGGCTCCATATGGCAACGACCGAGATTACGCCAAACCTGCGAGCAAAGGAGCAGCGCGTCAGATATCGGCAGATTCGGAACCTTGCTCATGCCTTCAAACGTCAGATACTTCATGCACATCTTGGGATTGTTTCACCTCAGATAGAGATTATTTCTATCGTAGAGCCACACTGCAAAGATGGTCGACCGTGTGGAGTGGTCGATGTCTGGCAGATGTATTACCGTGATAAAGAAGGAAGGACATGTTCTACCCGACTAGAAGAACTTCATGGCGTGCCACCAGAGGCAGATGGATTTATATCGATGACCTTTCAAGGCCCCACGAGGAGTATGACCTTCAATCGCTTTGGTGATCGGGAGGATCGTTAGTTGTTGAGACCGAGATAGTCAACTACGTGCTTATACCGTTCAGTGGTTAGTCTGCCGGTTCTGAGACCAAAGTCAAGAAGCTGTTTGATGGTGAATGCGGCTCTGAGGGTGTATCCTGCTTCGGCAAGTTGCTCTTTTGCGCCTTGGAGTCGGTCGACTAAGACCACGATGTCGGTAACCTCAAACCCCATCGCTTCCGCAGCTTTCGCAGCCTCAAACTTCGTATCTCCTCCGGTAGCAAGATCGTCAACGATGCGTAATTTTCTGCCAGTGAAATCTTGTTCACCCGCAACGATTCTTCTCTTGCCGGAGCCATCGTTTGCTTCTTCTTTCTGAAAGATATCAACAACCGGAATACCAGAGTGATTGGAGTAGGCCTGTGCGAGCGGGATACCTGCCTTTGGGATTCCCGCGCAGTAATCAGGCTTGTCTGTCGTCATGATCTCCGACGTAACCACGCCATACTGTTCGAGGACATCTTCCGGAAGATTTCGGATATTGATGTAGATCGGCGAGAGTGGCGCTCCAGGGTCTGTGTCGTGTTTCTTTATCGCAAACTCTTCATCGGTTACCGGAAAATCAATAATACTCATCTCTCGATCGACCTTGTAAAACTCGAAGCCGCCGTTCGGGAGGGTTCTTCGACGGTTCACTGGAGCAACTGTTTTTCTGTCATAGAACATCCCTGCAAGTTTTTCTTGTGCGGGAGACATGCCTTCCGGAGATAGTTTTTGTTTTGCCTCGGTCATAGTATGTTCCTCATTATAGTACCTAATTTCTCATGGTCAAGAAGAACTCTACCAGGAGGGTTCTTCGATTCGTTCAACGGTCTCACCGCCGAGGAAACGCGACTTCATAGCTTCCCCTCGACGACCAAAGATGAATCGTCTCCGAGCGTGGGTAATGTACAGTTTTTTTCGTGCACGAGTTATACCTACATAAAAGAGGCGCCGTTCTTCTTCGAGCTGAAAAAGATCATCGATTGATCGTGAGTGCGGGAGGAGGCCTTCCTCAAGTCCCACGATCCAGACATAGTCGAACTCAAGCCCTTTTGCTTGATGAAGCGTCATGAGATTTACGCCGGGTTTGGCTGTCTTGTCGGCATGCTTCTGTTTCTCTTGTTCAGAATATTCAGACTCAACCAGTGCAACCTGTTCGAGAAACTCTACCACGTGGGGAAACCGAAGCGCTACCGACTTGAGCTCTTTAATGTTCTCAAGGCGACTGTAGTCTTCTGGATCATTCACATTGTAGAGATCGAGATATCCGGTCGCCTGGAAAACCTGTTCCATAAGTTCTGCTGTGGGGATATCTTTTACACGATCTTTGATCTCCAGATAGACCGACTGCAATTTTTTGTAACGACTCTTTCCAATTTTTTGTGCACGTTCGACCGAAAGTTCGTCATTTGGGTTTACGAGGCAGCGGAGATAGGCGAGTATGTCTTTGACTTCTTTTCGTTCATAGAACCGTGTTCCACCGATTAGAACGTATGGGACTGCTTCGTGAAGAAATGTCTCCTCGATGATTCGCGACTGCGCGTTCGTCCGATAGAGTACTCCGAGTGTTGCGTCTGGATCCATTCTCATACTGCGCTTAATCTCATCGATCACGAAGAACGACTCATCCTGTTCATCAAAGGCCTCGTACACGATGACTTCCTCTCCTGACTTTGAGGTAGCGCGGAGTTGTAAGATAGGATGAGTCGTATTCTGAGATATGATTGAGTATGCATAGTCGAGAATTTGTTGTGTTGATCGATAATTCTGCTCCAGATAAAATTCTTTACAGTTCTCAAAATCCTTTTTAAACTTTTCTAGGTTTCTGATGTCCGCGCCTCGCCACGAATAGATACTCTGAGAAAAGTCACCTACCACGGTAATATTCTGCGCTGTACCGGCCAGGAGTGTCGCAATTTGGTACTGTGCTGTATTCGTATCCTGAAACTCATCGATAAGAAGATGTGTGAATGTGCGCTGATACTTTCCTCGCACTTCTTCCGACTGTTTGAGAAGCTGGTGTGCGAGTACCAGCAAATCATCAAAGTCGACGGCGGTATTACTCCGGAGTTTCTTCTGATACTGTTCGTAAACATCAGCGACAACCTCGGCCGAGTAATCGGAAAAGATAGATCGATAGGACTCCGGTGATATCAACTCATTTTTTGCTGTTGAGATTCTGTTCAAGAAATAGCCAGGACTAAACTGCGTGTGCATCTTTTTGATGATTGATTTGATGAGTTGAAGTTGGTCCGCCTCATCATAAATGACGAAGTCTGGAGAGAGTCCGAGTCGATCTCCCTCGATGCGTAACATACGTGCGCAGAAGGCGTGGAATGTGCCAACAAATCCTAGCTTTACGCTTCCCATTCTTTTTTTCATCTCAAGCGCCGCCTTGTTCGTAAAGGTAATCATGAGAATCTGTCTGGGCTGAACACCTGCATGTTCGATCATGTACAGTACTTTCTGGATAAGTACCCGAGTTTTTCCTGAACCTGCTCCCGCGAGAATCACCGAAGGACCCGCGACATTTCGTACCGCTTCTTGTTGTTCTTTGTTGAGTTGCATGATCTATAATGATACTAGATCCGATGTCGTTCTAACTCTGTTTGAAAGCGTGCTATGAAGTATCTGATTGCAAATTTGAAAGCTCATCACAGTCTGTCCGAGATTCAAGAATGGATGACTGTGTTTACGAGTAGTTATGTGCCTCGTGATGGCTGGACCATCGGCATCGCTCCATCGTTTCCACACCTCGCCTATGTTGCCGAACGACTTAACGGTCTTGGAGGGTGCTGTGTCGTTGCACAAGCGGTTTCTTCCGAGGAGAAGGGGAGTTTCACTGGGGAGGTACCAGCGGCCGCTCTTCACGGCATCGCGTCGCTCTGTTTGGTGGGTCATAGCGAACGAAGAAAGAGAGGAGAGACGTATGAGCAAATTTCTCAACAAATTCAACACCTCAGTACCGCGGGAATAACGCCTATACTCTGTATTGGTAAGGTTGAAGAGTATATTTCAGGCTACCAAGGGATCGTTCTATACGAGCCTCCTAACCTGATCGGAACCGGTACAACCGCGAACTTGGATGCAGTTCTCAAACTGAAGAGAGCGTTAGCCGAATTCCATGGATCATATCTCTACGGCGCGAGCGTAGATGAGAACAACTGCGGTCTCTTTATCCAGTCACCGGAGGTAGATGGCATGGTGGTTGGCACTGCATCTATCGAACCGCGGCAGTTTCTCGCCATTGTTTCGAAGCTATGAGACATCTAGGAAAAAAGAGATACTCAGTTGGAGTTGTTGTTGTGGGAATTCTGTTTATGATTGGGTTGATCGTTTCGCCCTACTATCGCTTCGCCCAACGCGTTCTCCATGTGTCTCCGATCCGCTCACTCTTTGGCTTTGGAGATCTAAAGATGATCGATGGACGTGTGAATGTTCTCGTACTGGGCATTCCTGGAGGAAACCATGATGGGCCATCGCTTTCAGACTCGATCACGGTAATGAACTACGATACCGCAACAAATACGGTTCGCTCTATCGGCGTTCCTCGAGATGTGTGGAGTGGTACCTTGCGAGATAAAATAAACTCCGCGTATGCGTACGGGGAAGCGAAGGAAGCCGGTGGCGGACTTCGTCTCGCAAAGGCAGAGGTTGGATCAATTATTGGTCTTCCGATACAGTATGTTGCGGTTATCAACTTTCATCAATTCATCGACCTCATTGATACCATTGGTGGAGTTGAGGTAACGGTTGAGCGGTCGTTTGTTGATCGCGAGTTTCCGATCGAGGGTAAGGAGAACGATGAGTGCGACGGAGACCCGGAGTACCGATGTCGATATAAGACCATCTCATTCTCGAAAGGAGAGACGATGATGGATGGAAAAACGGCACTTGAGTTTGTTCGCTCTCGCCATGCAAGCGGAGTCGAGGGAAGTGACTTCGGACGAAGTAAGCGACAGCAACTCGTACTGGAAGCAATGAAGGATAAGGTCAGTAAAATTGTTCTATCCCTCCAACTCGACAAGATCGAGGCGCTTTACGGAAGTATCGATAAGTTGATTGTGAGAGATATGAGCAACCAACAAGCTGCATTTTTACTACGCAATATAGCTCTCAAGCGAGATTTCAAACAGGCGACCACTGCACTACCGGAGCAACTCTTTATTGTTCCGGACTATGCAGACTATGAAGGGAAGTATGTACTCGTACCAGAAGATCGATCCTACTCAGCGCTCCATTCATATGTCCGTCAGTTTTTAAAAATGTAGTCTCCTCAGAACATAAACGCTACCGCTACGATCGAGAGAGCGATGATGCCGATCATTTCGTACGGGAATCGTATTCCCGCGGTGGGCAGCTCGGTCGATGAGGGTATAGCTGTTGCAGATGGGGTCGCGGTTGTTTCTGCAATTACAACAACCTCTGAGGTGGGTGTAGGCGACTCGGTTATCGCTACCTCTGTGGTTATCATCGCTGTTGGGGATGCCTCAGGCGAAGTCGAGAGCGACGCAGATTCTGTGGCGGACTGCGGTTCTTCACCGATTACTACTTGCTGTGTTGGGCTCACCTGGACCGTTGGATGAATCGTCTGAGTAACCTGGGGTGTGGGAGATGCTTGTTCAGATGGACCTGGTCTGAACACGATCATGATGACCGTAACGATCGTGAAAATTATGAGAGCCACAACGAGTTGAAGCACCCGGTGTGAGTTTGATTTCATCAATGGTTGTGGTGCCTGTGACGTTGCATGAATAGGCGTTGCTTGAGGTAGTGGCATGTTTGGGTCAAATGCGGGAACTGTCGGCTGTGTCACTTTGTTTCGTCGATCCTTTAAAAACATCACAAACTCATAGATCACGAACCCGAGTGTAAGGGTGAAGAAAAACAACGCAACCTTGTTCAAGGCACCAATGAAGCCGATCACATCCATATCAACAGTATATACGATCTGTGCTGGGGTATCTAGATCTTATAATAAGAAGAATAGGCCAAGTCCCATGATAATAAATGCAGCACTTGAGTATATTAGGTAGTCGTTTGTTGTTCCGGTCTTTGGTAATGTTGGTTGTGGTTCATCACTTGGAGTCGCGGTAGGGGTGGAGGTTGGCGTAGTGGTGAGCGTCGCGCTCCCGGTAGCTTCCCCGAGGACACGTTCACCACTCTTTGCCACACTGAAGACGCGAGTTATTGAGGTGTAACTTCCCTCGATCTTTGCGGTGAGTGTGTAGTCCCCTGCAGGGAGCAGTTGTGTAAGCGATAGTTTCCACATGCCATCCCGATCAGTACTTGAGGTTCGATTTATGACGACCGCTGTGGACATCATGCTTCTCACCGATAAGGAAACAATAGCATGTGGTGCCGCCTTCCCCTTTATGAGCGGGCTTCCCACGCTCAGGACCGCATTCTGTGTTGGATAGAGAACGCTCAAGCTTCCCTGCGCATCTTGTGTAGGGCTGGGTGTTGACTGCGCGATCACGAGCTGCGCAGAGTTTGTTCCTAACACCTGAGACTCCTCTGGCAATCGATACTGTTTTCCCATGCGGACTGGTTGATTCACCGGAGAGAGAAGTTCTATCGGAGAATAAACGGTACTCGTATTCCCAAGTTCATCATAGAATGTAACGGTAACAAGGTCGGAGAGTGAGGGAGCAATGAGCGATGTTCCCTTTGTGCGAGTAAGGGCATTCAGCGGAATGAGCCATTCACCGGAAGGTTTTGAGAGTGTAGCGAGCGGATATGCGCCTGGATACTCAAACAGAACGAGGACATTTTTTTCCATAACACCTCCCGCAGAGGTGACGGTCCCGTAGACAGGTTTTAGCGAGTTCATCCGGCTATCGTTTGGGGTGGTGCTCAACGAGAACGTTGTTGTTCCTGCGGTTTCAAGAAGTTCCTTTGTGTTCGAGAGACTGAAATAATACCTTGTATTCGGAGCAAGCTCGGTTAGTTGAACGCTGTGATTGAAATACTCCGCTCGATTTTGCGCGCTGTCACGCTCATCGAGCGTTACATGGTCGAGTTGAGTGCGTCCTGTGCCCCAGATTACCATACCAACTTCTTTGTTCGTTGTTCGCCAAAGAACGGTTGCTCTCCGCGAACCTACATTTGCGATCTTCATGCTAAGAATATTCCGTTTCGTTGCGTTCGTTGATCTGGACGGAGTGAGAAAAAACTGTGTCATAAAAAACGAAAGAACACCGATCACGAGAATCGCGAAGATCGACGGAATTCGAATCTGCTTGCGTTGGTAAAGATCGCTGTAAATCATCGTCCGTTTTTCTGTTCAACTATCGTAATAACGTTTGGATCAAGTTTGTATTGTAACAAAACGGGGTTGGCGATTGTTTCTTCACGAACTTGTTTATTCGATGAAAAAATTAGGTCAGCGACGAGCCATACCACAACGGTCAGGAAGATGCAGATCGAGAGATAGAGGATTTCTTTTCGATTCATACTTACAAATAATAACCTTCGATTTCGGTTTTAATTCGTAACGTTGCACTTGTCGATGCCCCGAGCTGATCGTTGTCTATTTCAACGGTTCGCATATATTTCAGTCTTCGTTGTTCGGTTATTTCTTTTTGAAAGGAGATGTAATCATCGAAGGTGGAGTTAAGCTCCATGCTCACCGCCATTGATCGGAATGTATTTTTTTCGGGCTCAACGAGATTGATCTTATTGATATTGACCTTTGAAATCACCACATTGTTACGATCCGCTGCCTGCTGGATATCCTGCATGAGGAGCGTCACGAGTGGTTGCGGTGGAAGCGCTTCATCTACGAGATGAAGACGATCCCGAACCGACTCAAGTGCGCTTTGGATCTGCACGATCTGTCCAATGAGTTCTTCATACTGCGCGTCAACACCTTTGAGCTCGAGCTCCTTGCTGTTGAGTGAAAGAGCCGTGGAGAGCGAAGGTTTGATGGCGAAGAAGATAAAAAATGAAAAGACGATGAAAAAAAGTGTAGCGAATGTATAGTCCTTTCGCTTGGGTTCCTTCAGTGACGAGATGAGATGTCTTAGTGATGGAAGATCAGGGTTTGTGTTTTTCATATGTTCTTACCGCTCGCAAAGTCTTGTAATGTCATCGTAAAACTATACCCTGATTCTCCTCGTTTTATATTGGTGAGATCAACGGTTTTAAATCGTTGTTCTTGTTTGAGTCGTGCGTAAAACAACTGCAGCTCGCGCGAATCGATTGTTGTGCCCTCCAGATTGAAGGAGTTTTCGGTAATCACCAACTTCTCCAGCGTCGCCGCTTGTGGAAACGTGGAAAGGAGGTACCGGACAGCACTGGACTGAACTGACTGTTCGTTAACAATTTTTCGAATTGCAACGGTCTGGTCGTTTACCTTCTCTGCCTCTTTGAGGAGTGGTTGCACAGCTTCAACAATCTCTTTCTTTTGTTGTAATGAATCCTTCAGATCGATAATGTTCTGATCAATACGAAAGCGATAAAATAACACGCCGATTACAACAATCTGCGTCAATACAAGAATGTATCTGAGATAGTTGAGAAAAAAATACAGCGTCTTATCGAGGAAACTTAATTCCTGCTTCGTGAGTAAGTTGATCTTGTACGTCATTTCGCCGACTTAGATTTTGGTTTTAGTAACTTTGCTACCTGCGATTTGAGACGAGCGGCTTTGTTGGCGTGAATAACACCCTTTTTTGCAGCTTTATCGATTGCGGAATGTACCTTCGTCACATTTTTTTCAGTCCCTTTTTTTGCTTTTCGAAGCATGGTGAGATATGCAGCTTCTGTAGCTCTATTTGACTGAGTTCTTGAGCGATCTTGTCGCATTTTTTTGATTGCTGATTTTATGATTGGCATAGAAAAACACCTCCTCCCTTACAGTGACACGATTGATAACGTGTTGTTCGTGTTATAACGTGAACTCCTTTTCAAAGATTCGTTCTCCGTAACTCCCGCTAAATACAACTGAAAGCTTAATGGAACCGACCACCGTGTGATATCGGCAGACTCCTGACGAGCATGTGCCGAGTGTGATTCCGGTCTTTTGGCACGAGCGTTGTCCATTTTTAAAGTCGCATCCTGCTAGCACACCATCTGGAATGACGTCGCTGTCTGTCTCGTCCTCTGGACGTTTTTCACGATTATAGGTAAGCTCCATTTCTGCTTTTTTTGTTCCTTCTGGGGCATTGGAGACATTTACCTCCACTTCACCTTTTTTTGTCGACTGAACAAGTTTTACGACAACGGATGAATCAACCGGTGCAATGGTCGGCTCATTTTGTAATACAGACTCGGTCTGTGATTTCTTTGCATTGTTCGCGTTCGAGATAAGCCAACCGCCAATTCCAAGAACGAGAACAGCTACCACACCCACAATCATTTTCTTTTGAGAGTTCATAATGTAATCAAATTGATAATATGAATTCACGTAATGTACTGACCGCAACCCGATCCTGCTTCATGCTGTCACGATGACGAACCGTAACGGTACCATCCTCGAGCGTCGTGTAATCAACGGTGATGCAGTATGGCGTTCCAATTTCGTCTTGTGCTGCATACCGCTTACCGATGTTGCCACGATCATCCCATGAAATCATCGCATGCTCTCTTAGATTATGATAAATTTCCTTTGCTTTCGCAACAAGTTCCGGCTTGTTTGCTACAAGAGGAAATACCGCCGCACGGTAGGGTGCAAGAGAAGGGTGCAGTTGGAGCCATTCACGTTTTTCATCTTTTCGGTAGGCATCGAGTAGGATAAAGAGGAGCGGACGCTCAAGTCCAGAGGATGTTTCGATGTCCCACGGCGTGTAGACACGGTTTGTCTCGGTATCGCGGTACTGAAGGTCTTTTTTGCTGAACTGTTGGTGTCGTGCAAGATCCCAGTCACCTCGATGGTGAATCCCCATCATTTCCTGCCAGCCCCACGGCGCGTTGTATTCGATGTCTGTTGCTCGTCGAGCATAGTGCGCACGCTCTGTTTCTTCATGATCGCGGAATCGGAGATTTTCCTTGTTCATTCCGAGTGAGAGAAACCAGTTCATCCGATCTTCTTTCCAGTACTCGAACCACTTATTTCCTTCCGTCTCATCAGGTGCGATATAGAACTGGAGTTCGAGCTGTTCGAATTCTCTACATCTAAATATGAAGTTACCTGGCGTAATCTCGTTCCGAAAAGCTTTTCCAATCTGTGCAATTCCGAACGGAATTTTGACGCGGGTAGTATCGATGACATTTTTGAAGTTCACGTGCACACCGTTCGTTATCTCGCCTCTAAGGTAGATCTCAGACTGTTTTCCTTCAATAATCCCAAGATACGCCTTTACCAATAGGTTAAATTTCTGCGGCTCGGTCCACATCACTTCCTTTCCTTTGTGTGACTGTTCGTGTTCCTTAATGTCGTCAGTCTTATCTTCGCGGAAGCGAAGGTGGCAGATCTTACACTCGACAAGAGGATCGGTGAATGCTTCGGTGTGACCGGACGCTTCCCATGCTTTTGGATTCATCATGATGGCGGCATCAATTCCGACAACATCATCTCGAAGCTGGACAAGCTGTCTCCACCACAGATCTTTGTAGTTTTTTTTGAGAAGTGTTCCGACCGGACCCCAGTCCCAGGTGCCTGCAAGGCCACCGTAGATCTCTGACCCAGGGAAAATGATACCTCTTCGTTTACATAGTGCTACCAGCGCTTCCATGATCTACATTATATCGTATTTATCGGTAGTTTTTGCCCGGTTGTCTCGGTAAACAGATGCGAAAGTTCAGAAAGTGAGAGTGTAGCGTCGGAGTATCCCAACTGGATAAGAAGCCGATTTGCCGACTCGATAAATCGTACTGCTGGATGACTCTGCTCCGAGAGGGCAATAAGATACTTTTGGAGCAGTTGGTACACAACAGCATCAACCTCATGTTCAGGCATAAGTCGATCGATCATAAATAAATAGGGGTACAGCCAAGCGGTTTTTTCCGAGCTGAGCTTTATTGCAGAGAAGGCAGAGATGAGTGAGGTTTCTTGGAGATATAGTTGATCGCGGTTAGACCGTAGCACGAACGAAACAAGGTTCCCGGTCTGAACATGAGGCTTTCTCCTACTCATGAGATTCTTAACGCCCCGTCCATAGATGCGGACTTTACCATGTGTCGAGGTAAGCGCGGTATAGATCACGTCATTCCCTGGAAGAATCTTACTACTGAGTATGACGCCTTGCGTCTGGATATAGGCTGGCATTACAGACCTTTTTGGTATTCCTTATCTTTGTCAAACACCCCGTCGTACATCGTTTGCCCTCCGATAGAGATCTTCACATCCTGTTTTTCAACACCGGGTTGTTTCTGAATCAGGAGTTTGTAGTCGCCTGCCTTCATCGTTGAAGGGAGGGTATAGGTAACGGTCACTTCCGCTTTTCCGTTCGGATTCACGGTCATAAAACCTTCAAACACAGTCTTCCCAAGTTCATCATATGTCTTTACGGTTTTTTGCGATCCTTTAAATGAGATAAGCTTTGAGCCTTTTGGTACGTACACCCGCAGCCAGTTACGGAGCGTTGCATTGAGACACAATCCGCCTCGTTCAAGATTGCAGTCAGAGTGAGGATACGGATTTTTGTAGGTGAGCGTTACCTCTCGCTGAAGCTCTCCTGACATTGTTTTGGTTGTCACACTCTCAATCGTTTCATCGATATAAAGATTCGATTTTGCACCGGCAAAGTTAACATTGTTGACATGGAGATAGTCACTCTCTACATTTTTGATTCTGCCTGCAAAGTTTATCTGCTCGGCAGCTGCTTGTAGTTTTTTGTCCTTAAAGTAGAGGAGAATGTGTTTCTGTTCGAGATTTCCAAACATTGTTTCGGCGAGCTGACCCCAGTACTTCGAAGGCGAGAATCCAAGCGCTTTATTTAAGAGAGCAAACATCAGATCACCAAGAATGCCTTTTCGGTCGGTCTTCACATAGTTCACTGGTCGGTCAACAATATCAAAGAGTGTGTAAATGACCTGCGGGCAGTCACACCGTTTGTCTTCTGATGCGGAGAATGTAACACCGTCAACCTCGGTATCACCGAAGATGCGCAACATATCAACAAGGACCTTTGCATCCAGCATGATAACTCCGTCGTACTCCTGTTGAGCGCCACTTCGGCTGTAGAGAGACTCAAAGAGCTTGATGGACGCTGGAAGATCAGGAGATAGGTTGCTGTCTCGAATATAGAAGTTACTGACTCCCTTATGATAGGTAAGTATTTCACGTGGTGCGACCGGGTGCGAGCTAATGGATTGATCAAGCGAGTAGATGTCGGACGATCGTTCTACACTAATTTTCCCATCCTTGATTCGGAAGTATGCATACGATGTGAGAAATCCTCCCGTTGCACGACGCTCATAGTTATTCTGAAATAACAGGAGATAGGTTTTTTCTTTATCCTTGCCGAGCATAGATGGAAGCTGCTTGAGAAGCGGTTTTGCATCTACGAATAGGGATGCGACGCCACTAAACTGATCCTTGATAGTCTGAACTTGCACTCGGATCTTGGTTTTTCCGAATGATTCCGGATAGTGATTGGGATCGATATTCTGAATGCGGAGTTCAGCCTGTCGAATATTCTCAGAAATGGTGTCAATATTTCCCAGTACCTTATCGAGCGTCAAGACAGCCGTCTGTAATCGCTCGTCAGCAGATTTCTCGGAGAACGACGAGTTTCCTTTTTTGAATCCGATGAGATCTGCATATGGCGCAATGGCAGTTATGCTACCCTTGCCGGCAGCGATCGAGTAATGACCAGCCTCAACGCCGTTTTTAAAGTCAGAAACGTACGGAATAAACGAGAGCCAGTACAGTCCTCGTGCATCCTTCTCGAATGAATCGTACTTCTTAGAGAACTCGTCGAACTTCGCTTCGACCTGATCCATGTCATTCAAAGAAAACACATACTTGAGTTCTTTAGCCGACTTCGTCAACGGAGCGACATGAGAACGGATCTTTATCACCGGAAGGATGATGAAGAAGATCACGACAAAGAGCGCTACTCCGAGCGCGATGAGTTTATTTCGAGTATTCTTTTTTCTTCTCGCCATAGGTTGAAGGTCGGTGAGCTTGTTTAGACCGCTCCCTTTCCCGTAATCATTACCCACGGGGTTTTGAGTATTATTTTGAGATCGTTCCATAATGAAAGGTGATCAACATATAATGCATCAAGTGCTATTCGTTTGTCAAAGTTAATTTCGGATCGTCCCGATACCTGCCAGAGTCCGGTGATGCCGGGTTGAACCGAGAGCACCTTGCTGACAAGTTTCCGTGTCTGAGGATACTTTTTTTGTTGCTCCTCAAGTTCGTCTTTGTAATACGCTCGAGGACCAACCAAACTCATCTGTCCACGAAGAACGTTGATAAGTTGTGGGATCTCGTCGATCGAGTGCTTCCGAATAATTGTACCAAATTTTGTCACTCGGGGGTCGTTTTGAAGTTTGTAACTCCCCTTTTTATACTCGGCATAGAGCTGAGCAAGTTTAGGGTCTGTTCGGAGCATGACGTGCGCATTGTTTATCATTGACCGAAACTTGAACATACGGAATCGCTTTGTGTCTTTACCTACACGCTCTGGCACGTCCGCAAATACCGGTCCTGACGAGGTTACTTTAATGAGTACCGCCGTGATGAGGCAGATGGGGGAGAAGATAATGAGTAGGATAAACGAAAGTACAACATCCATGAGTCGTTTGAGTGACCGTTGATAGTAGGTACCGGTGAAGATATTGCGCATAAATTATGTAAGGTCTTCGTACTCAGTTCCTTTGAATCCCTCAACCATCGTTTTTACTTTTCCGACAGAGGTTTTTCTTGTGACCAATAAAGCATCTTTGGTATTGATCACCAGAATCTCTCCGAGATCAATACCAACAATAAGCTTCTCCGGTTCGTAGTTGTAGACCAATGAATCAGAACTATCTTTCAGGAGTACCTTCCCAAGCGTAACAGAGTCCTCCTTACTTTTTTCGAGTGCTTCTTTCAACGCCTCCCATGCTCCAACATCGCTCCATCCGATGTCTTCTACTGCTACTACCGCATCTTCGGGTGCGAGCTTCTCAAGGACCGCATTGTCGAAGTTGATCTCGGGGAGCTGTCCGTACTCTGTTTCAAGTATCGTATCGAAATCTGGCTGTTTAAAGTGTTCAAGGATGGTGGTTAATCGAGTGGATATTTCTGGTGTAAGGGTTGAAAATTTCTGCATGAGGTTTGCCGGCGTTGTGACAAAATATCCAAGATTCCAACAGTGTTTCCCACTGGTGAAGTACTCTTGTGCCACTTCTGGCTTCGGGCGATACTTAAATCCGGTGAAGGTCTTAAATTCGATTGAGTCGATCGTTTCCGCGGTGTCCGAGAACTGAATCCAGCCGAGATTTTCGGATGCAAACCGGGCTTTCTGACCAATAAACACAATTTTCTGAGGATGTTTCATTACAAGCTTTTCTGCAGCTGCAAGAATATTTTTAAAGGTGTCTTGATGTTTCACGATGTGATCGCTCCAGAGGATAACGATCGGTTCTTGATCGTCCGCCATCTTCGAAACATACGCAACTGCGTACGCAACCGCAGGACCGACATCTTTTTTGTGTGGCTCGAGAATAATGTTTTCTTCAGGAAGGGATGGAAGCTGACGTCTGACAACGTCTTTGTAGGCAGTTCCGGTTGAAATAAAGACGTCCTCCGGTTTAAATTCCGGCATTAATCGGTCAACGGTGAGCTGAAGGGTTGACTGGTTTCCGATGATGGTTTCGAACTGCTTGGGAGATTTTTTTCTTGAAAGTGGCCAAAGTCTTGTTCCAACTCCGCCCGCGAAGATAATCGCTTTCATGACGATCATTGTACGTCATACGATTTGATCTTTCAATGGCGTTTGTGAGGCTAGAAACGCTCTGTTTTGGAAACAGAACACCGGTCTTTGAAGGTGAAATCGTTTCTGCGGCTCCGGAGTTTTTGTAGCTAATAACCGGACATCCAAAGAACTGCGCCTCGAGACTTGTATATCCGAAATCCTCATCCTGCGGCATGATGAGCGCCCGTGCGTGAGCATAGAGATATGCGATCTGAAGGTCGTCAAGATTTTTAAAAAATAATACACTTGCCCCAGCCATCTTCTTAAGTTTTTTTTCTAATGTTCCGGTCCCGACCACCACGAGCGGTTGTTTCGATTGATTAATTAATCGAAACACGAGTTCGGTCTGCTTGTATGGCTCGAGCCGGGAAACAACCAGATAAAATGGTGTATTAGGAATGAAATATAAAGGGGGAGAGGGAAGTTTTATTTTTTTTAGTTTACTTTTAATGTTTTTCCAATATTGATATTCAAACGGAGGGTACAACAACTGAGAGTCACGACCATAATACTTTGTTATCCGTTTCTGAATGTGCTGAGAAATTGCAAATATGGAGTCTGGTTGTTGTGCACTGCGCTTATCCCACATCTGAAGTACTTTCAAGACTGGAATTACCATCTTTCGAATGATGGTAATCGGCAGATATTTTTTTTGCTGGGACCAGAGGTAGCGAGGAGGTGTGAGGATGATCGCAATATGGTTTTGTTTCTTATTGGTGCGAACGCCTTTCGCAAACGCCGACGAAACACTAATAACGGTGTCGAATTTTGAAAAATCAAAACTTTGAAACGCGAATGGGAAAAATACAAAGGACAAGATGCGATTTTTTTTTACGAATGACGGGAGATATTGCATGAATGAAGTTTTGATTTTTATGCCTTTTGCCCAGGTTGCTGTTCTGGGATTGTAAAAGGATGTGTAGATGGGTGCTTTTGGGTACATCTTATGAAGAACTAACAGCAGACGCTCCACGCCACCAAACTTATCCACCCAGTCATAGACAATCGCGATTCTCTGTTTTTTCATCGGGGATATTGTACACCACTTTGTTTAGCTTGTTCTGACAGGCGAAATATGATCGCCTTTGATATAATGCGATATGGCAAATCCTGAACGAGCGAGTCGTGTGAGTAATGTATAGCATCCGTATTCTCTCGGGAAGCGTATCGCCTTTCGTGCAATGGGAGCACATGGGTTACCGCTCACTGCACCGGTGTCAATCCACACGGAAGCCGTTCAAGCTTTACTGCGATCGTTTGCGGTCTGTACCGGATTGGAAGCTACCAATCTCCTGTCGCAAGGAAGAACCACGCTCGGTGGCATGACCGCAGCGGTAAGTCTTGGTACAGAGCTACTCGCAGAACGACGTGCGCGCAAACTTGAGAAGGCATTCACCCATCCACCGAAGATTTCTGCAATAGCGTCAACAGTTCCTTCCTCTGATGTGCCGAAGATTGCGCAGACCGAAGACCTCGTCCAGAAGATAAAGATGTTCACCGATCCGGAAAAACTGAGATCAAGAATGTCGCGCATCGCAGAGGAGTTTTCTGCTGATGAGCTATTTCCCGGAAGTCCTCGCACCAGTCTGAGTACTAAGATACGCCTCGGTAGCGTCACTCCCAGACGAGAGCATGCACATAAGTATGAGCATAAGTATGAGGTTGTTACTTCTGAGTGGTATCCTCTGAGCGATCGCGCCAGTGCAGTGCGAGGGCTTTCCGAGCTCGATTTTCAAGGCGCCGTTCAGCATATTATGGACGGCCTGAGGGGGTACGTGCGCGATAGGAGCGCGGACACCGAACAGCTTCTCGTCACGAGATCGGTAGATGTATCAATTGATGGTCACGGAGTCTGCAGGCTCAAGGGGGGTTGGAGAACCGAAATACTAACTCCCGAGGCGGGTCGCCTCCAGAGGCGTATTTCGCACGGCTCTGTGTGGAGCGATATATCTGAGCAATATGCTGCCTACATGTTGCACCAACTCTATATGGCGCTCGATAAAAAACGTGAACTGAATCGAGGGTAATACTTCGACCCTCTCAGAACATGCCGATCTGATCTTTGTGCGTTTCGGTTTTCTTACTTTTTTTTGGCTGGGCCTCGTTTTTTTCTTTTCTTGTTTTTCCAAAGAATCGTTCAAGGAGCGACCGCATCTCATACTTGGCAAACTCCTCACGAAGAGCATCGGGAAATCCATGGAACTCTGCGTCTTTCAACGAAAAATGTATCTCTGCATCGGTTACGATTGTTGCGATCGTCTTCGAAAGTTCGATTTGTTTTTTGTCCCGTTCGACGATCGTTCGATATTTTGGTTCGAGCTCGGAGGAATGGTTCAGAAGGTTCTCTACGGTGTGGAACTTCATAAGGAGCTTGACAGCAGTTTTGGGTCCGATTCCTTCTGCTCCTTTATAGTTATCTGAGGGATCTCCCGCGAGTGCCTTGTAGTCCGGAATCATTGATGGCTTGACCCCGAGTTTTTTCTCTACTTCAGCTTCGTCATACAGTTTGAATTCGGTAAGCCCCATCTTGGGTGAAACGACAAAAATGTGATGGTTCACTAACTGCATAATGTCCTTGTCCCCGGTAAGTATGAGAGTCCGAATGCCATGTTTTTTTGCGGTCTTCGCAATCGTTCCAATGATATCGTCAGCCTCAAGTCCATCCAACTCGCTTTGGTAGATTCCAGCGGTTCCAATGAGAGACTTTAGAAGTGGGATTTGTTCTTTAAAATCATCATGGAGTTCAGGACGTTGTGCCTGGTACGACTCGAGCATTTTTTGCCGAAAGGTTTTTGCGGGTGTATCGAAACAGATCGCGATATGCGTTGGACGAAACACCTCTACCGAGCGATGAAGCATGCCAAGAAATCCGTAGATGACGTTCGTTGGTATACCAGCCTTCGTCTTGAATGGAGGAATGGCGTGAAACGCCCGATGCATAATTGCATTTCCGTCGATGATGAGAAGGGTGTCCATGAGAGTACTTCTTATGATTCTCGACCAGTGCTTCCGGGTTTCTTCCCGACCAAGACCTCAAACTCATCCTGATCGAGACTCTCTTTTGCCATGAGCTCTGCCGCAACCTTGTCGAGAACTTTTCGATTTGTCTTAATGATCTTTACCGCTTTTTCATACCCTTCCTGCAAAATCTTTTTTACCTCAGCATCCACCTGAGCCATCACATCCTGTGAGATTGGATTGTCCTGCCATGTAGCTTTCCCCATCTCGGTAATATCGTACGATGGACCGAGGTTGATCGGGCCGAGCGCACTCATGCCATACTCAACCACCATCGCTCGTGCAACAGATGTTGCCTGATCAAAGTCATTTGCTGCACCAGTCGTAATTTCTTTAAAAACAACATCCTCTGCAGCTCTCCCTCCCATCATCACCGCGATGCGTTCAAGTAAATGAGTCTTTGTTTCGTGGAGCTTGTCTTTTTCCGGTGGTATTAAGGTATATCCGAGTGCCATGCCACGTGAGACGATCGAGATTCGATGTACTGGGTCGGTATGTTTTTGAAAATGCGAAACGAGCGCGTGTCCACCTTCATGATATGCGGTCAGCTTTCGATCAAACTCAGACTGGAGACGCTTTTTTTCTGGTCCAAGTTTCACTTTCGTTGCCGCTTCTTCAAGGGAGTGCATTGTAATCGTTTCTTTGTTGTGTCGCGCAACCTCAATCGCCGCTTCATTGAGCATATTTTCAAGATCGGCTCCGGAAAAACCAACCGTCCGTTTGGCAACTCTGTCCCAGTTCACATCAGAGCTAAACGGTTTGCCGTTCGAGTGAATGGTGAGAATATTTTTTCGTCCTTCGAGATCAGGATAGTCTACGAGAATACGTCGATCAAATCTCCCTGCACGAAGGAGGGCACTGTCGAGGAGATCGCCTCGGTTTGTGGCGGCAATTACTACCACCTGTTCATTTGGATTGAACCCATCCATCTCGACTAAGATCTGATTCAACGTCTGCTCTCGCTCATCATGTGATGGTGCAATTCCAGTTGAACGAGCGCGACCAATGGCCTCTATTTCATCGATAAAAATAATTGCGGGGGCGCTTTTCTTGGCATTGTCGAACAGACTCCGCACGCGAGCGGCTCCAATACCAACCAACATTTCCATGAATTCAGATCCTGCGATGGAGAAGAACGGAACACCCGCTTCACCGGCGACAGCTTTTGCAAGGAGCGTCTTTCCACAACCCGGTGGGCCAATGAGAATAACACCCTTTGGTGTTCGAGCTCCGACTTTCTTGTACTTCTCTGGATGCTTGAGAAAATCAACGACCTCTTCGAGTTCCTTTTTCGCTTCGTCTACTCCTGCCACGTCCTTGAAGGTCGTCTTCGAGATGTCTTTATTAAACTTCTTTGCGCGCGATTGGCCAAATGAAAAGACCGACTCTTGAGCGCCACGAGCCTGGCGAAAAATAAAGATAAAAAATCCAATCATGAGAAGTGTGGGGATGAAGTTTGCGAGGAAGTTCATTAGTCCCGAAGAGGCCTGTGTATCTTTTATTACAATCTGCACGTCATTCGGATTGATTCCAGAGTCTTTCAAGGTGCTTACCAGCCCCTCATTCGCCTCCTTGTAGGTAATTGCGAGTTGAGAATTTTTGTAATAGACCAGAACCTTGTTATCGATAACCTCGACCTTTGATATTTTTTTCTGTTTAATATCTGCTATGACAGCGGTAAGCGATTTTTCTGGGAGTGCTTTTTGCACCTCACCTGCAATGGACTGGAAACTAAAATAAACAAAAAGGAGAATAAAGAAGGTGATAAAGAAGGTCCGGATGTTGATGTTCAAGCGAAATTCTCGCACCTTTCTTCCGTTCATTTTTCGCTGAGGCATTTCAGAATTCTAGCAGATTTTGGTAGAATACGCTAGCTAAATACTTCCGAGCAAAACTATGCATATCGATATATCTAAGGTTGTTGCGGTGCTCCAAAACGGTGGAGTGGTGGTATTCCCGACAGATACGGTCTACGGACTCTTGTGTGATGCAACAAACGAACAGGCCGTTGAAAAACTATGTCGGGTGAAAGAGCGACCAGCAGGAAAAGCAATCTCGATCTTTGTTTCTGATTTCGAAATGGCACAGCAGTATATCGAGCTAACTCCAGATGTCGAGCGAACTCTTCATACCATGCTCCCTGGCCCATACACCGTAGTCCTTCCTTCAAAGCACCGAGTCGCGCGAGCGCTTGAGTCGGAGAAAGGAACGCTTGGTATTCGTATCCCTCGGGATGAGCGGATACTCGAGCTCGTACGAGCATTCGGTAAGCCGGTAACCGCGACCTCTGCGAATCTCGCATCACAGCCACCTCATTATTCAATCGAGTCTTTTGAGAAACAGATCGGTCTTCACCGTCGAGGACAGATCGATCTCGTTGTTGATGGCGGGAAACTCCCGTATCGAAAACCATCGACCGTGGTCGACTTCACCACCGGTGATATTCAGGTCCTGCGACGAGGTGACATCGATCCAGCCAAGGTAAGAGCGATCACGACAACCTCTGAGCAAGAAACAAGGCAAGTCGCACAGCAACTCCTACAAGATGCCCGAGAACGAAGCGCTGACCTGCCCATTGTGTTTATGCTTCAGGGAGATCTTGGCGCGGGCAAAACAATCTTTGCAAAGGGACTCGGGGAGTATCTCGGAGTTCGGAACATCATTTCACCGACCTTTGTTGTGTACTACGAATATCCGATTGAGGGTGGGAAGTTCCTCCACGCAGACCTCTACAATGTCGGAGATCGAGAAGAGTTTCAGCATCTCGGACTCGCCTCTTATCTCACCAAGGGGAATGTGCTGTGTATCGAATGGAGCGAGCGAGCAGATGGCATCATCGAGAGGCTCCGCGGTGCTGCTCAGATCATCTCTGTAACAATCAACCATGTGAGCGAAACCACACGAGAAATTATCAGTTCCGAAGACAGCACTTCGATTAATTAATTAATCGAAGTTAAATGATCAAGATGAAAATTTTAGCAATCGACACCAGTTGTGATGAAACATCCGGAGCGGTTGTTGTGGATAGACGGGTGTATTCGAATGTGATTTATTCACAGGTACTCGTACATAAACAGTGGGGTGGTGTCGTACCATCACTCGCGAAGCGTGCCCATCAGGAGCGAATCGACCTCGTCATATCTGAGTCACTGAAGAAAGCAAAGATGACGATGGATACCATCGATGCGGTTGCGGTTACGCAGGGACCAGGTCTCGCGATCGCTCTGGAGGTGGGTATTTCAAAAGCAAAGGAGCTCAGCCTTCAGTACGGAAAGAAATTGATCGCCGTGAATCATATGGAGGGTCATCTGTACTCACCCTTCGTTCAAAATTCAAAAGGGAATCCAGATATTCCATTTGAGTTTCCTTATCTTGGGCTGTTGGTTTCCGGCGCACACACGGAACTCATTCTGTGGAAAGACCACCTCTCGTATGAGGTGCTTGGCGAGACCGTTGACGACGCAGCCGGGGAGGCGCTTGATAAAGCAGCGCGACTATTACTCGGGGTGGGATATCCTGGTGGAGGTGCTATTGAGCGAATTGCGGCGGAAGTTCAGTTTGAGGATCGATATAAATTTCCGCGCACGATGCTAAAATCACACGATCTCAACTTCTCATTCTCCGGACTGAAAACAGCACTGTTATACAAGTATCGCCAGATGACCGAGACAGAGCGCATCAGCGAGTTGAAGCATCTCACAAGTTCGTTCCAAGAAGCGGTTTTCGATTCGCTTCTCAGAAAGCTCGATAAGGCAATACTGCAAACAGGCATTTCTCGCGTGACGGTTGGTGGTGGTGTGATTGCGAATCAGCATCTCCGCGATCTCCTAAGAACATTAGTAAAAAAACACGACGGAACGGTGTTGTTTCCCATGTACAAATATCTCACCGGAGATAATGCGGCAATGATCGGTGTCGTCGCGGGGTACAAGGCGGAACATGAATTGTTCGTAGAAGATCTACAAACACTCGATCGACAACCGAGAATGAGGTTGTCAACATAGCGAGAACAAGGTACAATGGGGCGAAACGATCTCGGCAACACGCCGATGTACTCTGAGCGCTATCGTTTGCACTATGTTAAAACTATCTCATCTCTCTGTATCTGCTGGTTCAAAAAAAATCATTAAGGATTTTTCACTTGAGTTCAAAAAAAATAAAGTCTACGTGATCATGGGTCCAAACGGATCTGGGAAATCAACACTGGCACATGCGCTCATGGCCTCTCCTGTCTATACAATCACGTCACCAAAGTCGGTTCGCGCACCGATCGTCCTTCACGGTGAGGATATCACTGAACTTGATGCGGAAAAGCGTGCCAAGAAGGGGATATTTCTCTCCTTTCAAAATCCTGTTTCACTGTCTGGTATTACGGTCTTTCAGTTACTACAACTTGCGCTCACTGGCGTCATGAAGCCACTCGAACTTCGCTCACGCGTTCTCAAAACCGCCAAGAAACTCAACCTTTCGGAAGAACTTCTACGACGATCGCTCAACGACAACGCATCCGGTGGCGAAAAAAAGAAGCTTGAGGTACTGCAAGGTGCAGTGTTAAACAAATCTGTGCAAATATACGACGAGGTAGATACGGGAGTTGATGTCGATGCACTCAAGACAATTGCAACCTTCCTCCATTCTAACAAAAAAGGGAAAACATACATCGTAATTACGCACTACAATCGCATTCTCAAATACCTCAAGCCAGACGAGGTGGTAGTACTGATGAACGGCTCATTGGTTTCCACCGGTACTGCTGCGCTCGCGAAACAAATTGAGAAACATGGATACGACTTCTTACAACGGAGAGAAAAAGTTTCACGTTGACGGATCTTTCATGGACGATATAACATTCGACTACAAATACGGGTTTTCAAAACCCGAGAACTACCAGTACAAAGC
>CAYZRL010000007.1:0-29679 GCA_964480835.1 uncultured Gammaproteobacteria bacterium
GGACAGACTCTGCGGCAACAACCGGAATGCACATCATATATGACGCAAATGCAAATGAGCTTCGATTCAACGATTCGGGAACATCCGACCTCTTTACCTTCGAGCGATCAGGACTCATAGGTATCGGTACAACCGCTCCGACAGCAAGTCTTACGATTACATCAACCGCAGCCGCAAGTACACGAGAAAAGATCGCAGAATATTCGGTATCTGATGATACCGGTGCAGCCTTCGCGATTGCGAACGGAACTATAACTGACGGCGCATTCATCCCAGCGCTTATTGGTTACAACTCGACGTCATCAAGCAGGTTTGCGCTTGATTTCAACGGAGAGATAACATCAGGAGTTGACTCAGGTAATACCGCAGTGACCACCTTTATTTCTCGCCTCGTAACCGGCGACTATCTGAACGGTACGTACGCATCTGTAACCACTCGACCACTGTTCTCATGGCAGAACAACAATACGGTGCTCATGACACTAAACCCGGCAGGTCTACTTGGGATTGGCACCACAGCTCCGGCAAGTTTCCTCGACATTCAGGCTGCAACCAGCGGGTCAACATCTGTTGATGGAATATCTATTGCCCTTACTCAATCAGCAGACGCAGATACTGCCGACAATAACTCAGGCATCGACATTGCTCTCACTCAGTCCAGCTCGGTCGCAGATATCCTTAATGGTTTAACTATATCGGTGACCGGTGCAAGTCCGACCGCAACCGAAAGGGGCATCTCCATCGGATCGGGATTTGATGATGATATCTACTTTGCATCGTCATCTGCAACCCTGAGAATCCAGAGCGGTGGTCAGCTGGCAATCACCGATGGCTTCATCGGTGGAGGAAATAGCCGAGATCTTCCACTTGCGCGACTCAAGGAGTACTTTGGAGATGCAAACTTTGGTGTCTGGGAGGCCGGTGGGTTCATCAATCTTGACGGTTCGTATAGAATGGATAACTTCATCAATCCGGGATCTGCATCAGCGGACATCTCTGGAGCATCCAAACTTGGAGACAATCAAGACTGGATCGTAGACGAGGCCGCGACCGGCGCAGGAGGAACCAACACACAGCAGGTAGGATGTCAGGTCGGTGTTGGTGGCGGTAATACCAATCTTACCTACGGCACCAGTAATCAGCTGAATGGCGTCATGTATATCAAACTCGATTCGAACTCTGTTACTAATTCACCGAACACATGGTGCTCTGTCTATCATGGGGATACCGCAGGATCGAATGCCACCAGAATGGCACAACTAAATGCCGCAAATAAATTTGTAATGTACTACAAGGTTCGACCGGATACTGCATATACTCAAACCAATACTCCGAGCAACAACAATCTCTTCTTCTGGCTCGGTGCCAATCAGCATACCCAAGGATTCTTCGGAAAGTCGACGCTGACCTCAAATAATAATCTCATTGCGTTCACCAATCTTAATGGTACACAGACGCAGACCGGCACGAATGCAACCGCGGGTACGGTCTGGAACGGATGGGTGCAGAACGGCACCGCAGCGACCAATATCTCGACTGTTGCCTGTTCCGGAGCGAATATTAGCACCGCAACCAATGCATGGGCACTGATGCGTATCGAGGCGAGGGCGACCAATGATGTCCACTTCTTCATTGATTCCGACGTATCAAACGGAGTTGGTCTCAGTGAGTGCGGTGCAGGTATCACTTCAAATATTCCAACCGGCATGTTGAGGCCAATGATTAATGTGGCTCAGAACGGCGGTACGATTAGCGTGACGAGGGGTCTTTTCGTTGATCTCTTTGCCTTCGTCCAAGATGATGTGCGCGACGGCAAGACGCAACAGCAGGCCCTCACAAACGACGTAGAGACCGCGAATACATCATCGGATATTCCTGATCTCGTCGGAGGAGCGGATCTCGCCGAAAACTACTATGTTCCGGATGGGCAGGAGATTCACCCCGGTGAGATCGTCTCGCTCGGAGCTTCGGCCGGTCAGGTTGATAAATCTTCTCGACCGTACGATCGAAAGCTTCTCGGTGTTGTGTCCGAGGCCCCAGGTCTCCAGCTCGGCGTAGCCGCTGCAAACACCGTACCGGTGGCACTGACAGGACGAGTACCGGTCAAGGTGAACACAACAGGTGGAGCCATCAAGGTCGGAGACTCGATCACGCCTTCAACCATCGCGGGTGAAGGTATGAAGGCAACCGAAGCCGGAAAGATCCTGGGAACTGCTATGGAAGACTTTAATGGCACCGGTACCGGCACGATCATGGTTCATGTGAACGTAGGATATTATCTCGGCGAAGAACTTGGTTCAGAGCAGAATGATCAGCTCGGGTTCGGTCCGAGCGAGCTGGCTTCCAACTCCGCTCAGCTCGCAAATGATCCGGTTATTGCAGTAAGAAGCTATATCTATAAGGGGCTCACCGAGTTCTGGAACAAGGTTACCTTCAAGGCTGAGGCAGAGTTCTGGGCAGAAGTTGCATTCAAGGCTACGGTACGCTTCGAAGGTCAGGTTGAGTTTAATAAAGATACTGCAGGCTACGCCACGATCAAGAAGGGTGAGCGATTTGTCGATGTCGCATTTGATCAGGCGTACCGATCCGAGCCAATCGTGAATGTGAGTATCAATGTACCGCAGGTAACGGACCAGATGTACCAGGAGCTGATCGCCTCGGGTGACTGTAATGCGACCGATGGAAAGAGCGCATGTCAGGATAAGATCGCGAATCTTGTGCTCGGCGAGGATCTGAAGGAGGGAATTACCGGGAAGAGTATTCAAGGCTTCATGATCATGCTCAACAAGCCGGCGCCGGTCGACATCACCTATTCGTGGCAGGCGATCGCTGTGAAAGATGCGAAGACATCCGTAACAAAGACGACAGAGGATCTCATCCAAGAAGCTACCGGATCGGCCGAGCTCAACACTGGAGAGGTTGCGGGAGTGGCGACGCCGAGTGCAACCCTAAGCCCAACGCCTACTCAGCTACCGGATCAACTCAGTCCGACACCCACCACGCCTGTAGATCCGTAACCACGGAGATTCACTTCAGAAAGAGCTCGTAGATCTGGAATATCGAGCTTGTTTCAGGTTTATTCAGCGGGCTCCGCTTTGCCACAAAGACCCGATTAATCTTTTCACACTTATACGGGACCGAGCTACAGTCGATTGCATTCATCGTAAAAACTCGTTTGCCTGATTTCAGTAGTTTATGAACGTACGTTATCGTCTCATCGTTCTCAAGAAAATACTGGTAGTAAACCGTGGTATGGCCATGCAGAAGTGGTATCGAGGTGATTGGATGGATGACAACTGCATGCTTCGGAATACTCGGCAAGAGCACATTCTCAAGATACGCATGGACATAGATCGGGCCTTGATCGACCGCATTGAACATCGATGGAGGATAGACGATGAGGTCGCGATATGACCAAAAACTGTAGATAAGCTGTGTTGAGCCGAGCGTGATATAGACAAGAATGATAAGCCCATTCTTTATTGCTTGGCGTGCATGTAGTATGAGATGCGAAGCGACTGTGTCGGAAAAGAGCAGGAGGAGTGGAGGGATCATGATGAGAAAGTATCGAGCGTACGATCCGGAAAATTCGGCCGTTACGAACAGTCCGGCGTAATACAGAGAGTAGAGGATAAAAAATACTATTATCCAGAACAAGAGAAATCGATGTGTGTGTTTGCGTGAGGAGAGTCCCAGCCAGAGTGCCGGGAGCGACAGAATGTACGGGAACTCAAACCCGGTAATAAAGTACATGATGTTTGGCAGGAGATTTCGAGTGATGTACTTCAGGCTGAAGGCCTCGAGGGGAAGTGAGTCTGCACAACACCATTTCTGTCCAAGTACAGAAATTGAGGCAACTCCACGCATAAGAATGAGCGGCGCCAGAATCATGAGAAATATCCGGTCATGAGATTGGAAGAGTTGCTCACCAGCGCGCCTTCGGTGCATGATTGCAAGATACCCGAGTAACGGCAACACAACGAACGCCTCAATACGCACACAGAGCAGAAGAAAGATCGAGGTCGTTGAAAAGGCAATCGAGAGTCTGGTTGGTCTTCGCAGATAGAGCAAGAGCGCAACCACAGATGCTACGGTGAAGAAAACAAAGTAAGGATCAAGCGCCATCGAGGCAGACCAGTAGAGCTGAATCGGAAGAAAGAGCATCCCAGTCATCGACAGAATCGCGCCGAGGACAGACCGGAACAGCTGATAGCTGAGGACCGCGATGTATGCTGCCAACAGTAACGAGAGGATCCGCGAGGTATGGAACAGGTACGCTTCATCAAAGCCGAATAGCTTGAGTACCATTCCGTGGAGAACAGGAACGGTTACTCTCACCGCCTGATCCGGCTTGCCGATAACCGTCTCCTGCGGAGTCGCGAGCTCAAGACTGACCGCCTTATTGAGTCTGGCAAAGCTCACCGAGTATCCGAGATACCGATCCTCGTCATAAAAAATCCGATGTTGATTTGGGACAACGGCAAATCGCAGATACGCGCCACCGATCAAGAGCGCGCCTGCGAGAAAGAGTGCCATCTTCTTTGTGTTCCAGACTGAGAGGAAGAGTCTCGGTATGAGGACGATGTGAATGCCAAGGAACACGAGGAGAAAAAACGCCACAAGCCAAGGGAAGAAAACGCCAAGGAGCTGTTCAGCAAACATGCATCTATTCTACATGAATCCCAAAATCAGCGGCGATTTTCTTCGCCCGATCTTTTTCGGTATGCGGTATTGTGAACGACAGATATCGCTCGAAGTAATGCCGAGCTTTCTGTGTGTCCCCGAAGCATCCTGCATACACAATTGCCAGATCGAGCACCGCCTGCGAGAAGTTCGTTTCTGTTCTGTCAGAGAGTGCGCCTTGAAAAAACTGCTCGGCCTGGAGACAGTTACCCATACTTGCCTGAAGTCGCCCCATTTCGGTAAACAATTTGTAGTCCCACTGGGAAATCGGTATTTCATACAGTACCGCGAGTGCTTTTTCTGGACGCTTTTGTATGCGATAGAGCGTTGCAAGCTGACCCCGATAGAGGTTGTTACGAGGGTATTTTCTGAGCATGTACTCAAGTTCGGCGGTTCCTTCTGGGATGCGCTCTGCATCAACACCAAGGCTCGACACGAGCGACAGATATCTGAGCTCATTTATTTTGAGGAAGTCCTCGGACACTTTATTCCGTCTCACAAAAAGGGTGCCGTTCGCATCGATATAGAGCAATGCCCACTCGTCGGAAAGGTTGAGTTGAATCGATCGAGAGAAGTTACCATTCTCCTTCGAGGCGATCACGGTGGCGATATGCTTGGAATCAAGGGTGCTTTTGAGTGCTTCCCGAGAAATGAAACCACTCTGGAGTAGTACATTCAGCGTCTCCGACTCATCGAAGACCTCATCAAGAAGATCGATATTTAGTTTATGTGGAAGGTGATACTTAACATATCCGGTCAACTCAGCCGTTGTCAGGACATTACTGGGCAGGGAATACCTTTTGATAATCTCCACCTGTTCTGTTGGCGTCCGAATGCCCAAGGTTTTGAACGGTACGAAAAAAAGGTATATGAAATAAGGGATCAACATACATGATAGGACAAATCCTGCGTAGGGTACCGATCGGATAGTGTGTCGAAACTGCAGTACCGTAACCGCAAGTAGGGGAGCGCTACCAAACAACGTGAAAGGGATAAATCGTACGAAGATGTACGAGAGCGGATACAGCGCCAGGAGTGGTAGGAGGAGCGTATAGGTTCGAAAAAAATCAAACCGACGTTTCATGATAAAGAAGACAATAGCAGAGAACTGGAATAGTAAAATTAGCGCAAACACTGCGTATGGAATCGTTGACACATTCTCCAGAAGGAAACTCTGATTAACCAGCGAAAGTAAATTTGGCAACATCACGAATGCGCGCTTGAGGTTTACGATTCCGACAAACGCACCCCCGGAGGCGTAAATACCGGTACCGTATGGGTTGATGAGCGAGCTGGCGAAGGTTGCGACCATGATGGCCAACATAGAGAACGCCCACTTTCCATGTTTAGTACGAGCTGACAAAGGCACGGTGATAGTGTAAAGGAGTATCGTTCCGATAAAGATAAAGATATATCCACCGTACAGATTGGCCCACAGGACCGAGAGTAATGGTAGGAAAAGAAGGTACCTCTGCTTGTCCGAGCGCACCGCTCTTTCCACAACAATACCCGTGATTTGATAGAGTATTAGTCCAAAGAGGTAGGGGTGAATCCTCCAGTAGGTCTGAGATGCAAACTGTATAGCAATCAAGACAAGGATGTGAATAGAAGCGGGAACGCGATAGTTCCGTAGTCGTACCCAGATCAAGAGTATTGCCGCGGACCATAACACAACAAGTATGATTGGAGTGAGTATCGCGATACTATGCATAATGAGAAGGTAAAAAATACCATCAGAGAGCCATGAATGACTAATCCACTCGAGCGATTTATTGGTTATCTTATAACTTATATCGAAGTGAGAAGGAATCTCCTGGAAGGATATAATATGTTTTCCAACGGCGAGGTGAAGATATGAGTCGGCAAAGAGTGGTCGCGTGAAGATGGAGCGGAAGAACATGGCGCACGATATAGTGAGCGTGACAATGAGGAGGGTTCTGGTAGCAATGGATAGCTTGGGAATCATAGCTGATATCTGACGACGTATGAATAGGTTCTATTCGCAATCTCCTGCATGATGGAATATGCGCGACTCTCGCTTCCTTTGATCATAATACAAAGAAGGAATGGTCGGCTAGGGACATAGATGATTCCACAGTCTGAATAAACCGACTCGTCCTTAGAGACTCCATACGAGATACCAAACTTACTTGCAACAATGACGCCGTTTGGTATTCCGGCTCGAATTCGTAGGTCATCATTCGACTGAGACAGGAGCTCTAGTATTTCATTTGAATGAATCCGTGTTAAGTACGAGCTTAAATAGAGACTTCGTAGGATGGATGAGTAGTTCTTTGGTGCGACTGTCGATTCTTCCTCATTTTGATCATTTAAGGAGATATCGAGAGCGTCAAAAACGAAAGAAACTTCAGTTCGTGTCAGTTTACTGAGTAAAATATTCTTGGCTGTGTTATCGCTGTCATCGAGCGTCATGTTGATCGCATCTTGTATGGCTATCTGAGAGCCCGACGGTCGCTCCCAGAGCGATCCCGAGGTCTTGTCCTTAAACCGGTCTTCAAGGGCTACCATATCATTTTTTCGTAATTTACCGGACTCAATCTTTTTATATATCGCCATTACAATTGGTACCTTGACGAGACTTGCGGGAATAAACCGTTCTTTTTCGTTCAGGCCAATCGAGGTTCCCGACGGAAGGTACTCAAAGTAAACACCGGTCTTAACAGGGAGCGACGAGATATATGTCTGCAATTGCGATCTGAGGTCGGTGAAGTTGATGAGAATATCATTCTGATTTTCACTAAAGATCCGTTTTGAGAGGAATGGGTAATCTGCGTTGCCATGAAGCGGAGTGTCGGGCTTGCTCAGGAATAGAAATGCGATAAATATACCATTTAATAACAGACTTCCAACCATCAATGGAATAATATAATGTTTCATCGACGGCTTACCTCCTTCATCAGTTGAAAAAGAAACTGCAGTCCGGTCGGTATCGCCCACGAGCCGCTTTTACCTGCCAGCCTCACGCTTTCGTAGGTAGGTATCTCTGCGATCTTCAGCTTTTGTTTGAGCGCCCGGATACTCATCTGATACTCAATAACATACCCTTCTCCGTCGAGCTGGAGTTGGCGAAACGCATTCTTTCTAAGGATTCGGTACCCGTTAATGCTATCCGTGAGCGTGCCTCCCCAGATCGCGTTCGCGATCCAGGTGAAGGCCTGATTGGCCCATTTTCTCAGCTTGATGCGCTGTTCATCCTCTTCATTATGGGCACCCTTCATAAATCTCGAAGCGATGACCATCGCGAAGCCTTCATCGAGTTTGGAGATCAGTTTTGGTATGTCCTTAGGGTCTTCATTTCCGTCGGGGCTGAAGAAGAGGAGGTAGTCTCCCTTCGCTCGCTCGGCTGCGATGCGGAAGGCTTCACCGCGGCCAGGCTTATCCTGGTGGAGTACCGGAATCGAGTGCTTTTTGAAGAGCTCGATGGTGCCGTCTGTTGACCGATAATCGACCGCAAATACCTCGGAAACAGAATGGAGGGGAATCTGTGGAAGGATCGTTGTTAAGCCCTGCGCTTCGTTTCTGGTAAGGATGATAAGTGATGTCTGTACCATGCAATTGTTTTATGGAGTCCTTTTTCTAATGATGTCGTTGCCTTCAATCCTATCAGTTTTTCTGCCTTTTTTGTATCCGGTTTTCGCCGCTGCTGGCCGTTCGGTTTTGCAGCGTCGCACTCAACCCTCATCGTTTTATTCGAAAGGCGAATGATGAGCTCTGCAAGCGACTTCATGGTGATCTCCTCTCTGCTTCCGATATTCAACGGGTCTGGTTGCGGGTACCGCTCGACATGGGCAATAAGTGCGCGAGCGAGGTCCTCGACGAAGATGAAGGACCGCGTCTGAGTCCCGGTGCCCCAGACTACGAGGGGATCTTCATTTCGCATTACTCGTTTGATGAGTCCGGGAATGACATGGGAGGTATCCGCTCCGAAGTTATCCCGTGGGCCATAGGTATTAAACGGTCGGGCGATCGCAATCCGCATACCGTACTCAGCGGCGTAGAATCGCCCCATCAGTTCGATTACACGTTTACTCCATCCATACCCCAGATTGGTTGGTTCAGGATCTCCAGAAAAGCCTTCTGATTCGGGTGTGGGTACCGTTGCCTGGTGTGGATATACACAGGCAGAGCTGACCAGGAGTACTCGATCGACGCTCTTTTTTTGAGCCGCATGGAGAATATTTTTTGCCATGAGGACATTCGATTCAAACATCTCTACCGGATGGTCGATATTGTACTGAATTCCCGCTACATCCGCTGCGAGGTGGAGCACGATATCTGAGCCAGCTACCTCCCTGAGAGCATTCCGCTGGCTACGAAGATCTGATCGAGGGATAGTCACCCTGGCCGCTTGTTTCTTGAGAATGTCTACGACGTGCGACCCGATAAATCCATTCCCACCGGTGACGAGCACCCGTTTCGATTTCCAGAAGCGACTCATGCCCAGACTATAGCAGAGCAACATTTATTTCACAACTATCGATAGGTTGAGACGTAGTCGTACACGATCTGCGAGTACTGTCGAATCACAGATCGAGCAGTCTCTTCATTCGACTCAATCATCACGCAGAGTATATACGGTCGCCTCGGATAGTAGATGATGCCGCAGTCGGTGTACGTATTCGTTGTTGGATCATTTGGAACAATGTGTTCCCCAATTTTGTGAGCGACCAGAATATTGGTCGGTATTGGTGCGGTGAGCTTGTCGGTGAACCTCGTCTGAGTAAGCTGTTCCAGTAGCTTATTTGAGGAGCTCTTAGAGAGATAGCACGAAAGATAGAGGCACCGCAGTATTGAGGAGTAGTTTTTTGCCGTTACGACTGCCGCTCCATTGCTGTCGCGAATTTTTGGGATATCCAGTGCGTCGAACACCTGATCGACCTCCTCGATCGTGATTTTTGTGAGCAGAAGTTTTTGCGCAGTATTGTCTGATTCGCGAATGAGGTAGTCGAGCGCTTGCTGAATTGAAAGCGTTGCTCCTGGTTCTAGCTTCCACAAAACCCCAAACCCGTCGTCTTTCAGGTTCTCCTTCATAGTAACGGTGTCATGTGGCTCCAATGTCCCTTGTTCGATGTGGCGGTATACACCCATCGCCAGCGGTGTCTTAAGGAGGCTGGCCGGCACAAACGATTCCTTCTCATTGAGACCGATCGACGTACCGGTAGGGAGGTACTCAAAATAGATGCCGATTTTGCCGGAGGTTAATTGAGCGGAAAGCTGATGCAGCCGTTCTCTGAGGGGAATAAAGTTAATGATCAGGTCATTTTGATTCTCTGCAAAAATTCGCGGTGAGAGGAGATGGTAAGATGTCTGGCCTGCCAGCTGCATCTTTGATGCTTCTGGTGCTTGACCGGGTCGCAGTATGAGATAGATATTGAGTCCGACCGATAGCACGATGAGGAGGAAGCCGACTTTTTTTATCATACGCGACTTTATTCTACCGCACAATTTTGAGTATAGTTAATATATATGCGACACCGAATTACAGCTTTACGAGTCTTATCCGTTCTCGGCGTGTTCTTTTTTTTGGTTGCATCACGGCCGGTACGGGGAGATGTAGGATGTGGCGTTTCGGTGAGCCCGTCATCTATCAAGGGCGGATCTACCACCACCGTTACCTTTACGGTACAGAGCTACGAAGGATCGGATGAGATTACCTCGGTTCGAATCGGAACCACCGCGGTTGACGAGTTTCAGGTACAGTCTGCACAGTCTAGTGGCTGGAGTGGTGCGGTAGAGTCATCGAATACTGCGGGCTTCAGTGGAGGTTCGTTGACATCGGGTGGTTCACAGTCATTCTCTTTATCTCTTGCTGCTATCGATCAAGACCAGTCCACGATCGGTTGGGATGTGTATGTCAATGACACCATACTCTGCACCGGAAGCCCAGGAATCGCGATCTATAAATCGACAACAACCGACGGTCTTTCCGTATCCAGCATTGGTGTAACCGGGATCCAACAGTCACGTGCCTCGATTGTCTGGACAAGCTCTGCGGCGGCTAACTCGTATGCAGAGTACGGTACAACAAGTTCGTATGGAAGCTCCGCATCAGACTCTACCTCGAGCACAACCCACTCACTTACCATTACCGGTCTGTCAGCCGGAGCAACCTATCACTACCGTGTTCGGAGCACCGATTCGCAGGGAAACATAGCAACCTCAGGAGACTTTACCTTTACAACCGTATCCGCATCCTCAACTACCACCACGACCACAACAACAACTGAGTATGTCACCGCAACGCCAACGCCAACACCGGTTCCAGATCGGGTAAAACCAGTGGTCGAGATTAAAACAGAGCTGAAGAAGCCGTTCGTGACGGCGCCGAAGATCGACGGAACTGCGCAGGATAATGTGCGTGTGGATGCAGTTGAGTATTCGCTTGATGGCGGAAAGAACTGGTTTGCGGTGCGATCGGGTGTTACACTCAAGAAAGCAAAGGTGACGTATTCATTTACCCCTACTCAGACGCTCGACGACGGAAATTACAGTGTGGTCGTACGTGCAACCGATGATGCGGGAAATGTGGGAGTAAGCAAGTCTACCACAATGATCATCGACCGTCTTCCTCCAAGCGTGGGTCCGATGATCGTGCACGCAGGGCCACTTCTCTACGAGCCAACCATTACCGGGGGGTTCGAGGTAGCGTCGGGTATTCGAACCTCGATCACGTTCTCCGCAGTCGGAGGTCCGACACAGATAGTCCTTCGCATCGGATCGCAAACATTGCAAGCACATAAATACCTGTACTCGGGTCTCTGGAAGACATCCTTTACACTCGATCAGCCAGGAATCTATCCAGTTGTTGCAACTGCCACCGACGGTGCCGGAAACGTTACGTCACGATCACTTGGATCGGTGACCGCTCTCACACGAGGAAGGATCGAAGTGCCGGGAAATGCTCGGGGAGTGCTCACGGTCTACGTCAAACAAAATCAGCGAAATGAGTATGTGCAGTGGGACGGCGCACCATATGATATGCAGAATCCTCTTCACCTGGAAGAGGATGGAGAATATACGCTCATTCTTCCCGCAGGGGAGTACTACCTTCGTGCGACAGCACCGGGATCAGTTCCAGTGAACAGTGAGATATTCCGGATCGATAAACCTACTGCAATTATTCAGTCCTTTCGACTTCGAGCATACCAAACGGTCTGGGATCTTTGGCGGAGCGAAGCTGTCCCGGTTGCAATCACACAACTCCGTCAATCGAGTATGCCGAAGCAGAAGTGGGGCTTCCCATTTCCTGCATTCCAGCTTGAAAAGCAGGGGAGAACGTTCACCGAGCTTGATCTTCGGGGAGCAACAACGCTCGTGACTGTTCTCAATGCGTGGTCTCCCTCAACACAACATCAACTCCCGTATCTCCGTTCGATCGCAGATGATAGTCAGGTGCGGGTGGTCGTGGTGTTTCCGCATGAGCGAGAGTCGACACTTGAGTTGCTTTCGTCCCAGCTTGGGAACAAGATTGTCGCTATTGCAGACAGTGATGGAGAGCTAAGTTCTAAATTAGGTATTGTGACTGCACCAATGCATGTCGTTCTCAATCACCAGGCTGTTATTCAGAATATTGTTTACGGAGTTCATACTCCTGATGAGTTGCGATCCTATTTGATACACTGATGGTATGTGGATATCCTTTGGACTTGAGAATCTTCGGTTCGCTCTACATATCCTTGCTGGATTAGCCTTTGCAGGTGTTGGGTGGCTGTATGCTGATGCATGGCAAGGGAAACGTCGGGCGACCGAGCTCTTCAAGTTTCTTGGCTACTATGGAGTAGCGATTTCCTTTTTTGTCTCGGCCGTTCGTGTCGAATATAACTTCTCAACGGTTTCGGTTATCAGTTCGCTTTCACCATACTATCTCTCGCTGGGTGCGAAGATCCTCGGGTACGCACTCATTATTGTCGGGCTCATCGTTGACCCATTTCCGCAGACCGTGGGACTGCATATGCTTCTTCCATTCGGCATTGCGACCGGGATTGGGTTTGGACTACCGCTATTCTCCGGAGCGATTGCATTACTGTATCTGTACCGAGCCACGTACGGAAAAGAACAGCATCTTAAGCCGATTGCGTACAGCATGATGGCATTTTCACTCTACGATCTCTTATCGTATCGGAATCTCCTATTGCAGACAAACAACATAGCGGTATTTTCGTTGGTGAAACCGTATGGGCCGATCTGGATTGCGCAAAACACCGCCTTATTTCTTGCCACATTTGTGCTTGGGAGGTGGATTTGGTTTTACCTGCTTAAGCGATTTCAGACGCAACTCTATGCGATCTATACCATCTCAGTGGTCACGATCTTTTTAATCATCACGGTATGTTTTACCGGCCTTCTTCTGTCTCAGGTGCAGACACAGACACTCCAGACACTCAAGAGTAGCGTACAGATGTTTTCCTTTGTTCTGGAGACCAAGAAGACGAGCGTAATCGCAAAAGCACAGATGCTGGCAGAAAGTAGTGCGGTCCGAGAAGCGATGATTGGTGGATCGCGCAATGCAGTTGCGCAGAGCGTGGCTCGTACCGCGACACTTGCAAAGGAAAACACCCTTCTCGTTACGAACACCCAAGGGCAGACGCTCCTCAGGAGCGACGGCCGAGAGGGTGCCCAGGATTTCTTTTCTGACGACCCGCTGGTGAAACGTGCGCTCTCTGGGAAGAAGGTAGCCTCGATTATCTCCAAGGATGGTGCCCTCAGTCCAGATCTGATGGTATGGGGCGCTGTTCCGGTTACATCCGATAAGAAGGTTATTGGTGCGATTGTTGTGGGTGAGGTCCTCAACAGCGCATTTCTCGATGGAGTGAAAGAGAAGACGGGGTACGATATCGTAGCATACGCTCAGGATCGTGTTGCCGCGACCACTCTGAGTAACGGTTCCAGTGCAGGTCGTCCGGTTGGATCCAAACTCACCGACTCGCAGGTGAAGGAAGCGATAACATCACGCCGACAGACGTACTCTGGGGAGCTGACATTTTTTGATTCACCCTATTACGGTGTCGTGACGCCGCTCACCGATATCGATGGAGATGCAATTGGCGCAGTCGGCTTTCTCATTCCTCAACTTGCGGTCCTACGAGCAGCCGGCAGCTCGATTGAATATACCTTCTTCGTTACGACACTCATTCTCGCATGTTCGAGTATTCCATCGTTCTTCATCTCGAAGTATCTGAGCGATCAGGTAAGTTGAACTACAGTTTTGGAGCTTCACTCTGCGAGCTTGAGAACAGTGAGATGAGGGTAATCAGACCTACGCTGATGGAAAAACCTCCGAGTGAAAAGAGCAAGTCCGACAGGTCCCCATTCCAGTAGGTACCGACCGATGTTGAATGTGTAAAGAGAATATCCGCTACCGCATGAAGGAGTGCGCCTGCGGTGATAAACAGCATGATCATGTTGAACTTTCCACCAACCGTTCGCAGGGCGACAATACTCAGCGCAACAATCACTGCATCAGCGAACGGATAATAGATATTCAGACCATTCGTGAGTGGATCAAGTTCGACGCTCAGTTCCGGTTTGTTAATAAAGATCATTGTCACAGCAAGAATGATGACCGTAAGGAGTACAAACTCGAAGATTTGTAATGGCTTGATCCGAGGAATAAAGAGTAATGTGATGTTCCAGATGCCAAGGAGCAGACACGGCATCAGAAGTACAAAGAATGCATCGGCGATGGAGGGGTAGGGCACTTCGCGACCCGAAAGGTTAAACCATAGCCAGATCATCTGACCAATTCCGTACAGAAATAATCCCGATGCGGTGTAAAGCAAGCCTCTTCCAACTGTGCTCCGCAGTCCACCAAGTCGCGAAATAGCAAGAAGACCGGTGAGACCACCGATGAGAAAAATGCCACCGTATGCTCCATTGAACCAGAAATTCCAAATCGAAGTATGATCTGGACTGACCTGGAGCAGCACCCACCACACAAAAACGACGATCTGGAGCAGTCCAATTCCAATATATTTATTCATACGGTTTTTTGAGTATACTCAATATATGCCACTATTCGCTCCATTACTCAATCTCTTTCATCATAGGACGATTTCAATGGAAGAGCAACTGCAAAAGGACACGATAAACACCCTCATTTCATACTGCATTTCACTCATCAATCGTGAGGACCTCGTCTATGAAACCATCGAGTCGTATCGTCGACTCAATAGTGATGAAGAGCATCTTGACACGATGAAGTACATGTCGGTCTATATATCGCTCGAGCAGTTTATCACCGGAAACAAAAAACCAATGGTTAAGATCGAGCTGAGTCGTCAACAGCTCCGCGACGAGGTTCGTAAGCACGTCAAGGTAGAGGATCTGCCTGCGCTCTTTAGAGTTCTGTTCATTCCAAACAAATACCAACGGATTTCACTCTTCGAAATCGGCGTGAAGCTTGTGATGAAAGAGGTGGAGCGCAACTTTGGAAACAAGCTACTCACCGATCTCTATGCAAAGGAAGTCCGCGGGACGGTATTACAATCAACTCTACTGCATGATGGAGCAATTTCATTTTCAGGGCTTTACAAAAGTGCAACTGAGCTTAGTGACGAACAGATCACCTTTGCTTTTACGCGACTTTTTTCGGCGTTTTACACACAACTGAAATCATCGGTTGGGGCTGATGCGGCAAAAAAACCCTTCAGCGAGTTCTATCAACTTGTGAAGAAGAACTATGAGTATGATCACGTGCTCGATGTTATCGAAGTGCTTCCGGGGGATATCACACAGGATGATCGACTCGAGTTCCTCAGTAAGGAAGAGTTGAAAAAGCAGATCATCGAAGCAACGAGTCAGCTACAAAATGAGCGAGACCAAGCAAAAGCAGTCGTTGAAGCGCTCGGTGAAGGGCTCTTTGTGGTTGATGCAGAGCTGAAGATCGCTCAGGTTAATCCCACAGCATGCAAGTTGCTCGCAATTACGCCAGACGAAGCAATTGGAATGAATTTACACGACGTTTTCCCCCTGTATCAAAACAACTCGTCATTTTTACCCACACACCGGCCAATTGCTGATGTGCTCCGAAAGGGCAAAGCGATATCCTCAGCGGTTGTCGATGGATATATGTCGCAATCGCGAGCTGGGGGCACCTTCCCGATCATTTTTTCAGCGACGCCGATTCGGAGTGGCGGGAAGGTAATTGGTGCGGTTGAGGTATTCCGAGACATTACCGACATTCAACGGTATGAAGAAGAGCTCCGTATGGCAAAGGCGACGGTTGAGCAGAAGGTTGTGGATCGTACTCGACAGCTCCGTGAAACGCAGAATCGATTATTTACCTTCCTTGACAATATGCCGCTCGGCGTAGTAATTCTCGATCAAAGTAAACGTCTCAACTTCGCGAACAGCGCGATTATCAAGCTTGTGAAGCGCATTTCTGACAAAGACATTCTCGTAGTTGGTGATACAGCGGAGAGTCTTTTTTCGCAGATGGTACTGTATAACAGAAAAGAGCGTAAAGTAATACCGGCGGATCACAATCCGCTACTTCAGGTATTCGACGGAAGACCCGCCCATTCTCGGGATATTGAGATACAGTCGGGAGAGGTCTCAATACCGGTCGAGATATTTGCTACACCACTTTTTAACGAGCAGGGAAGAGTGAACTTTGTCATCGTTGTTACGAAGGACATCACCGAAGAGATTATCCTTGATCGGTCAAAAGATGAATTTTTCTCGATTGCCTCGCACGAATTAAGAACACCCCTTACCGCGATTCGGGGGAACACGTCACTCATTCAGGAGTACTTTGGCGAGAAGATCAATGACCCCGAACTGAAAGAAATGATTCAGGACATTCACCAGTCAAGCGTTCAGTTGATCGGCATTGTGAACGACTTCTTGAATGTATCTCGGCTCGAACAAGGGAAGATGAAGTTTGAAAAACAAGCATTCGATGTACAGGAGGTTGTGAAGAGCGTACTGTTCGAATATGAGAAAAGTGCAAACGAACGAGGTCTCTTCCTGGAATGTAACACGAAGTCATTGCCGCAAGGCCAGTCAACCATGGTGGTTGCCGACCCTACAAAAACGAAGGAGGTGCTCGTGAACCTCGTCGGCAACGGCCTCAAATATACCGAAAGAGGAGGTGTGGTGTTGAGTTGTGCAGTTGTGGATGGATATATTCGCCTGCGGATTGCTGACACCGGAAGAGGAATTACGTCGGATGGAAAAAAACTCCTTTTCCATAAATTTCAGCAAACCGGGAATAACCTCTATACGCGGGATACCACGAAAAGTACCGGGCTTGGTTTGTATATCTCAAAGATGATAGCGGAGGGCATGGGTGGTAGAGTATTTCTTGAGTACTCAGAACCAGGAAAGGGTTCGGTCTTCTCACTCGATTTGCCCCTTGTAAAGTAACAATTCCTTTGTATCATGTTTGTATGGCGAGAATTTTAATCGTGGAAGACGATCCTCTGATGTCGCGCATGTACCAGAAGATCTTTACCTTCGAAGGGTTCGAGGTTTCGCTCGCATACAACGGTGAGGAAGGTTTTGAGAAAGCCGTAAAAGAGAAGCCAACAATGATGCTTCTTGATGTTATGATGCCCAAGATGAACGGCATTCAGCTTCTGGAAAAACTCAAGATCGATCCAACCACCAAAACCATACCGGTTGTGATGCTAACCAACCTCGCCGGCCAGCAGGATGCTGAGCGAGCGCTTGCGAAAGGAGCGGTGAAGTATATTGTAAAAAGTGAGTACGAACCAAAGCAGATCGTGAACATGGTAAAGGAGATCCTTGCTGGATATACCCGAAATGAACTCCCAACCGCACAATAATCCAGAATCAGACATTCCTTCGGTGGATGTGAACGCCGCGCTACGGTATGAATCTTCTACTCCATTACAACAACCCGATAGGAGCGATGTACAACTTCACAGGATATTCAGCATTGGAGTGGGAGTCGTACTTGCGATTGTTTTACTGTCGATTGGGGGTATACTGTTACTGAACTATGCCGGTTAGAACATATTTAAGTCCAGAAGAACTTCAAACTGCCGTTGCAAAGATTGCACCGATCACTGCGTCCTTTGACAATCTTCCGGTACACATTGCAATTACCGATGTGCACGCCAATGTGCTGTATGCGAATAAAGAAGCGATGAAAAAGACCGGATACCTCGATGGATCGGAAGTGTTGGGGCATAATCCGGGCGATCTCTGGGGAGGGCAGATGGACGAAGCATTTTTTACTCAAATGTGGCAAACGATCAAGGTTGAGAAGAAGCCGTTTGCCGGTAAGCTGAAAAATATCCGCAAAGACGGAGCGGAGTACTGGGTAGTACTCCAAATACAGCCCATATTTGACAAACAGAATGAACTTGCATACTTCTTTGCAATTGAACCGGAGGTATCGCAGGGGAGTCTCACCAATGATGATGTGCAGCGGGCAATTGCTTCATTCCAAACCTTCGTAAAATCCCTGGCGGTATAGATTTCCAAGATCGCAAAAAAGGGTTGACAAGATTTTATAAAAACGGTATAGTGATCCATACTATGACATTAACCACAGTTCAATCTAACCATGAACGAGGAAACGTTGTCCTCGGTTTACTTATTGGAGCAGTGCTTGCACTGATCCCTTCATACTACTTCTACACGAAGTATCAACAGGCACAAAAACTGCTCAAAAATCCTCAGCAGGTCGCAACGGAGCAGACGAAGGCGGTAGTTGATAAGGTCGGAAAGTTAATTGCGCTTCCATCTGACGAGACGCCATCATTAGCAACGGTTCAAGATAAAACCAAACTCAAGGATCAGCCATTCTTCAAGAATGCGGTGAATGGGGATAAGTTGCTTCTCTACATTAAGGCACGAAAAGCAATCTTATATCGAGAGTCATCAAACAAAATCATCGAAGTTGCTCCGATCAATATCACAAAGAATCAGCAACAGGCAGGAACCGCAACAACGCCGGCACCAACGCAGGCAGTTGCACCTACCAAAGCAAAGTAATTTCAATTGTTAGCATAAAAATCCCTTGGCGAGAGCCGAGGGATTTTTTTATTGAAGTATAAGTTGGCGATCGGTAACGGAGAGGGAATATCGACGTTCACCAATGGCGAAGTCTTGTACAGACGAACTCGAAAGGGGTTGAATCGAGTAAGTTCCTGACACCTCATCGTACGCATGTATGCGCTGTTCACCTTCGTTTTTCCAGAGCACAACACGATCTTGTTGGGTTATGGTGGTGCTTGGCGATATCTGAGTATCGCTCTGCAGAATCGATGCAATCGTTTCGGGGCCGATCAAGACTGTTCGAGGCACATGCTCGGTTGCTACCCGAAGACCACGATCGTTCTCGATATATGCAGGACTCACCTGCATCACGCGAAGAGGAGCGGTAGACGGAGGTAATAGAATGGTGTACGAAGCTGTATGATTTGTCTGAGTAATCGGCAGAATTAATTTTTTCTCCGCTATTTTGGTGATGTTTTCCTGATGTAGGAACGGTGCTGGATCGATCATCGACTCATTGTTCCATTTCATACCAAAATGAAGATGTGCGCCGGTAGAGCGACCTGTATTGCCTGATCGACCGACCATCTGTCCTTTTGCAACCTTGTCTCCGATCTGCGCAGATGTCGAAGAGAGGTGTCCGTAGAATGTCTGACCCCAGCTGTGTTGGATCGCTATCGTCGTTCCGTAGTCATTTACCTCTCGATAGGGCACGATTTCACCATCGTCGACAGCCTTTATCGGCGTTCCCATCGGTACCGCGAAGTCAACGCCATCGTGATTTGGCATTCCGAGATGCTCATCGGGATTAACTTTTCCGAAGGGGAGTGTTATTTCATACTGCCCGTCGAACGGATATCTTGGATGGACAAGCTCCGGAAGTTTCATCTGTGTGAGATTCGCATTCGAAATGATTGCATCAAACGGTACGAACTCGATCATCGACGACGCGGTGCTCTCCGGCAGCGTGCCGGATACACTCAGCTGAATGGTTTGAGTTCGACCCGTCTCGATAAAGGAAGATTGCGATCGATGGATGGTGAGTTGGGGGGTTCCGACCGTAATCCACTGGTCGAGTATTGTAGTTTGATCGTTCATAAAGACAAGGTGATAGATGTCGGGTTGCCACTTCCTGTCAGGAACAATCGTGAGTGTGCGATCGACAAGAACCGCCTTAAACGGAAGCGATACCCCCTGTCCCGACGTAACTTCTGCATGTAGTTTCATTGGCTCTCCGCTGTAGGTTAGGTTCACTGGTTGGGTTTCATCAAACACGGTCTTCTCAAGAGTAATAACCGGGTTTAATGGCGTCTGCGCACTAGCAGGGATCGGAGTTATAAAGATGATCAAAAAAAAGAGTAGGCGTTTCATAACCTATAATATGAGTATGCGTGTAGAGGTCCGGTTTGTCAACACCGTTTGGACGCAGTCTCCATAGATCTACGCCTGATTCGCGTAAAAAACTGAAATATTCTGTAGCGCAACTGAATGCTAATGTGGTATAGTTACTCTATGGTAGAAAAAACACTGATCGTCGTTAAACCAGATGGAGTGAAGCGAAGTTTGATTGGTGAGATCGTCGGGCGATTCGAAAAAGCTGGCCTAAAGGTAGTTGCTTCAAAGATGGTGAAGGTTTCAAAGGAGCTTGCAGGTCGACACTATCCTGCAGATCGTGAAGAGCTGTGGGTTGCGATTGGGCACAAGACACTCGACAACTACAAGGCCCTTGAGATGGACGCTAAAAAGACGCTCGGAACCGATGATCCGAAGAAGATTGGCGATATGGTTCGTGTTTGGCTCCTTGACTATATTGTTTCTGGTCCGGTTTTTGCCGCGGTACTTGAGGGTCCACATGCGGTTGAACTTGTGCGCAAGATCTGCGGCCACACGCTCCCGCTCCTTTCGCTCCCAGGTACGATTAGAGGGGATTATTCATTCGACTCATCCGCTCTTGCAAATACAGGAAAGCGGGCGATCAAGAATCTCATTCACTCATCAGGAAATAAGGTCGAGGCAGATTACGAAATCCCACTCTGGTTTGATGAGTCCGAGATCGTATCGTATTCTAGGTCGGACGAAGAGATCATGGCCTAACTGCGTTTAGACCGTCCTAGAGCCTCAAGCATATATCTATGCTCATGATGCTTTCACGCATCTTTTCCCTTGCATTTATCTTCGATTTCTCGATATAGTTAATATAAGTTCGATTTTCTATTGGTATGGTAAAAAAACTTAGACTACCACTGCTTCTTACCGTGCTCTTTTCCTTCCTGCTCTTTTGCTCGCGAGGTGTTCATGCCCAGCTTTTTTCGTACAGTATCGCCCGTTACGTAGAGGTAAAAGATAGTATCGTTCCGGACGGCTCGGTGGTATCGCAGGATGCGGATGGTGTATACACACTTACTCGCAGGGCATACGACGCGCAGGTGCGTGGCATTATCGTAAACGATCCAGCAATCTATGTAAAGTCTGACAATCCTCGTAAAAAATATGCGATTGTTGGTTCAGGCGAGGCGAATGTGCGAGTTAGCACCGCGGAAGGACCAATTCAAAAAGGCGATCTGCTCCGTTCTTCCACAGTACCCGGTGTACTCGTGCGAGCGGCGAAGTCAGGGTTTGTTGTTGGAGTTGCGATGCAGAGTTATACCGAACCTAACTCAAAGACCGTTGGGACAATCCGAGCAACTCTGGACATACACTATGCTCCGTCGGTGTCTTCGATCGGTTCCGCGCTGACCGACATATTTAGTTTGTCTGCGCTTGCGACCTATGAACAGCCACTCATCGTCTTCAAGTATGTTATTGCAGCGATCATAACACTTGCTTCATTCGTATTCGGCTTTTTATATTTCGGTCGAATAGCAAGTAGAGGAGTGGAAGCGCTTGGAAGGAATCCATTAGCAAGTAGAAGTATTCAGTTCGGTATCGTTATGAATGTGCTCATTACATTCGCCATTATTGCGGTCGGAATTGTCGTTTCGTTATTCATTATTCAAAGCTAGTATGGAAGACGTTAGCCTAATCGTAACAATATTCACGCTTTTTCTATTAACACTCGTCTGCATCTATGGGATGTATCTAGCTAAACGGGAGCGTTCACTCAGACGAAAGCAGGACGAGCTCCATAGACAGGTACAAAACACCCTAAAGAGCGCTCTTGATCAAGCGGATCATATGTTGATCAACGCGAACGAAAAAGTTCGTGAAATGGTCAATCACGCGCATAATTTCAATACTCAGATGGAGCAACGAGCGACAGATGCACTGTCTGAGGTCGGACGAAGCTTCGAGCAAACCTTGCGGAGCGATCTCTCCGCATCTGAACGTGAATACGATGCTGGATACCGCAAAATAATGGATGAGATGAGGGCTGAATTTAAGAAAATGCTCGCAGAGCAGCTCCGAAAGTCTCAGGAGCTCACAACGTCGTTCACTGAAGAACAGTTTGATCGAATTACGGCGGAACTCAGCGAGTATGAGAGGACGCAAAAGAAAGATCTTGCAGTGCGTGTCGGAAAACTCATAGAGTACGTACTAACAGAGACGCTTAAAAAAACACTCACTCCAGATGATCACAGAAAGTTAATTGATCTTGCGCTTCAATCGATCGAGAAAGATGGAAAAAGCGCGCACTCAGCATCAGCATGAATCAAACAGAATCACTACTAACGCTCGAATGCCTCCTCACAACCACAGATCGCCAACTCTACGTTGAGCGAATTAACACCCTCAAACAGGAGGCGTTCTCTCTCGATCAGCTAACTCGCAAACCTGCAACCAACGCGATCGATCAAGAGATTTTGGCGTATGTAACGCGCAATTCTCAGACTCCAACTGCATCTCAGCTTGAGAAATCGCTCGATGAACTCAAGCGCAAGATCGCAGAAGTGGAGGAAGCATGTATACAGATGGCTTTTACACCTTCTCGAGCCGATCTTGAGAGAATTGTCGAAGTCCTTCAACAAAAATTTGGAGAAAAAGTCATTATTCAGGCGCAGATAGCACCAGAGATATGGGGAGGTATGATACTTGAATTTCGAGGGACTAGGTATGACCAATCGCTGAGAGCAAGCATTCTCAAGGAACAGTATGGATCAATATAATCACTTTCTCCAACAGACCAAGGAGTACGGAGTTGTAACCGAGGTAAAGGGTTACATTCTTAATCTCGACGGACTTCCGCATGCTCGGGTAGGAGAGGTTGTTGTATTTGAGACCGGTGCTCAAGGATATGTATTTCGTATCGAATACAATAACGTCCGCGTGCTTCTTCTTACGAGAATTCCAATCCGTGTTGGCACAAATGCAGTACGAACCGATCAAGACCTGACCGTCACCGCTGGAGAATCACTGCTCGGTAGCGTTGTTGATCCTCTTGGCAATCCTGTCGTTCCGTCGAAGGAGTATAAAAAGCCAGAGGCATCCATTCCGCTCCTCGTTCATACCATTCCGTTACGTGAGCGGTCCCGTATCCACCGACCATTTCGGACAGGAGTTACAGTTGTCGACTTTATGATCCCGCTTGGCATGGGCCAAAAAGAAGTTGTGGTAGGCGATCGTAAAGTAGGGAAAAGTAGTTTTTTCCTCACGACCGTGAAGACACAGCTTATCGAAAATCCTAAACAGATAGTCATATATGCGCTCATTGGTAAGAACGCCTCTGACATTAAGCAACTTATCGAGAAGTATCGGAAGTCGAATCTACTTGGTCAGATGATTTTTGTGATCAGTACTGCAGACGATTCGCCGAGTCTCATCGAGTTAACACCGGTAAGCGCAATGCTCCTTGCGCGACATTTTAGTTCGACAGGACGAGACTGTTTGGTGGTCCTTGATGATCTATCAACTCATGCCCGATACCATAGAGAAATCATGCTAAGTGCTGGAGAATTTCCCGGTCGTGAATCTTATCCAGGAGATATTTTCTTTATCCACTCCAGACTCCTTGAGTTGGCGGGAAGCTTTAAGACCGAAAAAGGTACGGAAGTGTCAATCACATGTTTTCCGATCGTAGAAACTATCGAAGGCGATATCGCGAGCTACATCTGTACCAACATTATGAGCATGACAGATGGTCATATTTACTACGATAGTAATGCATACTTTAACGGAAGGAGGCCAGCGATCGATCCCACATTGTCCGTAACACGAGTAGGGAAGCAGGCACAGGGAAACTTGAAGAGAGAGTTAAGTCATGAGATAGCTGTCTTTTTATCTCAGTATGAACGATCGTTAAATTACTCGCACTTCGGTGCGGAGCTTTCTCAGAAGGTGAAAGATCTGATTCGAAAGGGCGATCTTCTCTATCAGTTTTTTGATCAGCATTATGAAGAAGTCCTTCCTGAGGCCGCACTTCTTGTTTTATTGGCACTCATCTGGCTCGGGAGTATGGATAAACTCGCAAACGTGACAGTTGCCGATTGTAAGAAACACCTGACGGCCGCCTATAGTAACCCGCAAACGAAGGTGCTTCTCGATTCATTTACCAAGGTTCCAAATATGTATGAATTATTAACGACCGTCGCTCAGAAAGAGCAGGAACTACTTACCCTATGCAAGGCTTAAAATACATACAAAAAGAAATCCCCATCCTATCGAGTCTCGAAACGATCGCCCACGCCTATGAGGAGAGTTCAATTTTCAAGATACAGCAGATACGTAGCGGTGTGCTCGGTACGAGAGAGTACCTTACCGGGTTGTCACAGGTCTACTTTGACATCAAGTATAGTGAAGCGTTACAGAAGAAGGAGCAGATTACTCGAGATGGGAAGCATCCTGTTCCGGCATCTACAAAAATACAGAAAACACTTATCGTACTTCTCTCAGCTGGCGCGAAACTGTATGGCGACATAATCCAGGACGTATTTGACGAGTTTCTCAAAGCGGTAAAACAGGATGGCCAGGCGGATGTGATGGTGGTCGGAAGGTTGGGCGAAGAAATGTTTAAGAATGCGATCGGTTCACGGCAACATCTATTTTTTGAGGTGCCGGACGTTAACCTCCAGGCACGCGATCTTGAGCCGATTATTTATCATATCGTCCGGTACGAGCGGGTTATGGTGTTCCACGGCAAGTTTTTTAACCTGATGACGCAAAAACCATCCATCCTGAATATTTCCGGCGAGACGATGCTTGGAGAAGATAAGCGAAGTAGCACTCAAAAAATTCGATTCCTCTTCGAGCCGAGTCTCGACAAGCTCGTAACATTCTTCGAAACGCAGATTTTTGCAACTCTATTTAACCAAACAGTTCATGAGTCCGAACTTGCGCGATATGCATCTCGCGTCACAGCAATGGAAGAGTCGTTACAATTTATCAAGCGAAGGAAGAAGGAATTGTTCAATAAGAGGGGGAGACTCCGCCGTGTCGAGCAACAAAAGAAGCAGTTAGAGCGAATATCAGGAATGAGGCTCTGGAACAACTAAAATTATGAAAACAGGTACAATCATATCGGTAAAAGATCAGGTTCTTGAGATTGAATTTCTCGACGAGAAGCCAACTGTTCAGAATGTTCTCCGACTCGAAGGCGATCCTCAGTCAATGATTATTGTTTACGCGTCCGCATCGGACAGAACGTTTTACTGCATTGCTTTGAGAGTGAGTGGCCGACTGCAGCGAGGCATGAAGGTTGTCGATAGCGGGTCGTCGTTGAATGTGCCGGTTGGAACCGAGCTCCTTGGCCGTGTTATGAATGTATTTGGTGAGCCGCTCGATGAGGAGACCCCTATAAAGACGACTGAACAGCGACCGATTATCGCACCTCGATCATCGTTCGCGCAGGTTGTGACACCTACCAAGATTCTCGAAACTGGTATTAAAATCGTTGACTTTTTTACTCCGATCCTCCGGGGTAGTAGAGTTGGACTATTTGGAGGAGCGGGAGTCGGGAAAACAATACTCCTTACCGAAATTATTCACAATGTAGTGATTCTCCACAAGGAAGAGAGTCTATCTGTTTTTGCTGGTGTCGGAGAGCGTGCACGTGAAGGAAAAGAGCTGTATGAAACACTTCGTGACGGAAAGGTTCTTGCGAAGGTTGCGCTCATTTTTGGACAGATGGGTGAGAATGCAGCGATCCGATTCTATACGGCGCTCGCGGCCGTTACGGTTGCAGAGTACCTTCGAGATCACGAAAAGAAGGATGTACTGTTCTTTATCGATAACATGTTCCGATTTGCACAGGCCGGGTACGAGCTGGGAACCTTGATGAATCAGATTCCATCACAGGATGGTTATCAGCCAACACTCCCGTCAGAGCTCGGTCAACTACAGGAACGACTCACGTCATCAACATCAGGGTCTCTCACGAGCATTGAGGCGATCTATGTGCCGTCCGATGATCTGACCGATCATGCAGTTCAGTCTATTTTTCCGTTTCTCTCATCTACCGTGGTGCTTTCGCGAGCGATCTATCAGGAGGGAAAGTTTCCCGCTGTTGACCCGCTCAACTCGGTTTCCTCGGCTCTGAATACAGAAACCGTAGGAGAGAAGCACTACCGCGCCTATCTCGCCTCACAGTCCCTACTCAAGCGCTCGATTGAGCTCGAGAGAATCGTTTCGCTCATCGGTGAGTCCGAGCTTTCCGCGCAAGATCAGGTTATCTACAAGCGCGCTAAGATACTGCGAAACTACTTTACGCAAAACTTCCACACGACCGAACAACAAACAGGGAAAAAAGGAAGTTATGTGCCGATACCGGAAGTAGTTGCGGACGTTGAGCTTATACTGAACGGTCGATATGACGATGTACCCGCCCAAACATTCATGAATGTCGGGTCGTTGAAGGATCTCATGAAGACATAAGATATGGATCAACCCCAACATCTCACCGTTGTTGTACACGACCTTTCGAAAGTTGTATTTGAAGGAGAGGTCTACGCAGTGAGTTCAACAAATGAAAGCGGACCGTTTGACATTCTCGCATCTCATACCAACTTCATCACGCTCATTAAGGAATACATCACCCTTACACTTCCGGACAGAACGAAGAAAGAGATAAAGATAGATGTTGGCGTACTCAAGAATCTCGGCAATCGGATCGAAATCTATCTTGGAGTCGGTGGCGTATAGTTACTGCGTTACTCGCGTAGCGAAAATGAGTTGTCGTTTCAATGTTGTTCCGGGAGGCCAACAAGTTTGGAGCGTAAGAAACTCTTTAGTTGTTTTCCGCGTTAGATACTCAACCTGAGATGGATCAACAATCTCCTTCCCGACGACGACATATCGATATCGTTGTCCTTTGTAAAACAGATTAACCTCATCATTCTTCTCGAGCTTGTAGAGAAGGTAGAACACGGCATTATATGTTCCGATATTCCAGAAGTAGTCGGTGGAGTGCGCGAATAAGAAGATATGACCTTGCTCACCGGGAAATGCGGTTCCTTTTGCGTGCGCTACGCCCTTGAGCAGTGCCGGAAGATACTCACTCTCAATGGCCGCATCGACATTGCGGATAATGTTGGCATTAGCGCCTATCTTTGGAATCACGATGCTAAACTCAGGATCCTGAGGTGCGATGATCTCCCTCGGTGAGCCGGTAAGGACGCGGGCTAGTAGTCCGCGTGAGTCGGACTGTGTACGTGATCGATCGGTCGTGTTCAGTTGTACGACATATGTTTTGTGAAAGGTGCGATCGAGCGCATATCGAATCTCTTGCTGAATCGGTGCAGAGAAGGTTTTGATCATAAGTGCAATAGAAGAGAGAACCAGGAAGTTCCCGACAGTGCGAAGTAACAAAACTTTACGATACTCAGATCGCTGATGGGTCATAGAGTGCCGTCGAGAAGAATTGAACTCCTATCTTTCCCTTAGGACGGGATTGCTCTATCCGTTGAGCTACGACGGCATGCTCGACATACAGTATACGGTATGTCGTATTCGGCAAGAGTGTTACCTGATACCCACTTCGTAAATATCTGGGAGGGCGTTGAGCTGGGGATTAAGATTTGCAAGGATTAAGAGCTGTCCTGAGGTTGTGACGGTAAAAAATCCAGGTGTGATGGGTCCTGAGTACAATGTCTGTTTGCCGGTACCGTCATATAGCGACATCACAAACTGATGATTTTCATTCAGAACAAGGTGCTTCGAGTCGGTATACCACCGCACTGTGTCGACATCAAGTTGCTCATTCCCAATTTGATAATTTTTATCTTCTTTCCGATCGTAGACATAGACAGCACCTTCGTTGAGATGTCGACTTTCTTCGGTCTGATTTGCAGCAATCAAGGGGGGTGTGATTACGATGGGCAAATTTACCCCTTTTTTTGCCCTGTAGAGGACTTTTGTTCTATCGGGTGAGTATTTGATCATCTCCATTGAATCGGTCGCTATTTTTCGAAATTCCTTTGGATATGTTTCGAGGAGCTTTGCCATTTCCTTTGCTCGTTCTTTATCCCATGCTGAAATGATCGTTTGTCGCGACTCGGTTACATTAAGCGGCACCTGATTTTCTTGATCGAGAGAGAGCAGGTATGATACCGATTCCCATTCATTCATCGGGAGTGAAATGATTGCCTGCTTCATGTCGTCCGAGAAAATGATCGATGCGTCCTTGAGATTGCCCGCCTGCAGAAGCGTACTTTTCAGCGCGAGTTTTTTTAATGGTGGGAAGATGTTGATCGGTGTTTGACTTGCTTCGAATACATAGACACCGTCCTTTTCTGGATCGCCTGACTCACTCATTACCAAGACTTTATTGCTCGAGTCGATCTCGACTGCTTTTGAAATGCCAAGATTCGTAAGCGGGGAGAGTGATGGGTTTTGTGGGAACAGAATAGGATCAATTGCTTCGACGAGTTCACCTCGGAGCACCAGCGTCTTGCTGAAAGGAATAAACCCATCCTTTTTAATATCGATTGTGTAGGATCCCGGCGTAAGTGATAAATTTAGGTCGGTTACACCTTTGAACTCACCATTAACAAAGACTTTTGCAGCTTTTGGGTTCGAGCTTATTGCCAGTATGCCGGTCGGTGAGAGCTTTCGGTTGAGAACATCGACGCGATAGCCACGAGCGTACAGAATGATTGATGTTGAAAGGAGGATGAATAGAGCGATTACAGCAGTGCGGATAACATGCTCGGTGATTTGAGCTGTTTTGATATAGTATGGAGATGTTTTGATCTGTTTATTTGCTCTTTTTTTTGTTTTCACAACTCCCATATTATACAATAAATTCGGTTATTTTGATCGTGAGAACGCTCACAAGATCATCACGCATACTCATATGGGATTTTTTCAACGGAAGAGGATTGGCATCGACCTCGGAACAGCGAATACGCTCGTGTACGTGCAAGGAAAAGGAATTGTGCTCAACGAGCCGACGGTGGTTGCGTATTCAATCGAAGATAAACGAATTTTAACAGTCGGAAACGATGCAAAGCAGATGCTTGGCAGAACTCCGGGATCGATCATAGCTTCTCGGCCAATGCGCGAAGGAGTTATTGCAGATTACACCACCACTTCGGCTATGGTGACCTATTTTATGAAGAAGGCGCTCCAGGGGAAGTCGCTCTGGACCGACGTCATGATCTCGATACCAGGAGGTTCATCACAGGTTGAGAAGAGGGCAGTGGTGTCGGCGTGTAAGCATGCAGGTGCCCAGGACGTATATCTCATCGAAGAGCCACTTGCAGCGGCAATCGGTGCGAGAATCCCAATAGCGCAGCCTTCCGGACATATGATCGTGAATATGGGTGGAGGAACCGCGGAAATAGCAATCATTTCACTCGGCCAGCTCGTCGCATATAAGACGGTTCGTGTGGCTGGAACGAAGATTGATGAGGCGATTATTCAACATCTCCGCAAGAAGCACAACGTAATAGTTGGAGAGCGAACTGCGGAAGAGGTGAAGATGAAGATAGGCTCTGCGTTAATTGAAGAAGGGGATGGGTATGTTGAACGAACAATGGAGGTGAAAGGGAGAGATATGCAGACAGGACTGCCGAAGATACTCGAGATCGGCGAACGCTCAGTTAATGAAGGCATACAAAAACCGTTGAAGCAGATTCT
>CAYZRL010000008.1:0-29631 GCA_964480835.1 uncultured Gammaproteobacteria bacterium
AGTCGACCACAATGAGTCGCACATTTTTTTCGACCTTCAGTTTTCGCGCTTTGGTACGCATCTCAAGAACAGAGATGCCGGGTGTATCGTCGATGAAGATTGGAGCATCCGCAAGATCCCCCATTGCATCGGTGAGTCGCTTATAGTCCTCATCAGAAAGTCGCCCGGTCTTCAGTTTCCACGCATCGATATCTGCGTGACCGACGAGGAGGCGATCAACCAGCTCTTCCTTGCTCATCTCGAGCGAGAAGAATCCGACCGGTAGTTTTTCTTTGAGCGCTACATTGAGCGCCATATTAAGCGCCAAGGTCGTTTTACCGATACCGGGGCGTGCCGCAAGAACAATCAGATTCGAGTCCTGTAGCCCGGCAAGTTTGTTATCGATGTCTGGATACCCAGTTGGAAGTCCTCGGAACTGGGTCCCCTGTTTGAGGAACTCCTCAAGTCGCTCAAAACTCTCGGCAAGAACTTCTTTCAACTCCACAAAATCTTGGTGGAGGTGCTGTTGGGATAATGCAAAAATCTCCTTCTCTGCTTCATCGAGGAGCTTTTTGGTATCCCCGGTGTCGTCAAAGGCTCGTTGAACGGTGCGTGAGGAGAACTCGATCAACCGACGTTTTGTGTAATGGTCTTTCACAATGCGACCATAGTGTTCGATGTAGCCAGAGGTTGGCACCGTGTTGATGAGCTCGGTAAGATAGGAGGTACCTCCTACATCCTTCAGCTTACCCAGCTGCTTGAGTTCGTTCTGGAGTGTAACGATATCGATTGGTTGTTGCTTTTCAAATAACGCAACCATCGCGCTATAGATAGTTTGATTTTCACGGCTGTAGAAATGTTCCGCTCGCAGAAACTCAACCACGAGGTTAATTGACGATGCATCTACCAGTACTGCGCCAAGAACCGACTTTTCGGCCTGCAGATCCTGCGGTGGTACTTTCAGTGCGTCGCTTGAGATTGCCATAGGGATTTGTATTGTACAGTACCTGAGAAAAAAGTGGATGAAAGAGCGCGGGAATAATTAGATCTTCATCGCGATGAGTTTGGTTTCTTCGGGAACCGCCTCTTTCTTGATATTCAGGACGTCAAGTATCTCTGCTGGCTGTGAACCGTATTTTTTGTAGAACTCATCAAGGCCGGTGAGCGGTCCAAATATTTTCTGATCTAGCTCGCCATGTCCGTAATGCATCGGAATAACGATTCCTGGTTCAATTTTGTGAATTACCGAAACTGCCTCATCAGGGCCGATGGTGTAGTGGCCACCTACCGGAACGAGAAGTATATCTACATCTCCAATTTCTTCCACAACCTCGTCGGTAAGCGGGTGACCAAGATCTCCACAGTGAAGAATTGTGATTCCATCTGCCTCGATTTTGTACATGGTATTTTCGCCACGCTGAGAACCTTTTTCACCATCGTGAAACGTTGGATATCCAGTGATGCGAACTCCCAACTTCTCATACTCACCTGGCCAGTCGATCATGAGTGCTTCTGTGGACACACCTGCCACGTGATTGTGATCTGCATGTTGGTGTGACATGGTTACGATGTCAGCATCCTGTTTTGGATACTTCAGTCCCACTGACTTTGGATCAAACGGATCGGTGACCACCTTTGCATCCTTTGCGCGGATGAGAAATGATGAGTGCCCGAGGTACTTGAGCTGCATAGGTTACTAGGATAGCAAAATTCCGTTCCGTTATCAATGAAGAATCTTATCGACAGATCTGTTTTTTTATTTCATTCTGTTTATCTCGCGGAAGTTTATTGTACTGGTCGATGACCGGTTTTGTCGCTTGTTGAAATACGACCATGTCGAGAATCGATGCAGAGCGAGATGCTTGATCAGCCGCGATGTGGGTAACCGCACCGAGCACGTTATCCGCAATTTTTTTTGTCTGCGGGCTATTTTTTGCAAGGAAGGTTGATCCGTAGGATTGATACAAATAGTATGCTCCTGCAATGAGCAAGACCGCAAAAAAGACTTTTTTGAGCAACCAGCCAATCATACATGTAGTATAGCGGAAAGCGGATCAGGTAGAGAAATAACGAGCAAATTGATAAAATAAGCCTATTGGCGGCTGTAGCTCAGTTGGTAGAGCACCAGTTTGTGGAACTGGTTGTCGCGGGTTCGATCCCCGTCGGTCGCCCAGCATCCATTCACCTCCGCATGAAATACCAACACATTGTTCTCGGAGGCTCATTCGACCATCTCCATCGCGGACATCGCTCTCTCCTGAAAACTGCCTTCGCTCATGGAGATCGGGTAACGATCGGATTGGTAACAGATAAGGCGCTTGAACAAAAAGTACACCGGAATCAAATGCAGTCGTACTCTACTCGTCAACGAGCCCTGCGAGCCGAGATAAACCGTTGGCGGGGCACAGCGCCCTGTTTTATTATGCCGATCAACGATATTTATGGACCATCTATCATCGACGAAAGCATGGATGCAATCATTGCAACAGCGTCCACTCTCCATAATGTCCAGAAAGTAAATTCAGAACGGCGAAAGCGAGGGCTGTCTGTGTTAAAAATCGTGATGGTGCCAGAAGTACCTGCGGAAGACGGCGGCAGTCTGAGCTCCACACGTATTCGCAACGGAGAAATAGACCGCGAAGGGTATCTGTATTTCTCACGATTCAGGCAGTCATTGCGTCTTCCAGATAACGACCGAGCTAGGCTTCGGAAACCATTCGGAAAGATATTTTCGGGATCAGAGTCGAAACGAGCTATTGCCGCGAAGAAAACTTCAGAATTCATCACCGATCGACTGATCCCAATCACCATCGGAATCGGAGATGTGGTTACAGCCTCTCTGACCGCTGTGGGATCATCTCCAACCATCTCGATCGTTGACTTTAAGAATAAGCGAAGGAGTATTGGAGTATTACCCCGGGTTGACGGGATAAATCCGCCTGGTACGATAAGTGCCGAAGCAGTAGCAGCGCTCTACCGAGCTATCCAGGGCAGAGAGGAGGGCAAAATGACCATCATGATCGATGGAGAAGAAGATCTTCTCGTGCTTCCTGCCATTTTATTAGCCCCACTCAATACACTGGTGCTCTACGGACAAATGGATATTGGCATCGTGGCAGTTGAGGTAACTGAGCGCAAAAAGATACAGGTGCAAAGAATTCTGGAACGATTTGAGATAATCCTGAAGCCCTAATTCGTGCAAAATGAGTTTAATGTTTTCGAGTATGCACGTGTTTTTGGCTCAGAACTCTCCTGATCTCCTGCTCCATAAGATGAACGAGTCCCTCGGGATTCAGAGCCCGAACTCCTTCCCCGAGAAGTTCTATGTATGCTTGAGTGAGAGCTTGATAGGTCTCAAGATCGAAGCCGCTTGGCATATCCATGTGCCTATCATAGAACGCAACAAGACCTGAGTGAGATAGGTCGGTGGGCACAGAGCGATCAAGCTGCAAGCCCCCATTCAGTACGTGAGTAAACCATTCAGGTTCAAAGCCTGTATCGATATTATGAAGAAGACTGTCGACCGAGCTGCGAAACATTCGTTCCTTCAATCCCTCAAGACGTAGGGCGGCATGCTGGTCATGGGTAAAATATGAAACTTCTGATTGCGTCGCCCCTGCAACACCTTGACCTTTGATCGAAAATTCAAGTCGCACAGGAAGACCTGCGTGCTTTGCTACGGTATAAAATACCAGGTCGCAGTGATAAGGATCGTGTGGGCCGGTAAGGAATTGATGTTGAAGTGACACTGGTGTCTCGTGATGGTGTCGTCTTTGGAGAAGTCTTCGTTCCATGCGCTATTATACCTGAAACGAAGCTAACTAGCAATATTATAGGATAGAAGTGGAGCCCGGAACGAGAATCGAACTCGTGCCTAGCCCTTACCAAGGGCTTGTTTTGCCACTTAACTATCCGGGCACGATACAATCTAGTTGTTCTGCCATAGATGAAAATCAAAGCAAATATGGCCGTACAACACAGTAGTCCGAAGTCTTATTTTACCAAATAAAATTACAATGAAGCGTGTGGATCGAGGTCATAGCACAAGACAAAGCGCAATAAAAGGAGCCATTTTTAGAGCTACATTTTGTGCTTCATTGTTTTGTATAACCACCAAAGCCCGATTCTGCAACAGAGAGAGAATTTTCACGGGACTGCGGAGAAGGTCATTTTTACTGAGTTGGTGAACGGTTGTGAGCACGGAACCATTTGTGATATTGAGAGTAATATTTTGAGGAGCTGTACGATCGCTAAGCGAGAGGCTGAGTGTGTATGTTTTTCCTTTTGCCTGTTGAATGAGAGGAAACCCAAACGGATGCGACCGACTGTCGCCAACCTCTACCGGTTTAAAGGTAGACACCGACGTCCAGTTGGGAGAGTCACTTGGTTTCATTTTAAATATGAGGAGTGCTGATGATGTTGGATCTGCGTTCTTGATGTAAGAATAGGTAAGGTCGGCGGTTACTATGCCTAACCGGTCCTCAGGACTTGTGAAGGTAATAAGAAGTTCTGGATAATCGCGAAGTGAAACGTTCTTTATTGTTAGTCCTAATTGTGGTGTTTGAAGAGCTTCTGCCGTAACTTTGTACGTTCTTGATAGAAGATTAAAGCGCGATTGATAAGCGATGAATAATAGGACTATGACAATAGTGCAAGTTATCCAGCCAATTCTACTGAGAGATGTCTTATTCGAAGATAAAGACTGTGGTGTGATTGTTTGTTCAGGGCGATGGCGGAAGTATGGCGCTTCCAACATTCTATTCAGATAGGTTGCTACGCCGATCGTGCAGATTAATATGGTAGTAATAAACAAAAGTTCTTGATAGCTGTTTTGAGGTCTGTGAAGTAAATGTCCCGTGTCAACCAAAGCAGTGTGGGATAGATAGATGGAGTAGCTGATACCACCGATAAATACCAAAGGGCGAACACCCAGAGCTTTTGAGATTTGTCCTTGAGTACTTATTATAACGGCAATAATGAGCGCGGTTGTCATCGCTCCAATCACCACAACAAATTCGCGCAAAGGGCCAGTTGTATTTGCGAGAAAATATCGAACCACGATCACTGCTATCGCAAAAAAGAAAACGGACTGAAGGCTGGGGATTTTTTCGATGTGCTTACGAACGCGCGTGGCGTGTGTCTTTGCGAGATAGCCAACCGCTGCGCCGGTAACAAAATACGAAAAATACGAAAACTTCAGCATACTTGTTCCAAGTAGGTGTTTTGAAAGCGTTTCTAAAGAGCTAAAAAATAGGAATGTGCTTATAAAAAACAATAACTTAAGAGGCTTTTGCGCACGCTCTATCCGCTGAAAAAATGGTGCAAAAAGAACGGGGTAGAAGAGATAAAAGAGCACCTCGCTTGCGAGTGACCAATATACGCCATCAAGCATCGGTATATATGTGCCAAAGGGGATCGTTAGCGTTGCGTTAGAAAGCCAGATAATACTTTCTCGAAGGGGTGTTGCGAGTTGTTGATTGAACTGAACAGGTGTTTGGCGCATGACATAAAAACCGTAGAAAAGCATGGTGGTAAACTGAACCCCGGCAAAGCTAAGAAATATCCTCCTCGCCGCATCCGAACTCAACCGCCGTTGAACGATCTGTGTCCAGATTATATGTGAACAAAATGGAACGAGAATTATTAAGACAACCCGAGGCACCACAGCAAGATTTGGAAAGATACGAAAAATAGACATGACTATCGACATCGTGATGAAAAGAGGAAAGATTCTCGTATACCTCTTTTGGAGAAAGGCGGTATAGTTCGAAGGATTTGTATAGATGTATGCCATAAGAAAGCCCGACAATACGAAAAGGAGGAGGACGCCGACCGTCCCACCAGAAAAAATTGTTTCTATTAATGGGCGCAAGAATGAAGGAGTGTTTCTCACAATATGGAGTGAATCTATATGATTGAGGAATACAAGAAGAATGGCGATACCCCGGAGTCCGTCAAGAGCAGTAAGTCGTTTTTTTACCGTTGCGTAAGACATAGGTCATTGTATCAAATCGGCTCAGCGCGTCCGAAAGAATGCAGTCAGGAGTTCTTTAGCGATCGGAGCGGCTACGTCCGATCCTTGACCGGCGTTCTCAACAAGAACCGTAACGGAGATCTGGGGATCATCAAACGGAGCAAAAACCGTGAACCATGCATGAGGCGACTGCGATCCGCTCCCATGAGACTCGGCAGTACCGGTTTTGCATCCAACCTGCATCCGGCCTTTTCCAGGAGGAGTAAACTCAAAAAATGGATAACCGGTTCCACCAGTAGTACAGGCAAGCCTCATCCCTTCTCTCACCTGGGTGAGCGTCTCCTTCGAGATAGGGAGTTGTATGCAGTGAGGCTGTTCATTTTGTTTAAGTTGGGGATCGCATAGTCGTCCATTATTTGCAAACGCCGCAGCCGCCTGGGCGATCTGGACCGGTGTGGTGAGAAGATACCCCTGGCCGATCGAGAGATTGTAGGTGTCTCCGAGATACCATTGCTCCTTCAAGACTTCCTCTTTCCAAAACGGAGATGGGAGAAGTCCTTCCGCCTGAAGAAATGGAAGTGCGGTGCGGTCGCCAAACCCAAACCGTTCAGCCCATTTTTTAATATTTGAAACTCCCAACTTCTCACCCGCCTTGTAAAAATAGATGTCATTGGAGCGCTGTATAGCTTTAATGAGGTTTACTTCGCCATCCATTTTTCCGTACTGGAGGAAATACCAGTTGCCGAATGTAATCGGGCCCGCCGTGATCTGTCCGGTATCCTCGACGATCGTGTCGGGTTTCATGGCGCGCTCTTCGAGGGCGCCCGTAGCAACAAATAACTTGAAGATCGAGCCGGGTGGATAGGAGCCTTCTGTCGCACGATTAAACAACGGCTGGTAAGGATCCTTCAAATAGGTGGTGACAGACTGGGTATTTTTCTGATTGAAGTCATTTGGATTAAACGACGGATTTGAGTAGAGCGCGAGAACCTTTCCGGTTTTTGGTTCAAGGGCAATGAGCGCCCCTTTCGCAAGTTGTTCTCGCTTCGGGAACGATGCGCTCTGCGAACTTATTTCTTCGGTGAACAGCCGATGCGCCTCTTTCTGTAACGGAAGATCGATAGACAATGTCACCGGAGTCCCGTCTACTGGATTGATTTTACCGAGTGTTCGGATCGGGGCACCGGTCGCGTCAAGTTCATGAAGCGTGTATCCATTGATGCCGCGTAGCTCACAATCATAGAGTTTTTCTACTCCCTTTTTCCCCACAGAATCACCGAGTTGAAGCTTATGTACGCACATATCGTTCTTGAGGTCGCTCTTGTCGGCAAGCTGAATGTATCCCACAATGTGACCTACTGCCGCACCCGAATCGGACACGCGGTCCGAGATGAGTCGGTCCTTGACCCCTGTCTTTTTTGGCATAAGACTCTCGGTAATCAGTCGACCACGCCGATCGAGAAGAGAGCCTCTTCGCGCCTCAACAACAACTTCCTTAGTTCGGTTTGACTCAGATAACCGTCGGTAGTAGCTTCCTTTTACGACCGAGAGCTGAAAGAGTCGGATGGAGATCAACAGAAAGAAACCTACCGAAATAATGATCAGCATTGTGAACGATGGGAGTCGGTGGTCATGTGCGTGTGAACGGAACCCGGAGTCGGACGACGCTTTTTCAAAAAAAGGTAGTTTATTCATAGTCATCAGCTCACAAAATAGCCTTGGATAAAGTATGTCGCAAGTACGACGTGGAGTGCACTCAGTGTCATGAGGAGCACCCTCCGAAAGATGTTATTACGAATCTGACCGAGAAAGATATACACAGAGAGCGATACCAGCGCGAAACGAGGAGTCGAGAGAAGAGTGCCGGTTGCGGTCGGGAGAAGAGTATTAATGAGTGAAAATACGACTATGCCGCGGTGCTCAGACCCACGTCCTTTGGAGAGTTCGAATAGCTGATAGCATACTATGCCAAGTACAGCCGAGAAGATGATGAACTCCACCAGTGCAACAAAGAGTGCGAATGACGGAGGCGTGGTGAGAAATATTTTCAGATACCGAAATAGTACTTGAGGCAACAGGACAAGCTGAGTTGATCGACCAGCGCCAAATGCCGACTGAGCATGAAAAAACGCAAGTGGATCTCGCACGGTGACATGAAGATAGGCCATATAAAGCCCAATACCGATTATTGGCCCAGCAGCTGCGAGTCGGTTTTTTGTGTTCCTCCAGTTGTCGAGAAGGATCGGAAGAAAAAGGAAAACTCCCACGATTCTCGTCAATGCGGCGAGGAGCGACGTGATAAATAAAAATGAGTACTTTTTTTGTGCAAGAAAGTAGAAAGAGGCCGTCAGGAGAAGAAAAAATACCCCCTCTGTATAAAGGGATCCAAGAAAGAATGAGGTAGGAAATGCGAGAACCATCAGAATACTAGAAGGAATGATTTGACGGTCACGCTCATGCAACGTGAGATTGAGATATCGCGAGAAGAAATACAGTCCTGCGAGAAAACAACCGTTTGAAAGAATGAGTCCGGCAAGGAGCGTGTTCCCCGCAACAAGCGGAGAGACGAATCGCATAAGCGATGGATACAGAGGAAAGAATGCATGTTCAAACTGAGCGTAACCCTGTTCTGCGATTCTGATATAGAAGACGCCGTCAAAGTTTGCAAATGAACGAATTGATTGAGGGAGACCGTAATGAAGCAGAGTTGTGGGGTGCGAGAACAATCCATGAAACGGTACTGCTGTAGGAGCGCATATAGAAATAATCCAGTCAATCAGTCGCCAGAACACAAAATACAGGAAAATCTGCATGAGCACATTGTAGCGGATCGCACCGGGAGCTTATCCGAATAAAACATTGTAGACGAGCCACACGTTAAGAGTAGCGATGACGACGGCCACAACATAGGCGGGAAACTGGACCCAGACCGGGTTTGCAAACCTCCCCATCTTTGCTTTTTCTCCAGTGAACTGTACGAGTGGGAAGACCGCGAATGGAAGTTGAAAGCTGAGAATGACCTGGCTCAGAATAAGTAGCTGATTGAGTCCGGAGTTGCCAAAAAACCATACGACAACTACCGCGGGTATAATTGCAATGAGTCTCGTCACGAGGCGTCGAAGCCATGGTTTGAGCCGAATATGAATAAATCCCTCCATAACGATCTGCCCCGCCAACGTGCCGGTGATCGTAGAGTTCTGCCCCGACGCCAATAGGGCAAGGGCGAATGCGATGCTCGCTGCAGTTGTGCCGAGAAGTGGCGTGAGTAGTTTATATGCATCCTGAATTTCCGCAACTTGACCAATTCCCCGACTATAGAAGGTTGCGGCTGCAACAATCAAAATCGCTGCATTCACAAAAAATGCGAGAAAAAGTGCGAAGGTTGAGTCGATTGTGGCAAACCATATTGCCTCCCTCTTTCCTTCATCCGACTCATCGTAGTCTCGCGTTTGGATCACGGCAGAGTGAAGATAGAGGTTGTGTGGCATCACGGTAGCACCGAGAATACCCGCCGCAATGTAGAGCATGTCTGAATTCGAAACGATTTGCGTCGAGGGGATCAGTCCCTCGATCACTGCGGCTATGTTTGGTTGTGATAGCCAAATTTCCAGTCCAAAACAGCCGATGATGGTCAGAATAAGTGTAATAACCAGTGCTTCGAGATACCGAAATCCCTTATGTTGCAACAACAAGAGAAGAATGACATCGAGTACGGTTATCACGATACCAATCATTAGCGGAATCTTAAATAAAAGGTTCAACGCGATTGCCGAGCCAATGACTTCTGCGAGGTCGCACGCCGCAATGGCAATCTCTGCGAGAACCCAGAGCATAAGAGCTACCGGTCTCTTGTAGTGATCACGACAGGCCTGGGCAAGATCTCTCCCTGTCACGATTCCGAGCTTTGCGGCTAGATGCTGGAGAAGCATAGCCATGAGATTTGATATGAAAATGACCGAGAGAAGCGTATAACCAAATCGAGAGCCACCCGCAAGATCGGTTGCCCAGTTTCCGGGATCCATATATCCAACAGCGACAAGAAATCCTGGTCCTGCAAACGCAAGCATTTTTCGCCAAAACGAGAGCGTCTTTGGAATCGGTATCGATCGATGAACCTCCTCGAGGCTTTTCCCTTCCTTGTCCTGTCTCCAGCCAAGCGATTCAAAAAAATTTAGATGTGTCATGGTAATGAGGTGACGCGTTGTGTCCTGGGTGTTGGTCGGGGTGCGGGGAATTGAACCCCGGCCGCACGACCCCCAGCCGCGCATTCTACCGTTAAACTACACCCCGTACGGCTTATTGTATCAAGTTTTGATACAATAGAGCCATGAAGAGACCTGCCTGGAATATATACTTCATGAGACTCGCGGATGTTGTTGCAACGCGCTCAAACTGTATTCGAAGAAGTGTGGGGTCGGTGCTCGTTCAGGACAGAAGAATCATCGCGACCGGATACAACGGAACGCCACATGGGATTACAAACTGCGACGAAGGAGGGTGCGTGCGGTGCAACGAGCGACATCTCGGTCGTATTAAAAAAGGCGAGCGCGAAGAAGAATGTATCTGTATCCACGCTGAACAGAACGCAGTTATCCAGGCAGCTCTACACGGACTGTCTACGAAGAGTGCTGTCTTGTATACAACAGCCTCACCGTGTCCTCAGTGTGCCAAGATTCTTATCAACGCCGGCATCTCCCGAGTCTACTATCGCCATGACCCGCACTTTGTTGGTGGACTAACGCTGTTTAAGCAGGCTGGTATAAACACGACAAAAATTTCTGTTCAGTAGGCCTTTGGAGCTCTCAGACAGTCTTCTTCCAGATTCATTAAAATGTCGATTGAATGCGGTTTTGAATTAGAGTAACATCAAAATAGGCTGTTTTTTCAGCTGTTTGTATACATAATATGATACTGTCGAATGACCAACTTTCACAGCTCGTTCTTCACAACGGACTGGTAGATAAACCAGGACTGGAGGAGCTTACGCAGTTTGCAAAGAATGCCAATATTAACCTCGATGAGGCAATGCTCGAAAAGAACATTATTCCTGACGAAACACTTGGCCTCATGATCGCGAACTACCTGAAGATTCCGTTTGTGAATCTGAGTAAGTTATCCATTCCAGAGGATGTATTTCACATCATTCCGGAAAAGGTTGCTCGAAAACAAAAAGCTATTGCGTTCGAGCGCGCGCAAACAGGGATTAAGCTTGCGATGGCTAATCCATACAACCAGGAACTCATCAAGCTTGTAGCGCAGAAAACAGGCCAACAGGTTGTTCCCTATTTCGCAACAGAAAAAGACATCTACAACACCTTCCATATTTATCGCAAGGAACTACAGAAAAACTTTGATGAACTCATTCGACAGGAGGCAGAGAAGGCAGGGTCAGTTGCTGCGGCGGAGAACGAAGCACCGATTTCGCAGATTGTTGACCTGTTAATTAACTATGCGTTTCAAGACAAGGTCTCGGACATTCACATTGAGCCCGAAGAGAAGAATTCGTTGGTCCGTTTCCGCATCGATGGCATTCTCCACGACGTTCTATTTCTCTCAAAGCTATTGCACGATCGTATTGTAACTCGTATTAAGGTTATGTCGAAGCTCCGTACCGATGAGCATCTTGCTCCTCAGGACGGTAAGATTCGCGTAAAGGTCGAAGAAGAAGATCTCGATATCCGCGTCTCTATTTTGCCGGTTTCTGAGGGTGAAAAGGTAGTGATGCGTCTTCTCTCCTCACGACTCGGTCGACTCTCGCTTCTGGATCTTGGTATGAGCGAGGTAGACCTGAAGAAGGTGAGTAATGCCTACAGTAAGTCGTATGGCATGATTCTTTCAACCGGCCCTACCGGATCAGGAAAAACAAGCTCGATCTACTCGATCTTAAAGATCTTGAATACGAGAGAAAAAAACATCACGACGATCGAGGATCCGGTGGAGTATCGCATTCGGGGCGTGAACCAAATTCATGTGAATCCAAAGACGAATCTGACCTTTGCAAGCGGACTGCGCTCAATTCTTCGTCAGGACCCGAACATCGTATTTGTGGGAGAGATTCGTGATAGTGAAACCGCAGGTATCGCGGTGAACGCAGCGTTGACCGGCCATCTCGTACTTTCAACGCTCCACACGAACGACGCAGCTACAACAATGCCGCGCTTGATCGACATGAAGGTCGAGCCGTTTCTCGTAGCATCAACGGTGAATGTTGTGATCGCACAGCGTCTGATCCGTAAGATCTGTGAAAACTGCCGAATTTCGTACGTAGTGACCGAGGAAGAGCTCCGAAAAAATCTTCCTGAAGAGCAGATTAAGAAACACTATCTCACGACCGGAGAGAAGAAAGAGATACGGCTCTACAAAGGGCAGGGCTGTAAGGTCTGCCACTTTACCGGATACTCTGGCCGAGTAGGTATTTTTGAGGTTATGGAGATCACCGAAAAACTCAGGATCCTCATTACTCAGAAGTCGAGCGCCGATGAAATTCAGAAGCAGGCGCTTACAGAAGGAATGACAACGATGCTCGACGATGGCCTCCAGAAAGTAGCGAAGGGAATTACTACGATTGAAGAGGTATTACGTATTACCAAGGTCGACTCTTAATGAAAAATCCAAAACACATAACGCTTTCGACGAGCGAGAAGATTAGCTTTATTAGTAATCTTTCAACAATGCTTGGTGCAGGTATCTCGATCATCGAGATCATCGACTCGCTCATGGAAGACGCTAAGGGGAATACTAGAATCGTGCTTCAGTCAATCAAAGATGACATTAATCAAGGAAAGCGTCTGTACGCCGCGTTCGAACGCTTTCCGCAGGTCTTCGATCGAGTTACGATCAACATTATTCGCGCATCTGAGGAGGCGGGAACCCTCGATGCGACCCTCGTTGATCTGAAGGACACCATCAAAAAAGAGCAGGAGTTCATTGATAAGGTTCGGTCGGCATTCATCTATCCGACACTTATCATGGTGATGTTCCTTGGTGTCTTGCTCCTCATACTTACCTTTGTTGTGCCTCGAATTGCGGTCGTTTTTTCGCGACTAAAGACCGAACTTCCGCTTCCGACCAAAATTCTTATCTTCCTCTCCGATCTTATTTTGAAGCAGACAGTTCCATTGGTGATAGGGATCGCCGTCATTATCGGGGGATTCATCTTTTTGATCAAGGTAAATCGAAAGGGCGTGCTCAATGCCATTTTTTCTCTCCCGCTCGTAACAAACCTCATTCGGTACATCGACCTCACGCGATTTACGAGAAGCCTTCATTTGCTGCTCAGCGCAGGAATTCCAATTGTTACTGCGCTCGACCTCACCAAAGACGTTGTGATGAAGAAAAAGGTACACGAGATGATTAAGGAGTGTGAGGAGATGGTTCTGTCAGGGAAACCCTTCTCTGATGGATTAAAAAGTAGGAGAAATGTCGCACCGCGAATCATGATCAAAATTATCGAGGCGGGCGAGAAGAGCGGAGGGCTAGACAAGGCACTAAAGGACATTTCAATTCACCTTGATTACCAGGTCACCTCAACGCTTAGCACAATCACAACCTTACTTGAGCCGCTTCTTCTGATGGTTGTCGGTATTATGGTAGGGAGCATGATGCTTTCTATTATTGCGCCGATCTACGGGCTTATCGGGTCGGTTGGCGGTGCGAGATGATTGGTTGGAGCGACGAGAAGCCAGACGTTATGGCATAGAAGGTTATTTCTTCGGAGGGACCGCGGGCTGTGCTACTGCCGCCGGCGGTTGGGTGGCAGCTGGAACGGGTTGTTGTGGAAGGTATTTCTGCACCATCTCAACGACCTGGTTTGGAGCGAGATCTGCCTTTACGAGAACGTTCGTTGCTCCCTTCTGCATCGCCTCTTTGATTGCGGGATCATGAGAAAGGTTGGTCCAGACCACAATCTTCGGCATCTTTGCAGGTTTCGGTTCTTCGGTCTGGAGCTTTGTAAGAACACCAAGTCCATCGAGTCGAGGCATCATGACATCAAGAAGAACGAGATCGTACGAGCCCGCCCTAATTTTTTGGAGTCCTTCTTCACCGTCGACCGCAAAGTCGATCTGGTACCCCGCAGAGGTGAGCACTTCATTGTAGAGTTCGCGAAGCGTTGGGTCATCGTCGACCACGAGTATGCGTGACATAGGAACAACTATAGAGAATTGATATTCGGTTGTCAAACATGAGATCTAAAGTTGCTATAATCATTGGATGCAAATTCAGATTGTTACCTCAACCGGTGAAGGAAAAACATTACTCTCTGCCTTCGATAACGCGCTTCAAAATGCTGGCGTTTCGAACTACAATCTTATTATTCTTTCGTCAATTATTCCTCCAGAATCAACCATCGCAAGAAAGAAAATGTACACCACGCCACCAGAAGATTTTGGACACCGACTGTATGTTGTGCGTGCTGAGATGCGCTCAAACGAGGTTGGTAAATTTATCGCTGCCGGAGTCGGGTGGTATCAGCTTGAGGACGGCCGGGGATTTTTTGTCGAGCATGAGCTTGTTGGCGACACGAAGGTAGCCGTAGAGTTTGACATTGAAAGTCGCATTCGCAACTCGCTTTCAGATATGTGCGCTTTTCGACATGTCCGGTTTGTGAAGGAGAAAGTGCAAACCGCTGTTGCGATCAAGCAGGTTATGGACCATCCAGCATGCGCGCTCGCAATTGCTGTTTATCGATCCGAACCCTGGTGATGAGCTCGGTACTTCTTTAAGAATCGATTTGGTCGCCAAAGCAATTTATTGGTTCGGAGGTTTTGGACACCCAGATCTTGTTCAAAATTGAGATGTGTTATTCCATTACCTCGCAGATGTCGTGCAGTTTCCACCATAAGGTGTTCGGTCACTCCGGGATAGTCGTGATTTGTTTTTTCATAGTGGATCATCGCAAAGTTGTTATGGAGGTGTTCGACGATCGAAAACCCAATTAACCGATCTTGATAGAACAGTCCTGTGCCATAAATGTGTTTGTGGAGTGCAAAAACATTCTGTAACCCAAGCACCTCATCCTCATTCAGTGAGGTATCTTTGGCTGCAACCCATTCATGAACGAGGTCCATTATTTGTTTGCGATGTTGTTTGTTGCCGAGGTCAAGAATTTCAAAGACCGTTTCGGGGTATTTTGTGCGAAAGGTTTTAATCATATTCCGTTTCTTTTTGAAGTCATTTCCTTGAAGATTTACGATCGCATCGAGCTCGTAGACATAATCGTGATTGTCACGATCTTCATTGAGAATGATGTCTGATGGGGTGTCATTTCGATTTATGCGATCGGCGACGATGTGGGGAATAAGTTTTAGCTCGCCGTTGCGCGGAAGCGACGTCAGAAGGGTTTGAATACTCTCTTGTAACTTTGTCTCTCCCAGAATCGAGTACGTAACTCCATCACCAGTATAGTCTTTGAGGCGAATCACAAGATTTCCATTCAAACGTGAAAGCGCCGTATTTTTATCGGTATTCCAGCTGTACAAACTCACAAAATTAAAGTCCGAGTACGGATCATATCGAGAAACAAAACGATCAATAACCGCCTTATCTCGAATCGTGATTTTTTTAAACCGGGGATAATTGGGAATCATGATAAGAATATAACGACAAGCCCAACGAGAGCAAGAATGCCAAGCGCCCCCTTGTGTGCGAGACCTTTTTTGGAGATGTCTTCCGAGAACTGTTTGGGGAACAGAGCGGTAAGAAGCCATCCATACAACAGACCGATAAATGGCTGGATACCATTTACTACGCTAACGAGTGATACCGGTCCGATTGAATATGCATAGTATGTAATCGATTTAGCTCCCACAAAAATTAGTTCGTTCGTGAAGAAGATAAGTAAGGTGCCTTTCGATGATTTCTGTGCGCTCTGGATAAATGCAGAACGCGTCTGAGGGAGGAGTATCAGTAATGCGACTCCACCAAGTCCGATTCCCCAGCTTTCATAGCTCAAAATCTGTGAAAACGAGAGATTGGTAACCGAAAATTTTACGAGAACTGCAGCGGCAGCCCAGAATATGTTTGTTGCAATAATTAACCAGAATGAAATGTCGAGTTTTGTTCTTCGTCTACTTTTTCGAAATGATGCGAGAAGAGAGGCCGACATGAGAAAAATGAATCCAATCATTTGAGGGAATGACAGCCGCTCGCCCAGTAGTACAAAGGAGAATACGAGTGTGAAAATCGGGAGAGACTGCAGAAGAAGAATAATGACGCTTGTCTCTGATCGCGACATTGCGTTGAAATACAGTGCCGCACCCCAAATCGTGAGCGAACCACTTAAAAAAAGAATTAGGCAGTCTTGTAGCGGAAGCGCAGGGTATCCCGTAATCATCCAGAACAGAGTTCCAACAACGGCACCGGTGATTGATCCATAGATAGGCATTGCGCGATAATCCTTTACGCGGTGCTCCACAACATACTTATCAATAAAATTAACTACGGTATAGATTATTGGGCTCAGGAGTGCATAAAATAGCCAGGTCATTCTGCAAGTATAGGGTTGGCGTTCTTGACACGCAAGGGAGATCTGACTATGCTGGAGATATGGATGTCATTTTTAAAAATAAAAAGGCACAGTTCGTACTCGTGTTTTTCCTTGGTTTTGTAATCTGGTGGGGTATGATTCAGCTTGGTGAAGACCAGGCGAGCCCGATGCGACAGCTCTTCGCAGCGCTCTACGGCCTCATTGCAATCTGGGGAGGTGTGTGGGGATTAATCGGGGCAAAGAAATGGGGAGGTATGAGAAGCGTGATGGGTCGTTCGTTGACAGCATTCTCGCTTGGGCTGTTTGCGCAGGAGTTCGGACAGTTGTCATATTCATACTACATCTACTACCTCCATCAGGAGGTTCCATACCCGTCTGCGGGTGATGTCGGATACTTTCTCAGCATTCCGCTTTACCTCTATGGCGCGTGGTCGCTCGGTCACGTAGCAGGAGCGAAGCTTTCGCTCAGATCGCTCTCATCGAAGATTCAGGTAGTAGTAATCCCATTTGCCATGGTGATAGCGAGTTACTTCATCTTTCTCCAGGGGTATGAATATAGTGCAAACGATCCTATCAAGGCATTTCTAGACTTTGGATACCCGCTCGGAGAAGCGGTGTATATTTCATTCGCAGTCTTAGCACTCCTTCTCTCAAGGAAGTTCTTAGGTGGCATTATGCGACCTCGCATCATCTTCATTATCACGGCGTTGTTTGTGCAGTATGCCGCCGACTTCACGTTCTTGTATCAGGCGCAACGCGGTTGGTGGTTTGCGGGTGGAGTAAATGATCTCGTGTATCTTATTGCGTATGTGTGTATGACACTTGCGCTGATGGAGTTCGACGGTTTAGTTAATAAACTGAGAGCCTCATAACAACCTATGGACGTGTACGCAAAGATTGCGGTTAAAATTATCCAACACCAAGAAGACATTATTGGTCCGATTGCGCTTGAGCAGGCAAAAAAGGTTACCGGGCTCACAGTAGACTGGGCGAAACGTGAAGTTTCGCTTGCGGGTGATGAAGGAGCGGTGCTCGACGCTCTCGTAAATCAATACAAGCTACTGTTTGGACAGATGGCGGTACATTCATGTCGTGATACCGCGATGGAGTACGTCCCCGACATTCCAAAAGGAAAGCTTCCACAGTTCCTCTCGTGATCAAATAAGTAGGTAATACTGCGTGTTCTCGCACACAGTCACTCGGAGACGCTATACTGATTTTATGTCTACCGTTGCCGGGTCGGTCCGTGATTCAGTGGCCGCGAGCGATCTCACTCATATTAATGAGGAGATATACAAAAAGAATAGTGAGCTTGCTGAGAAAAATAAGGTACTGTCTTTGTTGCAGCAAATTGATGAGATCACGTTGAGTACTATCACCGATCCTCAACATATCTCTGAGCGTGTCGTGAAGCTTATCCTGCAGGAGATTGGATTTCGTGGAGTCGGTATATTTCTTCTCAATAAAACCAATCTGAAGAACATCGCAATGGAGCTTTCGGGAACGATGCTGGAGTATGAACAGCTGCTTCTCAAGATTTTTCAGGAACAGTCTGTTTCTCTCGCTGAACATAAGGATAATCTGTTGGTGCGAGTCGTGAATGAACGAAAGAAAAAAGTGACAAAGTATCTCTTCGATATTTTTCATCCCATGACCGACCTCAACACCGCATCAGCGATTCAGGGGAATATCCATGTTCGGACGTCGGTTGTGCTTCCGCTCCTCGTTAGGGAACAAACGCTTGGTGCGATCGTATTTTTTCTCAGCGAGGATGAAGAGCTCATTTCGGGTCTGAAGGCAGATGTGATGGACCGACTCTCTGAAGTGATCGGTATCTCGCTTGATAACGCCATGTTGTATCGAGAGATTCAAGAAGCGAATGTAAAACTTCAGCAGCTCGACAAGCTCAAGGACGAGTTTGTCTCGATCGCGTCGCACGAGCTCCGAACTCCCATGACCATAATACGTTCATATCTTTGGATGCTGATGCAGGCTCAGAATGGACTTCTCAATCAAAAACAAAAACTCTATCTCGATCGAGCGTATGGCTCAACCGTCCGACTTATTCACCTTATCAACGACATGCTCGACACTTCGCGCATTGAGTCAGGGCGTATGTCGATGAATCTAGAGTCCGTCGATCTTCATGCGCTTGCCACCGATATCGTGACCGAGATCGTTGCTCGAGCAACTCAGCTCGGGATATTAATCAGTGTGGAGGATCGTGCAACGCCACCGGTGCACGCAGACAAAGAGAAGATTCGCGAGGTGCTTATCAACCTCATTGGAAACTCCTTAAAATTCACACCCCGTGGTGGAACGATTAAAATCTCTTTCGAGGTTGGAGAGGATACTGTTCTCACGCGTGTGTCCGATACCGGAGCGGGATTCACAGCACAGGTGCAGGCAGGTCTCTTTCAGAAATTTGGCTTCATCAAGACCGCCTATCAAACCAACAAAAGCGAGTCGGAAGGAACAGGTTTAGGGCTATACATCAGTAAATCTATTATCGACATGCATCAGGGAACAATTCAAGCGTCGTCGCCCGGTCCAGGCAAAGGAGCAACCTTTAGTTTTACATTACGAAAAATACATGGTTAGGTCACATCGAAATCAAGGGTTCTCATTGCTTGAAATTATCGTTGTGATGGCGGTTGTGGGCGGACTCTTCGTGCTGGGTGCAAATACACTCTTTGCTCCACAGAGAACGAATACGCTCGACACGACCATCGATACCTTACTAGCAGAGATAAGCAATCAACAAAACAAAAGTATGAATAGCGACACGAGCACCGGTACAGCAAAGAGTAGTTACGGACTGTATTTCAGTGCTACCGGGTATACGACTTTCCAAGGATCGACCTATACCGCGGGAAATAGTACAAACTTTACAACCCCGCTTCATGAAAATCTGCGATTTAGCTCGATTGATCTGCCGAACTCGCAGATCATCTTCGCGACCGGGAGCGGTGCGATGACGAATTACTCAGCGAGTCATACAACTGTGGTAATCCAAGACTCGGTGGGCGGACTGACAAAAACATTACATCTCAATCAGTATGGCGTTGTCGAGTCGTTACAGTAGCAGTTTATATACTATGAAACAGAGTCAAACACGAAACAGCAGAAACAAAATTAAGGGCTTTGGACCGCTGCGAAAGAGCATCTCAACCGCAGGACAGATGTTGGTTGAGCTCGTGTTAGCAATGGGATTATTTGCCGTATTAATCCCGTTCCTCACACAAGGATTTTTATCAACACGAGAAGGCCAGCCCCAGCAAGAAAAAAGAATGATGGCGGTCGCATACATGCAGGAGGCAAAAGAGGCGCTCCGCGTCATTCGTGAGGCTGGGTGGGCGAATGTTCAGACCGATGGTACGTATCACCCTGTTGTTTCTGGCAATACTTGGACACTCACCGCTGGGAGTGAGACCTCTGCAGATCTCACAAGAAGCATCGTGATTAGCAGTGCTCAACGGAACTCTAGTGGCGCGATCGTCACGAGTGGTGGAAGTAATGATCCATCGACAAAAAGTGTAACTATCAATGTTAGTTGGACACAGCCAAAGGCAACCTCAATTTCATCCTCGTTTTACATGACAAGGTATCTCGATAACGGCGCATTCATCGACACAACTCAGGCACAGTTTGATCTTGGAACAAAAACGAATACTTCTACTACGAATGTATCGGGGGGCGAACTACAGATGGCAAACAATACGAAGGCGAAATGGTGCTCACCGGAATTTTCAACCTCTACAATTGATCTTCCTGATGGACCTCCGATCGCCGTCGCCGCAACCGCGAGCGCCTCGATTGTAAATCCCAACGATGCGGTTGTTGCGGTCGCACCGTACGCAACCACCTCTGCTAAGATGGCGCACATCCGAGTAACTGCAAATACCGATCCTCCAACCTCCTCCCAGCGTGGAACCTTTACGCTCGACGCAGCAAAGTACAGCGATGCAGGAAATGTTCCAACCGGTATAAATCTCACTAATAGTTTTAAAACGAATGATATCGCCACATATACGTCGCCCTCAGGAAAAAAGTATGCGCTTCTTGCTACCGATCTCACTGATCACGAAGTTGTTGCGGTTTTGTACGATGACGGAAATGCGGCGAACGACAATGACACAAGTGGCGAGTTTGCAGATCCAGTAAACAAAATCTACAAGTACTGGACGTACTTTAATACGGTTATGTACAACGGTACAGACACCGGCTTCCAAAGTCCCACAGCAAACAGCGCCGACTCAGGAGGAGATGGAAATGGCTTTGAGTCAAACCCTACACGCGCATACTCAAGCAATAACTCATTCGCGGTGGATACCAACAGCGGAAATGGAACCGGGACGAGCTGCACCGGTGCAGATAAAGATAAGCATCGATTTTATAACTACAACCTTACCGTTCCGTCAGGTGCGACCATTAATGGAGTAGAGGTTCAGCTTGATGCAAAGGTTGACAGTAGCACCGGCAGTCCACAACACTGTGTACAACTCTCATGGGATGGGGGAACAACTTGGACCTCCGCCAAAACAACCACAACCTTAACCACCGGCGTTTCCACATATACGCTCGGTAGTGCGCTCGACACCTGGGGAAGATCGTGGAGCGATACACAGTTTTCAAACGCAAACTTTCGAGTACGAGTGATTGATGTAGCAAGTAATACCTCGCGTGATTTTTCTCTGGACTATGTGGGAGTGAAGGTTCATTATACCGGCGGTACACCAACGAATGATCAGTCACCGTTTGGGTATGGTGCAACATCAGTCACCACGTTCCAGGATCGAGGCTATGTGGCTTCGGGTGGCTATCTGTATGTATTTGATTTGAGTACGATCGACTCGAAATCACCGTCGAGTGGATTAGATATGATCGGATGTCGGATACAGCTTGATGGGTATGAATGTCTACCAGGAAACGGAACAGATAGGAAGTACTCAGCAGGTGAGACAGGAACATCGTGGAGTGATACCGCAACCCCTGCTCATGCATCTACCTGCGCAGACGGAGGCAATGTCGAGTTATATGCAACAAACGATATCTATCCAGTTACCACCGGAGGAAGTACCTATATCTATGCCGCGGTAGGAGCCGGGACCAATCCCGAGTTCAATATCGCAAATGTTACCAATGTTCCGGATGGTGTGAGTAGTCCGACGGTGAGTAGTAAGTCGTGCGGACGGGCATCAGGTGGAAATAGCGGTTGGAAACTCGCTGGATCGTACGATTTCAACACTGCATCAGGGACCGAGGAGGCAGCGAATTCTGTCTTTGCCAAGTCAGACGGAACTCGTGCGTACATTTCATCGAACGGAGGCGCGTCTAGTAAGCAATTCTACATCCTTAACACTACAACGAAAACCGCCCCAACATTCCTTTCGGGAGCAAATAACGGCACCGGACCAAGCACCGGATACTATACCGGGACGGGAGCAAATGCGGAGCTGTTTCCTCGACGGTCGATGACGGTACTCAACGGGCAACGCGTAGTCCTTGTCGGTAACGATGGTGTTACAAACGGAAGCGACGCTCAGGAATACCAAGTACTGAATAGTGAAACAGAGGCAACGCCGACATACTGCGGTGGAATAAACTTTGATCAAGGTTTTAATGATTTAACCTCGGTTACCGAGGCGGACTACGACAACTTTGTATATATGGTTGCGAATACCAACGTAAATGAGTTGAAGATTATTCAGGGAGGTCCAGACGGAACATATAATGCCGCTGGTTCCTATGACTCGAGAGTGTTTGATACGGGATTTAATACGACCTACAACCGCTTTTTTACCTCAACTTCAATACCCGCAAACACATCGCTCAAGTTTCAGCTTGCGGTTGCCGACGCCGTATCGGGAAGTTGCACGGGCGCTTCATATGACTTTGTTGGGCCGGACGGCACAGCGAGCACATACTACCAAGCAACAGGAAGCGCTGTGTTAGTAGGAGATTTTAGTAATTTTTACCATAATCCGGGAAGGTGCATGAAGTATCGAGCATTCTTTGATTCGTACGATCAAAACCAGACTGCTGTGTTGAATGATTTGACCGTAAATTACTCACCATAATCTATGAACCGAGGAATGCGTAATACGCGAGGGACGACCATTATCGAACTCATTATTTATATGGGTATCTTTGGTACGTTGCTTGTTGTGTTTACGCATTTCTTTTTAACTGTACTCGACATTAAGCGTGAATCAGAGGCAATCTCATACACAGCACAGGACGCCCGGTTTATACTCCAGCGCCTCACCTACGATATAAAAAATGCTACGTCGATCACAACTCCTTCATCACTCGGTTCGCAGGGGAGCTCGCTTGTGTTAGTCGTAAACGGATCAACCAACACCTACACGCTCACTGGGTCGACGCTCACCTTGAACGGAGTGCGACTACACAGCTTTAACACCGACATAAGCGCCGTAACATTTCGAAGACTCGGGAACACGAATGGGAAGAACGCGCTCCAGATCGCATACACCGTTACCGGTAAGGTGCGAAAATCCAGCGGACTCAAATCAACCATTATCCAAACAGCAGTTGCGATTCGCTAAAACTATGCAGATATACATTCACTCAAAACGACAGGGACAGGCACTTCTCATGCTTGTTTCATTCGTTGCCATAGCTCTCACGGTGCTTACTGCCGCAATCGTAAACGCCTTTATTAATATTAAGGCGGCAACAAGCACTCAGCTCAGTGATACCGCCTACTCGGTCACCGAGAGTGGAGTTGAAAATGCTCTCATCCGAGTGCTACGAGACACCTCATACACCGGTGAGACCTTAACGGTCGGTTCAGGCACCGTACAGACAACGGTAACAGGAACCAATCCAAAGACCATCACGGCCGTCGGAACAGCAGGGCAGTTTAAACGGACAATTCAGGTGATTGCGAGCGACAGCGCCGGTATACTTACAGTAACATCCTGGATGGAGCAATAATATGGCAGATAAACAAACAATACTTACACACCTGGATCGAGCACGAGTATGGTTGTATTTTGCAACAGGAGAGCTTCTTTATTTAGACCTACCAACAACCATCATGAAGGATATGGAGATTCTCAATCACGAGTTATTCTTAAAACAGTTTGAGTCGTTTTTGAACGTTCACGGTGTTCGATCGAGTCGCGCATATATTACCGTGTCCGAGTCGCTCACCTTTACAAAGGACTTTTCGGGTATGGAGCCCGGAAAACAAGATGAGGCAATCAAGCTCTTTGTTGATAATGTTCCGTTCGACAATGTCGCAAAGTCGGTACTTCATCTCGATAAAGTAACCCGCGTTATCACGGTAAACAAGGACGCAGTTCTTCTCATGAAGAGCGCGTTGGTGAAACAGAACTGTGAAGTTGAACTTGCTGTCCCGATCGGCGCATTTAACTCTGTATCCACACAAGGAGGTGTTACCCCACAACTGTGCTCGCAGATTCTCGGATCGATTGAGAATCTGAAAGACCACAATCTTTTTGATCCTTCACCAATTCTAAACCCACTCCAGTCGATAACGGAGAATGCGGCAGACAAGAAGCACCCAAGACGGCTGCCAATTCTTTTGGGTTCATTCGGCGGTCTCATTGCGATTCTGGTCGGTGTCGTAGTTGTGACGAATAGCCAGCCAACTATACCCCCATCTCAAGCAGAAACACTTGCTCCATTACCGACGCGAGCCGTGTCTTCTACGAAGACAGCATCACAAAGCGCCTCGATCGCGACGTTGCGGGTGGATATGATTCAAGGAGCGACACAGTCATCTTCCTCAGCAGCGATGGAGACCGCACTCCGTGCTGCAGGCATCGTTGATCTGAAGCGAGTGCAAGATACGAGTAATATTCAAATCCTTTCAACGCAGGTAACCTTTTCACAAGCACTTCCGACTTCTCTGCAAGAGCAGTTTATGAGTATTATTCGCTCGATAGACGCCTCTGTCACTTCAAGGATCGTGTCTGGACTCCAGCGCGATGTTGAACTGAGACTTCGTTAAATTTTCCCCTTGACAAAGTTCTTTAATTTCTTTTAAATGGATGTATATGATAAAAAATGCATCAAACGCAAACAAAAAGGGTTTTACCCTTATCGAGCTCCTTGTTGTCATCGGCATTCTTGCCGTCCTGTTAGCAATCACGATTATCGCAATCAATCCTGCGAGACAGTTCGCAAATGCGAATAACACCGCACGAAGAAGTGCAGCGACTCAAATTTTGAATGCGGTTGGTCAGTACATCGCAGAGAACTCAGGTCAGTTGCCAGCGGAGGTTTCTGCACTCACCGCAGGAGTTGCAACAACCTTCAATTCAACGAACTTCCCGAATCTGTGCGGACAGTTAGTCCCAACCTACATCCCAGCACTCCCAGCGGATCCTTCGCTGAATGATGCGAATGGTGTAGAAACGGCTGATTGTACAGCAGGAACACCAAACTGGAACACCGGTTACACCATCTCACGAGATGCGAACAACAGAATCACTGTTGCAGCACCATCAGCTGAGAACGGTGTCACGATCTCAGTCACCAGATAAGTCTAACCAACATTACAAAGAAAGGTCGCCGAAAGGCGGCCTTTTTTTTGTATAATGAATGCTCTACGTTACTCATATATAGCCATGAAAAAACTGCTCGTGATTATTAGCATCGTTCTAATCTCCTGTTTTTTTATCCAAGGGTATGTAAATGCGCTCGACACATCACTGCCAAACAATATCTTCGGCATACACGTAGCCACTCCGAGCAAAGAGGAGCTTGAGGACGCTGCGACTCTCGTGAACTCATCGGGTGGAAGCTGGGGATATGTAACGGTTGTTATTCAGGAGAACGACCGTGATCTAAAGAAATGGCAAGATGCTTTCGACAGAATGCGCCGACTTCGATTGATACCAATCGTGCGGCTTGCCACGAAACCCTCTGGATCGAACTGGAAGAAGGGTTCGAAGGAAGAGTTGAGCTCGTGGATTTCATTTTTACAGTCGCTCCGGTGGGTGGTAAAAGATCGCTATATTGTCTTATTTAATGAACCGAATCACGCTCGAGAATGGGGTGGACAGCTGAACCCAGAAGAGTACGGCGAGGTCGCATCAGCCTATCTTACCGAGCTGCATAGAACAGGAAGCGACTACGTTGTTATGTTGGCGGGAATGGACATAGCCGCTGCTTCGAATGGTGAGGATATGGATGCGTTTGAGTACTACCATCGCTTGGCATTGGCTCATCCAGACCTACTTCCGCAGGTCGATGCACTCAGCTCACATTCGTATCCAAATCCCGGATTTAGTGGAAGCCCATATGCAACCGGGAGGCTTTCGATCCTTGGATACGCATGGGAGCTCGAATTACTCAAATCACTCGGTGTTTCGAAGGATCTTCCCGTCTTTATCACCGAAACAGGATGGATTCATAACGGAACTGATACGTCACAGATTGCAGATAAGTTCCGTACCGCATTTACGCTATGGAAGAATGATGCCCGCGTCCGCGCCGTTACCCCGTTCATCCTTTCCTATCAAGGAGAACCCTTTCTCCGTTTTTCCTGGCAAAAGCTGCAGTCCAGAGATTTTTATGACCAGTATCACGTGGTTCAGAGTATGGAAAAAACGCGAGGGGAGCCTGAGCAGCGCCAAGCAGGTGAAATTAAGCTGGCACTTCCGAACAATCTTCTCGAGCAGTCGTCATATCATCTCCAGGTGTCACTGGTGAACAGTGGTCAGGCATCTTGGACGCGAGATGATGGGTACGTGCTACGAATTCATCCAGATGAGGGGATTGAGTACTTTTCCGACGATCTCACTGGTATAGAACCTGCAACAGAGAAAAATGTGAGTTTTTATATCAAAACTGCAATTACCGGTACGCAGAACTACTGGTTCGAGCTCATTAGAAACAACAAGGTGATCCTCAAAAGTAAACAATGGAGCTTCCGAGTGCTCCCGTTGCCCGATCTTACCGTGACCACTTCACTGCTCCCGCGGCTCAGAGGGGTGACCGATCGTACATTTGAAGTTCAGGTGTTTAACAACCAAGATGAGTTAGTCTACAAAGAGTCAGGACTTCATATGACGGACGGCCGGCTTATTGTGAAGAGAGTCCGAAATGTCTATCTCGGCGGGACATTTCGCGTAGTTGTTCTCACAAAATACTTTTTACCACGCCAGTCGTTTGTAGTGTTTCAGCAGCATTCTAACAATGTTACTGTAAAACCGCTTCTTCCACTTGACTTTGACACGGACGGCCGACTTTCATGGGGTGATGTGAGCGCAATCCTGCAAAATCCTCGCCTCCTTCGTCTACTGCTTCCCTGACATGAGTGCAACCGCAAGGTCCTGAACCCGCTTTTCCACATCATCTGCATGGGAGAAGTAACTCCCAGGACAGACGTAGTCTGGTTGTTTTGTGTGCTGTAGTATCACCTTCAGTGTGTCGAGATTGATGCTCCCGTCAAGAATGATAGAATTCTTATAGTCAACACTTCTGAGTTGGTCAATTTTATTGAGCACTTCCGGTATAAAATCTCGTCCCTGCGCTCCAGCAACAACAGTCATTAGCTGTATATTCTTAATGTTCGGAAGGTTATAGATATGTTTTATAGTTTCGATCTCGTCCTGGGGATCAAGGACAAGTCCCACATTGTATGGTCGATCGGAGTCGATAAAGAGCTCTGGTGGAGGACTTGAACGATGATGTATGAATACTGCATTAAACTTTACACGATCGAGGTAGGTATTGATCACATCTAGGGCTTTCTCATAATCCGATGTCATGAGATGGATATCAAACTGGCACTGTGGGTATGCAACAAGTCGTTCGAACAGATCTTCAAGGTGTGCAGTAATTCCAGGAACAAAGTGACCATCGGCGTAGTCTACCTGAAATCGTTTATAGAAAGGAACAAGGCGATCGAGCTCCTCGGTAAGACGGTCAGGAAACTGTACGAGAATTGATGGTATGACATTCATACCTATATTGTACCGAAAAGAATAAAGATGTATACCTAAGGTATGCGAACAGATCTGATCTATTCGATTGGATTTTCCCACTTTCTCGGTATTGGACCGATGCGATTCCAGTCTCTCATTGCTGGCAGGTCCATTGAGGAGGCATATCATTTACCAGCTGCACAGCTAACCGAGCTTATTGGGCCACGTCTGACAGACCGATTTGTATCGTTTCGACAGTCATTTAAACCTGAACAGAAGCTTGCTGAGTATAACGACCGGAACATCAGCGTTGTACCATTCAATTCTGAGCACTATCCTCAGCAACTTTCCGTGCTTTCCGATGCTCCGATCTGTCTCTATATCAAGGGCAATCTCGAGGCTCTTACCCGTCAAGAACAGTGTTATGTGGGTATCGTTGGTACCAGGCGGTCAACTGGGGGCGGTGTTCGTATCACTCAGCAAATGGTCACCGATCTTGCAAAGCGATGTCGAGAGACGGTTGTTGTATCTGGGCTTGCATATGGTATCGACGCGACTGCACATAGGACAGCTATTGAGCAGGGCATTCCCACGGTTGCATTTCTTGGATGCGGCGTGGATATTCCGTATCCGAGCGAAAATCGATTTCTGTACAACGAAATTATCGCTCGAGGTGGTGTGGTTGTGTCTGAGTTCCCGCCTGGCCAGATGGTTGCACCCGGACTCTTTATTTCGCGAAATAGACTAATCTCCGGGCTCTCCAGAGGAGTCGTGATCGTGGAAGGTTCAAAAAAGTCGGGCTCACTTATCACTGCGCGTTATGCAGCTGAACAGGGAAAGGACGTATTTGCAGTTCCAGGATCTCCATTAATAGAGCAATCAGAGGCTCCAAACATGCTCATCAAAGAGGGTGCTATCTGTGTGACTCAGATCACCGATATCGGAGATGCCTTTGGGTATGGAGTTGCGAGAGATGAGATGCGCTCGTTTGGTTACGCAATGAGTGCAGAGGAGCTCCGCGTATTTCGATATCTAGAGAACGCACCACGTCGAGTCGATGAAATTGTGCAGCAGTTTCAATGTCCCACAGTGTCCGTAATGACTCTACTCTCACAGTTAGAGCTAGAAGGATGTGTAGAGCGGGGATTGGACGATCGATACGGTGCGAGAGCAGGGAAAAGGGTATAATATCTCTATGATTCTCCAGATCTATACCGATGGTGGCTCGAAGGGAAACCCCGGACCTGCAGCGATCGGAATTGCATACTTTGTGAACGGAACCAAAGTCGACACACACCGTGAAGACATCGGCACCGCTACGAACAATGAAGCCGAATACACCGCTCTTGTTCGCGCCCTCGAACTTCTGCTCGGGAGAAGTATTCACACCGCTCATTCTATTGATAAGATCGCAGTACTGAGCGACTCGAGGCTTATGGTAAATCAGCTGAAGGGTCTATTTAAGGTAAAAGAGCCTCGCATCCGAGAGTTTATTATGAAGATTCGCATCCTAGAGTCGGAGATTGGACTACCGGTGGAGTATATTAACATTCCTCGTGAACAGAACACCGTTGCCGACGCATTGGTTAACAATAAAACGGAGTGATACATGAGCGATTATTTTTCATTTGGAGCCTACGAATACGATCGAGAACAGCAGCTCTGCACATTTTCATACACCTCGACCAAGGAAGGTGTCACGCATCATTTCACTGAGCGGCTTTCGTTGCCGAAACAGTCCCAACGGGACAATATTCCTGCGGACCTGCTCGATCGGGTGCTTTCGTACCTCCATCTTGCCATTGGTACAAGCTACTTTAAAGTTTTTGCACCTCGTGAGGTGCGCCTTCCTGCTCCGCTTCATCCTCTCGAAGCTTCATTTTTTAAGTCGCTCTATACAAAGGGACTGGGCGAATTCTATTATCGAAACAACCTCGATATCAACTCTGCACCGTCATTCCCTTCGGACGATCAAATAGAGAGCAGTTCGCAACGATTCGGGAAAAAAAGTGAAAAGATGCTGGTTGGTGTGGGGGGTGGGAAGGACTCAGTCGTAGCAATTGAACTCCTCAAAGAAGCAGGATATAATCCAACCTTATTTGTGGTTGAGACAGGTGAGCCGAGTCCAATTGTTGCTGCGGTTGCAGCTGCAACAAAGCTTCCAATACTCACCGTGACTCGAACGATCGACCCAAACCTTTTAAACGGAATCGAAGGATCGTACAATGGCCATATTCCGATTTCCTCGATCTACTCGCTGATTGGAT
>CAYZRL010000009.1:0-26709 GCA_964480835.1 uncultured Gammaproteobacteria bacterium
CTCGCAACGATCCGGCATAGTCATAGAGATCGGAGTCGTTGATAATCTCGTAGTACACCATCTCTGAGGGAATGTACATGAGTGCATAGTCGCTTGTTCCCTCATGTGTGAGAATGTATTTCCTCGAAATGTCTTGTATGTGTTTTTTGACATCCTTCACGAACTCTCGGCGATACGATTCTTTGTCCTGCTCCGTTGGAGCCTTCAGCAATTTGCGGAAGTTTTCTAACGGAAATTTCGAGTCAATTGGAATGAGACCGCTGCTTGTCTTAATGACGGCGTCGACCTTGTCTCCGGTTTTGAACGAGTACTGGAGGACAAATGAGTCGGAGGGAAAGTGTTGCGCGAGTAGATCCTTCAAAATCTGTTCCCCAATATTTCCTCGGAGTTTTGGAGACTGAAGGAAGTCCTGAAGATCTTTCATCGAACGACCAATTTCGGAGAACTCGCCGATACTTTTTTGAAGGTCTGCGATCACATACGCCGATTTATCGAGACGTGCATTAAAGTTGACGGTCGAGCTTTTGAGCCATGAAACGACCTCGTCGGACAGTCCGGATTTTTGTTCAAGTTGGTTTAACCAAAGTCGAATAATGAATAGAAATATCGAAAAGAGACCGATGAAAACGATTGCGATCTGTAAGAGTTCCACAACTACATTATAACGGTTCCGTTTGTCTGGTGAATGAGGTGTGGTATGATATCTCTATGCAACGAACGATTTCTATCCACCACCGTTGGTATACATGCCTCTCGTGGGAGGGTAGTTGTCGTATGCGTCATACTTCTTAATAATTCATAAAAGCGCTCGATACCAACCTCCCAGTCGGGAGGTTTTTTGTTTATTAACAATTTTTTTATATACATATGGTAGAAAATGGTTCAAATAGTTCGAAGTTAGAAAAAAAACTTGTTGGGGAATGGTCTAACATGATTGGTCCAACGATCGTTGCTAAGGATGGATCGCTCAGGGGTTTTCTCGAGGAAACTTTCATGCGGTTTAAGGTATCGCACAGTCCTCAGCTCGGGATGGAGTATTTTTTCTCGAGTAAAACAGGATTCCCATCCCCAATTATCAGAATCGACATGCCTCTCATCACTGAGCGGGTATCTCCGATTCAAGGGTTTTTTGAGATCGAGGCGAGACCGGCGGGTCTTGGAGTTGACTCGGCGCTCTTTCCGGAGCATAGAGATGCGTTTGCGCAGTATATTGACCAACTCAGGAGTGCACTCAATCTGCCTCTGGCAATTAAGATGTTTCCGTACTCGCAAAACCCTCGGCACGATCCAGGCGGTGAGAAGAAAGCGTTCGCTGAGTTAGTTGGTATTCCATTCTTTGGCGTTGGTCAAGAGCCTGACGTTCTGGAGGACTTCTATTATTTTGTGTACGGTAATACCGGAGAAGTGAGTGATCTCGAGCGATTCGAAGGTCGAAGTCTTTTTCCGGTTCGCGATGATGGAAATAAGAACTATCTCGTAGAAATGGGCGCTGCACAACCCGCTGATAGAGTCAAGGTGTCTCAGAAGCTTGGTCTTGGCGTACCGTTTGTTCTCAAGCCAAGAAAAGGTATGTGGGCGCAGGATGTCACGGTGTACCCTGGTGATACAGTAAAACACCGATTTACCGGCTTTGCATCAGAGGACGATGTCCACGAGTTGCTTGCCGGTCCAGAGTTTAATGATCGGTACCTGTGTCAGTCGTTTTTTAGTCCAGGGCAGATTCGGCTCGGACGGGATTCGTACTTAGCTATGGCGAGGGTGTACGCCTTCGCCAATTTGGAAACAGGTCGCTATGATGTTTCCAACGGAATATATATGGCGAGGCAAAATATTAGACTGCACGGGACAGCTGACGCAATTACCGGGCAGCTTCTGTTGAAGTAACTCAGTTCGGCGTCATCGACCGGTCGGTGACGCCGATGATTTAGCAAAGTTGTGCGGTATACTATATCTATGGCAGATCAGATGACAATCGAGGACTTTCAAAAGCTGGAGATTAAAGTGGGGAAGGTGAAATCTGTAGAGCGCGTAGAAAATACAGATAAGCTGCTCAAATTTATCTTTGACATCGGAAATGGTGAGGAGCGACAAATTCTTGCTGGAGTCGCAGAGTTTTATACCGACCTCGACTCACTTATCGGTAAGGAGATGCCACTTCTTCTCAATCTCAAGCCACGTAAACTTCGAGGTCTGGAAAGTCAGGGAATGATGCTTGCAATCGACGCGAATGGATCGATCGCGCTCCTTCATCCGAATCTTGAAGTAGAGCCGGGAAGTACCGTTCGTTAACCGAGCTCAGAAGTGCCAGGCTTGAAGATCTTCGGTTTCAGCCATGTTTCGTCATCCTCATCCTCATGAACAGAATCATCGCCTTCAATCGAGCCGATCATTGGAGCGCGTTCGACAGACTTGATGGGCTTTGCACCCTGTCGTTCGAAGGATTTTTTTTCGGTTAGAGGAGTCGGTTCTGGTGCGCCAGGTTTAACGGCTCCAGCCTTGAGTAATGCTGCGCTTGCTTCGAAGGTGCCGGCATTTGTTGAGGGTGTTGAGAATGACTTCGTGGCATCAAGTACGCCCAGATAGAGATTTGTTGCGATTTCTTTATTGAGCTCGACCTGCATGCTATTGAGGAGGCCAAAAACGAGTTCTGAAAGTGAGGATGTATTTCGATTCACGAGATTAGCAGCTCCGAAGTAGGTGTTTGTGAGACTTCGGTCTAGGTTAATGATCTTTGTTTGCTTGAACTGTTCCCCGTTGTCCAGGTACAGTTGCCCGAGCGATCGAAGCGATGCAGCTCCGATTACAATCATGAACTCGATTGATCCACCTGATGTGCTGAACTGTACGTCCTTGCTGTTGATTGGAGCCGTGCCTGCGCGAGGCGCTACGACAATGTTAAATCGATCGTTCTGAATAAAGTAATCAACTTTATCGATCGACCCTTCCTCATAGGGGAACGAAATGACCATATTGTCACCTGAGGTGCTCAGTTCGGGTTGAATGCGCTCTGCACCTACCATATCTGACTCAATCATTCCTGAGGATGCGAGTGAGACGTTCTTACCGAGTTGCGTGAGGCCAAGGTAGAGCCCGGTTGCGGCGGCAACTGCATCCGTCGATGGATTCTCTGGTAGGCAGATAACGCCGGAGTTGTTATTTTGAAGAATCTCAATGACTTTTTCGAGCTGTGAGCGGGCTGGGTTCATATTATAGGATAAATTTTATCACATCTCCCACCCTAATGTCAATGTTTGGATCAAAGAGCATTCCCGCTTCTTGGTCCTTTTTGACCTCCTCAACAGGTTTCGCATGAATGCGAAGCGAGCTGAGGGTTGATTTTGCTACAGGCTTATTATCTCGGTAGAGTTGAACCCCGTCATTGAGGTTTGCCTTTCCTTTATTAATGCGAACGCCGAAGATCTTTTCATCACCGATCACAAAGGTTGCGAGTACCTTTGCTTCACCCTTAATACTCTTCTCATGCTCTTCTTTCTCACGGATGAGATCTGCCACCTCGGTAAGCTCTTCAAGAAGTTCATAGATAATAGAGTAGGTCTTAATTGCCACTTTTTCCTGCTTTGCAAGATCCTTCACTTCGTTGGATGGTTTTGTATTGAATCCGATTACGATGGACTTCGTTGACTTAGCTAGGAAGATGTCCGATTTGGACAGTTCTCCAATACTTGCGAGAACAATATCAAGGTTTTTGCTTTCGCTCATCGAGTGTTTGATCGCTTCGAGTGAGCCTTGAGTATCTGCCTTAAGTACGATTGAAAGTTTTTTTCCCTCTTCTTTTGCGAAGAGATCTTGAAAGTTAATCGTCCTGCGCTGTGTTTCGATCTTTTCCTGTGTCTTTACCTGTTCAATCGTCGAAATACTTGAGCCTACCTCCGGCAGATCGGTAAATCCGAGGAGTTCGAATGGTGTGGATGGAGAGACGCTATCGACCTGCTTACCGTTATCCAAGATTAGAGATCGAACAACCGCCTTATTACCGCCCGCGTAGATCGTCTGACCTTTCTGGAGCGTGCCGTTTTTTATAATAGCGCTGACCACCGATCCTCGGCGATCTTTTTTCGTTTCAATAATGAAGGCTTCTGGTGTGGCTGTCGGATCGAAGGTAAGTTTCTGATCTGCCGCGATCAAGAGAATCGACTCGAGAAGCTCCGGTACTCCATGCCCGGTTTTAGCAGAGATCTGTGCAACCGGAACATCTCCTCCTTTGCCTTCTACGAGAACCTCATGTTTGAGAAGATCAAGCTTCACCTTGTCCGGTTTTGCATCGGGAAGATCGATTTTGTTGAGAACTACTATGTAAGGAATTTTTGCTACTTTAATGTGGGAGATAGACTCAACGGTCTGCGGCTTCAACGAATCTTTCGCATCAATAATGAGGAGTGCGATGTCGGCGACTGTTGCTCCTCGGGAGCGAAGTTTCGTAAAAGCTTCGTGTCCGGGAGTATCAATGAAGGTGATGCGGTCGGTTGAATAGCCGGTGATGCCGGTAGCAATCTCGTAAGCTCCGATTCGCTGAGTGATTCCACCGTGTTCTTGTTCGGTTACTTTAGACTTTCGAATGAAGTCCAGAAGTGTGGTTTTCCCGTGATCCACATGACCGAGAATGGTGACAATAGGCGAGCGTGGTTGCATAGTTCAAATAAGAACAGACATCACAGAGTCCAGTTGCGAATTACGCTGACGGTTCTTCTGTGGTAGGTTGTTCTTCTGAGGGTGCTTCAGACGGAGTTTCTGGTGATGGTTCGGCTGTTTCCGAGACCTCAGATTCAACTGTCGTCGCTGGAGTCGTAGTTTCGACAGCTTCCTGTGGAGTTTCAGCTGGCTTTTCGGCTACTGGTTCCTCCTGCGTTGGTGATGATTCAGGAACTACGGCCGACTTAATCTGTTCGATATCGATCTCAAATCCGGTCAGTCTTGATGCGAGATTTACATTAACTCCGCCTCGTCCGATCGCAAGGGGAGCTTGATCCTCCTGAACGGTGATCTTTGCTCTCTGGCCAGAAAGTTCAATTGAGTCAATCTTCGCTGGTGCAAGTGCTGACTCGAGAAACTTAGACTGGTCCGCATTCCATTGAATGATGTCAATCTTCTCAGTGCCACCAAGTTCGTTGGTTACCATCTGTACACGAACGCCTTTTTGTCCAACACAAGCGCCAACGGGATCGACACCTCCCTGTGAGCTATATACTGCAATTTTCGCACGTTCACCTGGCTCTCGAACGACGCCCTTCACCTCAACGGTGTTGTTGGCAATCTCAGGGACCTCTTTTTTGAATAACTCAGTAAGTAGGAGGGGGGAGGTTCGAGAAACGATGATACGAGAATTTCCAAACTTATCTTCCCCAATTTCCTTGAGTAAGAAGACATGTTGAGTATTTACACTATAAGACTCATTCCGAATCTGTTCATCGCGGGGGAGAATTGCCTCAACCTTTCCGATGTCGACGAAGGCATTATAACCGTCAAATCTGATCACACGACCTTTAATAAGTGTTCCGACCTGACCCATATAATGCGAGACAATAGTTTTCTTCTCAACTTCACGAATTTTCTGAAGAATGACCTGTTTTGCTGTTTGCGCAGCAATTCTACCGAATCCCGGAGGAGTAATATCTTTTTCTTCCTTGTAGACATGAGCTTCACCGGTATCGCGATTTACCTTGACCGTTACGCCGTCGTCTTCACCCTCTGCGAGTGGTGCCTGGTGCATTTCTTTTCGGTATGCAGCTAAGATAGCGGTCTCAATTGAGGCAATAACATCGTCCGGAGAGATCCCACGCTCTGTTGCAACCTGATTGAGTGCTAAAGAAAATTCACTTTTGATTATGCTCATACCTAAATTGTACCATACGAAGCTGGATTTAGCACGACGACATCTGTGCTAGAAAGAAATGGATAGAGCAGATGGAGGCGATGAATGAGATTACTCTTTTTTGGGTTCTTCTGCAGGTTTTTCTGCTGGAGCAGCGGCTCCTTCTTCTGTGGTCGCTTCTCCTTCTTTCTCGGTGAGAACTTCAGGTGTTGCGACGGTTGTTTCAGGAGTAATACTCTCTTCCTTGTGTGCAATAACCGACATGAGTACTTTTTCTGCTTCGTCCTTGATTTGATAAGCGGTTGACGTTGGAAGATCCTTAATTCGAAGCTCCGATCCGACCTCTGTGAGGACGCTGAGGTCAATTTCGATCTCCTGTGGCATTTCTTCAGGGAGAGCTTCAACAGTAACCTTATCGGTCTGAGTGAGAAGGACGCCACCTTGAGCTACTGCTGGACTGTCGTTTACTGTCTTCAATGGCACAAGAGCTTCAATTTTCTGCTTCAGATCAATCTTTCTGAAGTCAACGTGGATAATTTCGTGGGAGAGCGGGTGGCGCTGAATGTGTCGGATGAGAACCGGCACAGCTTCTTTGTTGAGGTCGAGGTATACCACACCAGTTTCGCGAGCGACTTTGTAGGTCTTGAGAAAGTCTTTCGAAACAACGGTGATCGACGCCGAGGTAAATCCGGGACCAAAGACATTGGAAGGAATTAACCCTTGGTGGCGAACTTTTTTAAGTTTTTTACCAAACTGTTCTCTTGGCGTTGCTTGAAGATGAAGCTTAGCTGTTTTTTCGGTTGTCATAGATATGATTATTTTCTTGGGTTCCGAATCTCGCTCACATGTGCATGCGATTTCGGAACGACGACGCTAACGCTTCGCCGTTTCGACAAAGAATAATTTGTCGGTGTTCAGAATAGTATTATAGGTGATTGTGGAGTTGTTTACAACCTGATCGATGTTCGTACTGGTCACGGCGTATGTTGAAGGAGCTCCAATTGTGATCGTCATCGGGAGCGAAGGACTCCCGAGTTGTTTCTGTGTGATTAGCTGATAATGCGAACGTTGCTTCAGTTTTTTAGGGATGGTGTAGGTGATCGAAATTGTCGAGGACCTTCCCGGCTCAACTTCATGGTAGAGACCCAAGATTAGAAACTTTCCGTGAAGGGAGTCGAAGCGATCAAGTTCCGTTTCATTCTTCGTGATCTGTTGAATCTGGGCATTCCCGGGAAGCAGGAGTTGAGTGTAGACACGGTACATTCCTCCTTGTTCGGTTGGGAGCGGGGATGTATTGCTCCATCTCACGCTGACGGTACTTGAAACGTCTTTCTTGTCAGACATGCGCACCGATTTATGAACCTGTTTTTGAACGTATGAGCTCGTAGCTCTATTTGAAAGATCCTGATCTGCAGTGAACAGATAGTCATTGATGCAGGGAATCTGTGCATTTACACAGCTTGGAGAAATTGTCTTCCCAGACCAGTAGAGCTGATCAAGTTGTTGTTGTAGTGAGTTGTTCGATGTGAGGATGGCGCCCTGTTTCTCATCGAACAGAGTGATGACATCGTTTAAAAGCCGTTCGGTAGATACCGTGCCGAGCGTATCAAAGAGTTGTCTAAAGAGGAGTGGGAACAGTAAGGACTGGTTTGCGTAGAGTTGTTGTTTGATGCCGAAGTTTGTCGAACTGAAGGTGTCGCCCTGCACCGTAATATCAGGAAACGAGGAGAGAAGTGTTTGAATACCTGGTGTCGTGAGGAGAACTGTGATTGTTGGTTTCGGTGCTGCGGTGAGTTGTGGGATGCGGGCGAGAAGCTTGTCTTTGAGGTCGTAGAGATCGACCGAGAGCGAGGAATCTTGCAGTACCGTTGCCTCCGCAGGAGCGTAGGTGGTTAGGACCGATGAAAGTTGTTCGATATCTGCGGGCGCTACCAGTTCCTGGGCGTTGTAAAAGCGTGATCGCCAACCGGACTGTCCCGACCCAGATATCATGCCAATCGACTGAATGGTACCACCGATTCCACGGAGTCGATTGCTGTCGGTCACAATCACGAGAACCGACTGCTCACCAGTGAGTCCGATAAATCCCTTCATGAGCGGAATCGCTTGAACGATTTTTTTCGCAACTGCCGATTCGTGAAGAAGCGCGGTGTCTAGTGTTTTGGCGTTTTCATTTGTTGGCAACGTGGTTCGAATTTCATCAATAACCTTAGAAAGTGCGAAATATGATGAGCCGAGAGACTCAAGGTTCGCTTGCACAGTGGCTGCATTCGCTCGGGAAGGATTCTGAATCCATGTGGAGATCAACTGACCTTCGCGGGCGAGTAGTCGACGTTGTGAAAAGTATGTATGTGATGCTGTATTGAACCGCAGGTAGTTATCGGCGAGCAGGGAGATGGAAAACAGTGAGTAGAGTGGGCGAGCGGGAATGTACAGTGTCTGTGCTGTTTGAGTGAGGGTATGCGCGGTTGATTCGTCGGTGAGGTCCTGAGATCGGTTGCGTTGTGTTGTCTGAACAAGAAGCCGGGTATTTATTTGTGTTGCGATGATGAGCGGCACAAGAAATCCCAGAACCACCGCAATAATGCAGCAGAGCGCTATGATCCCACTGAGCGAACGAGGAGAAATTCGGGGAGTTGTGCGGGTCGGTGGTCGTACGTGCGGGCGATGAAATACGTTCGTTCTGAGGTCGAGAAACGAAGAACTGTCATCTGAAAGCGAATACCAGAGCAGTTTCTGAAGTTGCTCCTCATCTAGTACATCTTGCGAAACGCAGACTCTTCGAATATGTCGAGATCCTGCAGCACGTTTCGGATGTTTCTGCTGGGGCAAGAGGAGAAGTTCTGTTACGTGCGACCGCGGATTCATGGTCTCTGTTCGTTTGAGCTCAGAATTTAATAAAAAGATTCGGTGAAATCGATGGTGATGGGGTGGTAATGCCGGGGTGATCTGAACCGATGATCCGTACTCTTCAAATATACTCTTCAGACGAGAGGCGAGCGCCGGCATACCATTATTCACAATAAGCACTCGTTCATTCGACTGGACTGATTCGGAGACAAAGCGCGCCATATAGGTATAGTATAATGGAGCGATGGAAAACACCAAAATAATCCCTCTTTCAGGTTGGAAGGAACAGCATCAACCAAGCGATAGCACTGTACTCGTGGGAGGGTGTTTTGACATATTTCATTATGGGCATCTGCATTTTTTGAAGGAGTCACGACGCATGGGGAAAGCGCTGATCGTTCTGCTGGAATCAGATGAGTTCATTCGAAGCAGAAAAGGACACGAGCCGTATCATTCGCAACAACAGCGGGCAGAACTACTCGCGGAGTTAGACTGTGTAAGCGTCGTAATCCTCCTACCATTGCTTACTACCGATCAAGAATATGCAGACATCGTCCGCTCCGTTCGACCCCATACCATTGCGGTAACAGAAGGAGATGGATTTATCTCGCACAAACGTACCTATGCGCAGGAAGTGGGAGCCACCGTTCAAGAGATCCCGCTGTTACCACAGTTTTCAACCACACATGTGAAAAGCAATGCAACTATCACTAACGATTAATCTATCACCGGAGATTTCATCATCGATTGTCGAGCAACTCGGCGAGTTCCGTGATGCATATCAAGTCATGCAGTGGTACGATCGAGAGGAGCTTCATATTGAGCTCTTTAACTTTGGTAAGGTTGATGAGTCGAAGATTCCTGCGTTGAGCGAAATGATCGAGCGAGGGATCTATGATGCTACACCATTCACGCTCTTCTCAGAAAAAATTCACATGATGGTGAAGAGCAGCCTGACATTTTATCTCGGATTCTACAAGTCTCAGTCGATTGAGTATCTCGTGAAGCAATTGAAGAACTCATTTCAGATTGTTGATGATCTGGTATTTTACCCCCATCTTCCGTTTGCACGATACCGAATCCCGTCCAAGCAACAGTATCTCGTTCTGAAGAAGAAGTGTGAAGGGTACCCAATAGAGGCGGAGATCCCGGTAACTCAAATAACGCTGGTTAACAGCGTTATTGAGCAAGGCAAAATCCGATACGAAGTCGTAAAGGAGTTTGCGTTAAACGATTAACATTAGGCTGCTCCAATCTTGAACATTCCTGTTCCGCAGGTTGGACACTTACCTTTAAGAGCTGGTTTCCCGTTCTTTAAGGTGACTTTTTCTGCATTGTCAACGTCCTTTTTTGCTCTGCATTTTACGCAATACATTGTTGCCATAGTTTCGTGTTCACCTCCTTCATTATCTTAGCTTCAAGTTGAGGCTAAGATGATTATTCATCGTACCATAATAAAGAGCGATTTCAAGCGCAATTATCAAGGCTATAATGATTAAACTCTTCGTGATGTCGACCCGAAAAAAATATGATGGGTCATCGGTATGCGGGTTTGTCGCGTTCTGAAGGGTAGTTTGAGCGTTCGCTTTTCGTGTCATGCTCCGTTTTTTTTCGAATCTCGTCCTTCGTGGCATGTTGCATTGTAACCATATTGACAGTACTTTGTAAAGTAACTATGATGGGATTAATGCTCAGTTCGATAGTGATCGCCCTACTCTTTGCATGGTTGCTCACACTCAGTTTTGTAGTGGCAAAATCACGTAACCACTACACCAGACTCGTAAAAGACACGAAGCACCAGCACATCGATGAAATTCTTGATCGCCTCCTGAAGAATGATGAGATGATGTTGGGTGAGCATCGAACGGTTTCCGAGACGATACGATCACTGCAATCGGAAGTAGCTGGTCATATCCAGAAAGTTGGGATGGTACGGTTTAACCCATTTGGTAAATCAGGTGGTACCGACCAAAGTTTTGTTCTCGTGCTTCTTAATAAACATAACACCGGTGTGGTCCTGAACTTTGTCTATACACATGACGGCGTCAGGGTTTACAGCAAGCATGTGAAGAACGGCAAAGGAGCTGAGTACCAACTAACACAGGAAGAACAACATGCTATTGAACAAAGTTTATAAATAGTTGTATATAATGTAATTTCATATGCCAACTAAACACACTATTTTTCTCTCGTTCGTCATGTTTCTGATCGTAGGTACCGTTTCATATTTTTACTTCTCGAGCGGATTCGGTCAAGGAGCGAACAATGCTCCGCTCAAGACCATCACGAACGAGGCGGGGGAGGAAGAGGTTGTGGATACTGCACCGAAGACCGAGGTCTGTCCATTGAACGGACAGCTCTTTTCTAAAGCAAGAAAGAAGCTCTGGGAAACTCGAAGACCACTTGGTGTTGCAATCGAAAATCACCTTGAAGCACGACCGCAGTCCGGACTTTCGAAAGCAGATGTCGTCTACGAAGCCGTTGCCGAGGGTGGAATTACCCGATTCCTCGCTCTGTTTTACTGTCAGGATGCGAAACCAATTGGACCGGTTCGATCAGCAAGAATCTACTTCCTCAAGTTGCTCCAGGGATATGGGAATAATCCACTCTATGCGCACGTCGGTGGCGCGAACACCCCAGGTCCTGCGGATGCACTCGGTGAGATTCGAGATCTTGGGTGGGATGGGTACAATGATATGAATCAGTTTGCGGTCCCGTTCCCGTACTACTACCGCGACTATGAGCGACTTCCCGATCGTGCAACCGAGCATACGATGTACTCGTCAACTCAGAAGCTCTGGGAGTACGCAGATAAGAATCGAAAACTTACTAACAAAGATGAGGACGGTGTGGCATGGGATAAAGGCTGGAAGCCATGGAAGTTTGCCGATGAAGCAAAGGCAGGAGATCGAGGAGCGGCTGGAAAGATCAAGTTCGGATTCTGGTCGAAGTTCGACGCAAATAACTATTCCGTTGCCTGGACATATAGTCCGACAACGAACACCTACACGCGGGCAAACGGTGGAGCGCCACATCTCGATAAGATTACAAACAAAGCACTGCAGACGAAGAATGTGGTCGTAGTCTTTGCGACAGAGCGACCTGCAAACGACGGCTACGAAGGCGGTCATCTCCTGTACGGAGTGGTCGGTTCAGGAAATGGGATTCTTTTCCAAAACGGTAAATCCACCAAGATCACCTGGAGAAAACCGTCAGAGGAAGATATGATGCGATTCTATAGCACATCAGGAGAAGAGGTTGAACTCGTGCGAGGACAGATCTTTGTCGAGATCCTTCCTACCGGCAATGATGTGAGTTACTGAGTACACGGTATGTATGTTAAAAAACATAATCCCTTCCCGAACGCGCATCAAGGTACTGCAACTCTTGTTTCATAACCCTACAGAAAACTACTACCTTCGACGCGTCGTACGTGAGATCGATGAAGAGGTGAATGCGGTAAAACGTGAATTCGACATTTTAGAGAAGGAAAAGGTCGTAACCCGAGAGCGTCGATTGAATAAAGTCTTTTACTCACTCAACAAACAGTACGACTTCTACGATGAGTTTCTCCGAATTTTTACAAAGAGTGACCCGTTTGCACAAGCAATTTATCACGCACTACCAAAGCTCGGTAAGGTAAAGTTCATTGCGCTTTCCACTAAGTATTCCAAGCGACTTCCGATTAAGGAGGACGAAGTCTACGTTATCTTTGTAGGTTTAATAGTTGTTCCTGAGGTTGAGCTTCTGATCACAGAGGCAGAAAAACAGTTTGGAAGAGAGATTAACTTTACGGTAATGAACGAGGATGAGTTTGTCTTTCGAAAACGAAATACCGACCCCTTCCTTTGGCGTTTTCTCCGTCAGCCAAAAGTGATGCTTGTCGGATCCGAGGACGAGCTGTTAAAATAACCTCTGCACATGAAATATCTTTGGTACATTGCATTGTCTTGTTTGTTTATTCTGCTTGTTTGGATCGATCTCCCAGAGAACACTCCGATTAACATCACATTGGGTAACCGGACACTAAAAACCATTCTCAATCCGCTTACAATCGATACGAAGGTGTATGGAATTACCATCAAAAAATCATTTACAACATCGTACGGACTCGATCTCAAAGGAGGGAGTCATCTTGTTTTTGAGGCTGATACCACAAAGCTCCCTGCAGCTGATGTAACAGACGCACTCCAGTCGAGTCGAGACATTATCGAACGAAGAATCAATTACTTTGGCGCGAGTGAACCGGTGATCCAGACCATTAAGTCGCAGGATCGATATCGAATTTTGGTAGAGCTTCCGGGGATCAAAGACACCGATAAAGCAGTGCAACTGATCGGAAGAACCGCAAACCTTAACTTTAGGACGCAGCTCGATCTCAAGATACCGACCCAGATCGCATCAGACTCCGGACAGCAACGAGTGTACTTTAATCCAGAGCCAGCTCTGAAAGGTTCTGACATAAAAAAAGCCACCGTAACATTTGATCAGAACAACGGAAAACCGCAGGTTGCGCTCCAGTTTAGTCCGGCTGGTGCAAAAATCTTCGGTGACTTAACGACAAAAAATGTTGGAAAGATGATTGGTATTTTTCTTGATGATGAAATTCTTGTTGCGCCGGTAGTTCAGCAGGCAATCCTGACCGGAGACGCGGTGATTACCGGTCAACGGTCCGTTGATGAGACACGGCAGCTTGCGGTCGCGATCAACTCAGGAGCACTTCCGGTACCGATCAAACTGATCGAACAGCGAACCATCGGACCATCGCTTGGCGCGGTCGAGATACAGAAAAGCGTCGTCGCAGGTGTCATTGGGCTTTCTGCAGTCGGACTCTTTATGGTCCTGAACTACGGAGGTCTCGGTGTGATTGCATGTATTGGTCTGCTGATTTACGGTCTTATATCACTTGCGTTATTCAGATTATTTTCGGTAACACTTACCCTTTCAGGAATTGCAGGCTTCATTCTTTCGATTGGAATGGCGGTGGACTCAAACATCTTAATATTCGAAAGAATAAAGGAGGAGCGACGGAAAGGAAAGTCGTTTGAGACCTCGATTCGGCTCGGATTCGGCCGCGCGATCGACGCAATAAAGGATGCAAACATCACTACGTTACTCGTCGCGTTTATTCTGTACAATCCGCTCAACTGGCAGATCTTTCCACAGCTCGGACTTATTAAAGGGTTTGCGCTTACTCTCGCGATAGGTGTAGCGGTGAGTCTCTTTACTGGTGTCGTAATAACGAGGAGATTGATTACCATTTTATATCGACCAGAGCAACGATCATGATAGATTTTATTAGACATCGAGCGCTCTACTTTATCCTTTCGGCGGTTGTTATTGGTTCTGGACTTTTTTCAATTGCAACCTATGGGTTTCGTACCTCGATTGATTTTACCGGAGGGACGATTCTCGAGTATCAAGTAAGAAAACCGATTGTGGAGAGTCAGCTCCGATCTGCACTACGTGCAAAAAATATGCCGGTTCAGGAACTTAACTACTCATCCGGCAAAGTATTTCTTAGATTTCACCCGCTCAATACTTCTCAAGAGAAGCAGGTGCTTGCGATCGTTGAACGTCAGAGTGAGAAGGTAATTGTTCTCAGATCCGAAACTGTAGGAGCTACACTGGGTAAGGAAACCATTCTGAAAACAGTGGTAGCTGCGCTGGTCGCAATCGTCGGCATTCTTGCCTATATGGCGTTCTCATTTAAAGGGATTAAGTTTGCAGTTGCGGCGATTGTAGCGCTTCTGCACGACTTGCTCGTGATGGTCGGCGGATATGCGTTGGTGTCCCGTTTCTTTGGCGCAGAGCTCAACACATTATTCGTTACCGCACTGCTCACCACGATGTCTTTTTCAGTACATGATACGATCATTATTTTCGATAAAATCCGAGAGTATCGCCGATCGAAGATTGAAGAGCCTGATATCAGCGCCAATCGAGCGCTCACCGAGACACTCATTCGTTCGATAAATAACTCAATGACAATTCTCTTTATGATGTTAGCGTTGATTCTGTTTGGAGGATCAACGATCAGATTCTTCATCGTTGCACTCTTAATCGGAACGATCACCGGCACCTACTCATCGCCGTTTATTGCAACACCGGTTTGGTATCTTCTTGAAAAGAAGAAATAGTATGGTCAAGATACAAGCCTTTGCGGTCGGCGAGATGCAGGCGAACTGCTACTTCGTTATTCGAGACCAGCGATGCGTGATTATCGATCCCGGCGACTCGGCGGATTTTCTACTCGAAGAGGTTGCTCGACGAAACTTTTCCGTAGACGCGCTCATTGCGACACACGGTCACTTCGATCACATAATGGCAGTAGGTGAGTTGCAAATGGCATTACAGGTGCCATTCTATATTTCACCACAGGACCGATTTTTGATCGAGCGGGTCGAGGAAACCGCCAAGCACTTTCTTGGACATTCGCCTGTACTAATCAAACCTCAGGAAGTGACCAATATTCACAGCCTCGAACGAGATCATCCTGAGTATCAAATTGCCGTGATCGCAACGCCGGGTCACACTCCGGGGAGTTGCTGTCTCCATCTTCCAGAGGAGAGAACATTGTTCACCGGAGACACGCTCTTCAAGGAAGGAATTGGGAGATATGATTTTTCTTACTCAGATAAGAAGCAGTTGTTTACATCGATTCAAAACCTACAACAATCTCTTCCCGAAGAAACGCTTATCTACCCTGGACATGGCGATCCTTCATCGCTTGGAGAAGAGCATCTCGATCATTGGTAAGTCGTCCATCATCGACTTCCTGAAAGAGCCAGTCGAGGACCGCGCCAATTTCTTTTCCAGGTTTCAGGCTTAATGTACTCATCACGTCGTTCCCATCAACCTTGAGGTCGGTAACAGAAAATACATGTTGTTGAACCTCTTCCAGTCGCTTTTTGAAGAGATCAAGTCTCCATGATGTTGGCGTAGCGCCGGAGCCAATTCTATCCCCGGTCCGTAGGTCTAACATATCCTGAAGATACTCCTTTGTCACATCGCGAATGAATCTCCTCACCGCTTTATCGGTCTGAAGTTCCGACACGGTGAACTGGTGATGTCGAACAAGTAAAACAAGCTTTGCTTTGTCTTTTTTTGACAGTCGCAATCGATCGGCGATGACTGCTACAAGTTTCTCACCAACCACCTCGTGATTGTGAAAGGTGATGAGTCCAGTTTCAGGATCTTTTCGGTAAGTTTGCACCTTTCCAATATCATGCAGGAGCGTTGCGAGGCGAGTTATCGGGTCTATGGAAGGACAGTTCTTGAGGGACATGACCAGATGCGTGCCAACGTCATAGATATGGTGTCGCTTTGGGCTCTTTTGATCGACGATAAAACACGCATCGAGCTCGGGGAGGATCTGTTCCAGTAGGCCGGTGCTTCGGAGGAATAGGATCCCTTCCGCGGCATGGTCAGACGCTACGATCTTCAGAAGCTCATCTCGTATGCGTTCACCGGATACTTTATCGATGAGGTGTGCATTTGACCGGATAGCGTCACGCGTTTCATCCTGCAATAAAAATCCGAGCTGGCTACAAAACCGTACAGCGCGAAGTAGACGCAGTGCGTCTTCCTGGAAGCGGATCGAAGGATCGCCGACACACACCACTCGCTTTTGTTGAAGATGCTCTCGACCGTGGTACGGGTCGATCACATGGGCTCCATCATACGCCATCGCATTAATGGTGAAGTCTCTTCGAGCGAGATCTTCCTCAAGTGTATCTGCCCACTCAATCTCATCAGGATGTCGCGCGTCAGAGTACACGCCTTCCTTGCGGAAGGTGGTAATTTCAACGATCTCCTCTCCAATCTTCACGCCCACAGTTCCAAAGGTATTGTTATAGAATCCATCTGGATAGAGTTTCAGGATTTCATCTGGACGCGCATTCGTTGTAAAGTCCCAGTTAGTGATTGGTTTTTTGAGTACGATATTTCGGACAGCCCCGCCGACCAAGTAGATAGCAAACCCGGCATTCTTGAAGGTTGTGACGACGGACTGCATTGACTCTGGAAGTTGAACCATGGCTTTATTATACTAAAAGGAACGGTATGCTCTACAAACGACATAAAAAACCTACCGAAATAGCACTTCAGGCACTCAGTTTTCCATTCATCTGGTTACCCCTCCTTCCGCTCATGCTCATGGATCTTGTAGTGGAGATCTACCATCATATCTGTTTCCCATTGTATGGGATACCGCTTGTGAAGCGATGGAATTATATTGTGTTCGACCGTTTCAAATTATCTTACATCACGGTTCCAGAAAAACTTTACTGTCTGTACTGTAGTTACGCGAATGGGTTTTTTCACTATGCAACCAAGATTGGACTTGAGACAGAGAAGTATTGGTGTGGCATCAAGCATAAGAACTTCCCCGGGTATGTTGAGCTCGTAGACCATAAAGAGTTTGTCGAGTATGGAGACGAAGGTGAGTATCGTCGAATCTATTAATCCTCCTCGGAGTAACCAAACGACTCGAGGAGCTTTTGAATTGCAGACCGATAACGAGGCATGAGTTTTTTTGACAGGACCTTATTAAATGGGATCCATGTAGCTGTGTGAAACTCAGATGGATCGGCCTTCACACCACGCCTAGAGTCGTATTCGTGATAGAAAAAGAAGTCGTAATGTTCGCGACAGAGGTTCCGATTCACATCATCGAAGTGGGTAAGATTGTATAGTTTAAAGTCTGCAAGATTGAGTCCTAATTCTTCCTTTGTTTCTCGAATCGCAGTGAGTAACGGAGTTTCATCCGGTTCCATATGTCCGCCTGCCCCAAGCCAATGATCCGACTTGATATGGTGCCCAAGGAAGACTTTTTGCTGTTCTCGATCGACGAGGAGAACACCTACACAGAAGTGATCGTCTACGCCATCGTGTTTGAGATAGGTGGTATTCTTCGCAATTCGTTTTTCAAACGCTCGCGCCATGTCAGGATCAATTTGCACTGTTTTTTTCGCATCTTGAAACGCGCGAGGAATAGGGGAGGTCATAGAGCAAGTTTTTTTATAATATCGACATTCCGCTTATCTGGACCGGTTCCGTCAAATCCTGGGACTTCAAGGATCATCGGTTGATGGCGTGTTTTCGTGCTCGTGAGAATATTGCGAAACACTGCAGTACCAACCTCTCCCTCACCAATATTCTCGTGGCGGTCTCGGAGTGATCCGAATGGATCTCGGCTGTCGTTTATGTGCCAGACAGCGATTTTTTTGACTCCGATTTTTTCTTCAAAAACACTCAGAAAATCATGAAACGATTGTTCGGTGCTCAGATCGTAGCCTGCAGCATGAAGGTGACAGGTATCAAGACAGACCCGTACTCGATCATCTTTGAGCTCGTCTACGATCTCTGCAATCTCCTCAACGTCCTTACCGATTTTGCGATTCCCAGCATTCTCAATAATGAACTGAACATCATCTGGTATTTTTTCTAAAACTGATGTGATGTTGGTACAGAGCTTTTTATGATCCTTTCCGTTGTCTTTATATGATCCGAGGTGAATGACGCTCCCAATGACTCCCATTCGGGATGCAGTCTTGAGCTCGTGAGTGAGGAGTTGAACGGAGAGTTTTCCGATACGATCCGCATCTGCAAGATTTACAAGATAGGAGGCGTGAAATACAACTGGAGAAACGTTCTGTTTTGTAGCTTGAGAACGAAATAGCTCGATTTCTTCATCGCTCACGTTTGCGAAGTTCCACCCACGTGGGGAGGCAAGAAAAATCTGCGCACAGTTTCCGCCTATCTCTATCGTTCGTCCGATTGCCTTACTGTGCCCGCCCGCAATTGAGACGTGACCTCCCACCTTCAGCATTGAACTATTATACTTGACTTCTGTTAGCAGAGTATCTATACTATTGCTAATGGACGATTTGACCAATAGACAAACAGACGTGCTCCGAGCCCTGATTAAGGAATATAGCGAGACAGGTCTCGCCGTAGGCTCTGAAATACTTGAGAAAAAGTATAAACTTGGCGTTTCTCCAGCTACCATCCGGAGCGAAATGGTAGAACTAGCTCGAAAGGGATACCTTAAAAAGGATTACTTCTCTTCAGGTCGAATTCCTTCTGCAAAAGGTTTTCGCTTCTTTATCACGCATTTAATGAAGGAAAAAGATATTTCAACAGGTGATGAAGTTGCCTACAAAAATGGAATTTGGGATGAGCGAGAGGATGAACAGAAGTTGCTTGCGCATGCAACGAAGGTGCTCGCACAGCGAACTGGACTGCTGTCGATTGCGGTAACCAATACCGGCGATGTCTACTATGCAGGAGTGGGCAATCTTCTCACAATTCCTGAGTTCTTCAATCTAGATGTGTCGCGAGCATTGTTCCGCAAGCTCGACGAGTTGCAGTACTGGGAAAAGGTGCTCGACAAAGCCCAGTCGAACCAGGAAGAAGTGTACTTTATGTTAGGAGAGGATGACTTTAGTGACCCCGTTTATGAGACCTGCGCGAGCATTCTCGGAGATATTCGCACAGAGCGCCTTAAGGGTGTTATTGGCGTGCTCGGACCAAAACGTATGTACTACGAAGCGCTTACTCCACAAGTGAAGTACTTTGCACGACTGATCGAGGGAATTATTAAAGATCAATCTGAAAAATGAAAGGAAAAGTAAATGCTACTGGGGAACGCAAAACAGATGAAGTCGTTGAGGTTGATGAGCTCGTATCGTTGACGCAAGAGCGAGATGAATATAAATCGAAGCTGCTCAGAGCACTTGCAGACTATCACAATCTCGAAAAGCGAATGCTCGACGAACGACAGGAAGTAAGTAAACGTGCGGTGCAGAACTTTATTCTGCGACTGTTGCCATTCCTCGATAATCTCGAGCAGGCGGAAGCCTTTGTTCAAGATAAGGGATTGGTGCTCATTAAAAATTCATTTCTTGACCTGCTCACCAAAGAAGGTCTCAAGCGTATTGATGTTGTGGGTAAAGAGTACGACGTACATCTTGCCGAGGCGGTCGATTTGGTTGAAGGAGAACAAGACAATATAGTCGTTGACGTAGTTAGAAATGGATACGAATTTCAAGGTCAGGTCGTCCGACCTGCACAGGTGAGGGTGAGTAAGAAGGTGTAAGAATATAGCGAACAGCGTACAGTGCAGGAAGTTTCATGCACTTCACGTTTTACGTTATAAGTTTTACGTAAAAAATTATGTCTAAAATACTCGGTATTGATCTAGGCACCACAAACTCCTGTGTTGCTGTAATGGAGGGTGGTAAACCTAAAGTTATTCATTCCAAGGAAGGTCGCAACACCATTCCATCGGTCGTTGATCCGATCAAGCGTGTTGTCGGCGATGTCGCTAAGCGACAGATCGTTATTAATCCGAAAAGTACAATCTTCTCGGTGAAGCGTCTGATGGGTCACCGATTTAGCGACGACTCTGTAGCGCGAGATGTAAAGTGGCTTCCATACACCATTAAATCAGGTCGAGATGGCATGGCAATGGTTGAGGTGGAGGGTAAAACATTTACGCCGCAGGAAGTTTCGGCGATGGTTCTGAAGAAGATCAAAGAAGATGCAGAAGCCTATCTGGGTGAGAAGGTTGAAAAAGCCGTAATTACGGTGCCTGCATACTTTGACGATGCACAACGACAGGCAACCAAACAAGCAGGGGAGATTGCTGGACTCGAGGTTGTCCGCATCATAAACGAGCCTACTGCAGCAGCACTTGCCTACGGTCTCGATAAGAAACAGTCGCAGACGATTGCGGTGTATGATCTCGGTGGTGGAACATTCGATATCACTATCCTTGAACTCGGAGATGGCGTATTCGAGGTAAAGGCAACCAACGGAGATACGCATCTGGGAGGAGATGACTTTGATAAAACAATCCTAGATTATCTCGCTGAGGAGTTTCAGAAGGACAATAGCGTTGATCTTCGAAAAGATCCACAGGCGCTCCAACGACTGCGAGATGCAGCCGAGAAGGCGAAGATTGAACTCTCCTCGTCACTCGAGACAGAGGTAAATCTCCCGTTCATCACGGTTCGAGACGGACAGCCACTTCATCTCGTCATGAAGATGACCCGAGCTAAGCTCGAGTCGCTGGTGGAAGGTCTGATCCAGAAGTCGCTTGGTCCGGTAAAAGAGGCGATGAAGGATGCGAAGGTTGAGGTGAAAGATATTCATGAAGTGGTGATGGTTGGAGGTATGACTCGTATGCCAAAAATCCACGATGCAGTGAAGGAGTTCTTTGGCAAAGAACCGAATAAGTCGGTTAATCCCGATGAAGTTGTTGCGGTGGGCGCAGCGATCCAGGCAGGTGTCCTAACCGGAGAGACAAAGGACGTAGTCCTTCTTGATGTGACACCGCTCACACTCGGAGTTGAAACGCTCGGTGGTGTGACAACGCCATTGATTGCACGAAACACCACGATTCCATCATCCAAGTCAGAGACATTCTCAACCGCGGCTGATAATCAGACCCAGGTCGAGATCCATATCTTGCAGGGTGAGCGACCGATGGCGAAGGATAATAAATCGCTTGGACGATTTATTCTTGATGGTATCCCGCCAGCACCTCGAGGTGTTCCACAGGTAGAGGTTACCTTTGACATCGATGCGAACGGAATTCTTCACGTCACTGCGAAGGATAAAGCATCCGGAAAAACGCAGAGCATAAAGATCACCGGATCAACTGGTCTCACGAAGGATGAGGTTGAGAAAATGAAAACCGATGCAGAAAAGCATGCGGAGGAAGACCAGAAAGAAAAGGATAAGATCGAGGCAAAAAATAAAGCCGAGAACTTAATCTATGTCGCCGAAAAGTCGGTGAAAGATGCTGGAGAAAAACTTCCCGCCGATGTGAAGGAAGAAGTTGAGTCTAAGGTAAAAGCTCTAAAAGACGTCCTTGAGTCAGGAGATGTCCAGGAGCTTGAGTCAAAGAGTAAGGAACTCAACGATTCACTGCAGAAGATAGGGCAGCAGGCGTACAGCCAGGCTCAGCAAGAAGAACAGAAGCAGGATGGCGAGGAAAAACTCGACGATCATGCAAAAGATGAAGAGGGAAAAGAGAAGAAAGTTGAAGAAGGAGAAGTAGTTAACTGAGGCGCAACTATTTGTTGCGCGGATGATCCAGACTACCCGGGTGACGGAAGAGCCGTTGCTCCGGGTTTGTTTGGTTTTCGCATATCATCTCCTTGAAGATATAAATAACTATGGATTTTTATTCACTATTAGGAGTAACCAAGTCCGCTACCGCAGCCGAGATAAAGTCGGCATATCGTAAGTTGGCTCTCAAGTGGCATCCCGATCGAAATAAAACACCCGAAGCAACGGAGAAGTTCAAAGAGATCAATCGTGCATACGAAGTATTATCTGATGAAAAGAAGAAACAAATATATGATCAGGTAGGACATGATGCCTACACAAAAGGAGGATATGGATCAGCCGCAAATCAGGGAGGGTACAATTATCAGCAAGGCCCATTCAGTTACTCCTACTCATCAGGTGGAAGTCCATTCGAGGGATTTGATCCTTCTCAGTTCGGTGGTTTTTCTGACCCATTTGAGATCTTTGAACAGTTCTTTGGTTTTCAATCACCGTTTGGCGGACAGAGAAGGCATAGACCAGTTTATAGTGTTAAGCTTACCTTCCGTGAGGCGATTGATGGGGTAGAGAAGGAGGTAACGATTGATGGAGCAAAGAAAAAGGTGAAGGTGCCAGCCGGAATCGCTGATGGAAACAGAGTTCGATTTCAGGAATTTGACCTACTGATCGCGGTAGAACCTGATAAAATGTTCAAACGTGAGGGGCAAGATCTGTATCTCGAGTATCCGCTCCCATACACGAAGGCAGTTCTCGGCGGGACGGTCGACATCCAAACACTTCACGGGTCAGTAACGTTGAAGGTTCGAAAAGGAACGGAGTCGGGAACGCTCGTACGGCTCAAAGATGAAGGAGTCCCGTATCCAAACAGTTCTCGGAAAGGGAATCTCTACGTGATTTATAAGATCATGGTACCGGAGAAGGTTTCAGGAAAAGCAAAAAAAATATTAGAAGAATTACAAAAGGAGCTGACCTAACGGGTCATCCTCGCGAATGCGGGGATCCATGGATTCCCAATCAAGTTGGGAATGACAATATACCAAGATGAAAGTAGATGCAGGAAGTATAAAAAAAGGCGACTTCATGAACCACCAGGAAGATATTTGGCAGGTTCTGAAAACGGATTTTAATTACCAAGGTCGTGGCCAAGCAAATATTCGCATTCGAATTAAGAGTGTCACAAACGGGAAGACGCTCGAACTAAACTTTAAGACAACGGTTATGGTTGAGACGACCGAGGTCGACACCGTTGAAATGCAGTATCTCTACAAGGACGCAGAGAGCCTTTACTTCATGAACGAACGGACATACCAGCAGTATTCAGTCCCATTGACTACCGTCGAGTTTGTTGATTACCTTAAAGAAGGTAATAAATACTTTGTAATTCTTCACGGAGACACTCCGATATCCGTTCGCCCACCGGCAAATGTACACCTCTCAGTAACGAGCACCGAAGATGCGGTAAAGGGGGATACGGTGTCAGGAGCAAAAAAGAATGCAGTTCTCGAGACAGGCGTTACGGTGATGGTTCCGCTGTTTGTGAAGGTAGGCGACGTAGTATCGGTGAATGCTGCAACTGGCCAGTATATCGAACGCGTTAGCCAATAACGCTCATGCTAACTGTTGGTGAAATTCTCCAAAAAGAACGACTTCGGAAAAATATCTCGCTGGGTGATGTTGAGAAGAAAATTCGCGTTCGCTCTACATTTCTGGCGGCGATAGAGAGAAACGACTGGCGACTGTTCTCATCGAAGGTCTACATCTCCGGAATCATTCGAAACTACGCAACCTTTTTAGGACTCGACTCAGGGAGGGTTATTGCCTTTTTTCGACGCGACTACGAACGAAGGGACGATGAGGCTCAGTTCAAGAGAAAGTTAGCGAGTGGACAGTTTCTATCTCATAGACGAAAGTCGACCGTTATCGGTCTAACCGTAGTCTCCATGCTTTTCTTCCTCTACTTTGGGTATCAGGTATTTCGATTTGTGATGCCACCGTCTGTATCAATTCTTGAGCCATCAGAATCACAGTTTAAACGAGTCGATAAAGTCACCGTTATTGGAGTTACGGAACGTGAGGCAGAGGTGATGGTGCTTGGGAACAGAGTGTATCAAGATGAAAAAGGAATGTTTCAGTACGACTTACCACTCAAGGTTGGGAAGAATTCCCTTACGATCAAAGTAACAGGGGCAAACGGGAAGTCTACGGTCGTGGAGCGAGTATTTTTCTTAGCTCCCTAACATTCTTCAATGTCTTCGGTGAAACTACAGCGAGAAACTTAAGTCGAGTGGCTTCCTGGACTATTCGATCTTGAAAAAACACCGAACGTACTTCTCCCAAAAGACCAACTTCACCAAGGAACGCTGTCTTTTTTGGAATCGGTTGATTCGTAATTGAGGAAACAATTGCCGCAATTATGCCGAGATCAACTGCTGGTGACTTCACCTGTATTCCTCCGATAACATTCACGTAGATATCAAGTGTATCGAGGGATAGATTAAGATGCCTACGAATCACCGCTAGGAGAAGGAGGAGTTTGTTGTAGTCGATACCATTTGCGACTCTTCTGGGTATCGAGAGAGAACTGGGGACAGTAAGTGCCTGTACCTCGAAAAAAAGTGGTCGTTTTCCTTCCGCAACTCCGACGATTGCTTTGCCAGGAACAACTTCTGTTTGAGGTGAGTCGAGGAATGCGAGCGGATTATCTACTTCTCTGAGACCAGATTCTTGCATCTCAAAGATTCCAATCTCGTCAACGGTTCCGAATCGATTTTTCAGCGCTCTGAGAACCCGATGATGGGATACCTTTTCTCCTTCAAATAAGAGGACGCAGTCAACAAGATGCTCGAGCATTTTTGGACCAGCAATGTCACCATCCTTTGTGACATGCCCAACAATAATTACCGGGACACTGGATCGTTTTGCAAACTGCACAAGTTTTTGTGTCGACTCCTTCAGTTGGTTCACGGTGCCCGCAGTTGACTCTACCTCACGAGAATATACAGTCTGAATAGAATCGATTACGAGAAGATCGACGTCGTTTTTGAGTTCTCCCATACCTTTCAGAACAGACTCAATCTGAAGCACATCGGAGAACTGAATGTGAGTGAGTGGAATCTTAAGTCGTTGCGCACGATCCTTCACCTGCTCTGCCGACTCCTCTCCTGATACATAGACAGTCTGAAGTTGTCGAAGCGCTTGGAGGAGTAGGGTAGATTTTCCGATTCCTGGCTCACCAGTGAGGAGTATTACTTCGCCCGGAACGATGCCGCCTCCCAGTACTCGATCAAATTCAGATATTCCTGTTGATCTTCGCTTTTTTTGCGTCGATTTAATATCTGAAAATTTCTGTAGCGTGAAGTCTCTCAGCTCTCGCTTTGTTTTTTTCTCAGGCTCATCATCATGATGTTCCTTTAAGGTATTCCATTCACTGCAGTCGGGGCACTTTCCAATCCAAGAAGCAGACCCAAATCCACAGTTAGAGCAGATATAAAAACTCATTCGTCAATTATACGCTACATTTTTTCAACGGTTTGAATACCGAGTAATCCAAGACCGGATCGGAGAATATTCGCTGTTGCAGAAGTCAACGAAAGCCGTAAGGATCTCAATTCTCCTTCTGCTTTTAAGATAGGGGAGTTCTGATAGAAAAGATTGTACATCTGAGCAAGTTGATAGAGGTAGGTGGCAACCGAGGAAGGAAGATATTGCTGCGCTGCTTGTTCAACAACTTCCGGGTATTGATGGAGATGGCGGAGGAGTGTCGCCTCAGTACTTTCTAGAGCTACTCCCCTCTTTTTTGAATCCCACTCCCCAGCCTTATCTAAAATACTTTTTGCTCGAACATAGGTGTAGAGCATGTACGGTCCCGAGTTTCCTTCCATGTTGAGAATTTGATCCCAATCAAAGATCACATCTTGTTGTGGTGAGTGCTTCAGATCATTCCACTTGAGAGAGGCGATCGCAACTGTCTGGGAAGTTGCATCGTCATTACCAAGCTTTTTTGCTCTTGCTACTGCCTCATCTATCACGTCCTCAAGCCAGATGGTGTTCCCTTTTCTCGTGGACATCTTCTGATCCTTAAATCGATAGAGCCCGTGTTTGAGATGATACCGTTGTGTTGGGTCAAACCATCCCAGCATACGCTCAACTTCATAGAGTTGTTTAAAGTATAGTGATTGTTCTGCACCAACCTCATTAATGATTCGCACAGACTTACCTTCGTTCTCCAATCGAAATAAATCTGTCGCCAAATCTCGTGTTGCGTACAACGACGCGCCGTCTTTCTTTACAATCATAAGCGGAGGATACTTATCGTTGGGAAATGCTACAATCTGCGCTCCTTCGCTCTCGGTGAGAATGCCTTTCTCTCTCATGTGACTAATGACATGATTCAACTTTGACTCGAAGAAGGACTCTCCAAACCCTCTCCCATCATTCTCGGTAAACCGAATCCCAAGTTTGGAATAGATTTCGTTAAATTCTTTCCAAGACCAGTCGACACACTGTTGCCACAGTTGTTTTACCTTTGGATCTCCCCGTTCGAGGAGTGCAAACTTTTCTCGAGCAAGATCTTCAAGCACAGGATCTCTCTCTGCTTCTGTATGAAACTTCACATAGAGGTCGACGAGGAGCTTGATCGGCCGGGGAGATGATGATAGGTTTTCAAGATTTCCCCATCGTTCAATCGCAACAATCAGTTTGCCAAACTGAGTCCCCCAATCTCCCACATGATTATCTCGTTTCACGCTGTACCCGGTCGTCTCAAGAATGTTCGCGATAGCATCGCCGATGATGGTTGATCGAAGATGACCGATCGTAAATGGCTTCGCAATGTTCGGTGAAGAATATTCAACGATAACCGTTTTATGATTCTTAGGAAAAAACGTGGAGGCCAAGAAGTTGTCCTGCGTGAACGACTCCAATTGATTAATTAATTGGAGTGGGGAGAG
>CAYZRL010000010.1:0-26521 GCA_964480835.1 uncultured Gammaproteobacteria bacterium
AGATCTCGGTCCCTACTCACATTATCTGGGGAGCAGGGGACACCGTTACTCCTGTAGCCTGGGCGAACGAACTCCACCAAACCATCAAACAATCTACCCTTACGGTTATTCCAAACGCACGACACGGGTTACCATTACGCGATCCTGAATCAGTTGTACACGAAATGCAGAAATATCTATGATATACCTCATTATCGGCATCACGCTCATCAAGATTATTGATCTCTGCTATCTCTTTCAGATAAAGGAATATCGGTTCGATCGATTCCGCTCCACGTTCCTCGAAGAAGGACCGCTCAATATTCTCTACCTTCGCCAGCCTCGACTTCCGGCTAAATCGATGCGTAATTTACTTATAATTGCTATCGCTTTATTAATGCTTTGGGTTGTTCTGACGCTCCGTAGTGAACTATGGTATAGCGTTGGCATAGTGGCGGTTACTCTGCTAATTTCTCCTGTGCTTGCTTGGGTCTGCGTCGCGGTCGGAGTAGTCCTCACGAAGCCAGTTGCATATGCAATGCGTAGGCGAACGATCATGCGAGCGATGAAGAAATTACAATCACATGCGCCAATCGTTACCGTCGGCATCTCTGGTAGTTATGGAAAAACATCGACGAAGGAGTTTCTTTACCAGATGCTTTCGACAAAGTATCGCGTGGCCAAGACCGAGGCAAATAAAAATACCGATGTGGGTGTTGCCCAGTCTATTCTTACGAATGTTGCTCCGGACACCGAGTTTTTTATTGGTGAGGTCGGAGCGTATAAGAAGGGGGAGGTGCGTACCGCAGCAATGGTATTTCATCCAAAACATGCAATAATCACTGCGTTTGGAAATCAACATCTCAGCCTTTATGGGTCACGGGAAAATCTCATCGAGGCAGAGGGAGAAGTTCTTGAAATTCTTCCCACCGACGGTACCGCATACATAAACCGGGACATTTACTCATTCGCACATACCTCAAAGCGTACATCCGGCACCGTAACCTCTTTTTCGGCAACCTCCAAGGAGGCCGATGTCTACGCAACCGAGATCCGTCTTGATCCACAGGATCGATTGACCGCAAAGATCCACTATCGGAATCACAGCTTCCGGATCGCAACTCCGCTCGTGGGCGCGCACTCGATCGAAAACCTCCTTCCGTGCATAGCCTTCTGCCTTGATCATGGTATGACCCGCGCTGAGGTTGTCGCCGCACTCAAGAAGTTACAACCGATTCCAGGCAAGCTGAGCACGCACCAAGGTCCAGGTGAGTCGTTTGTACTCAACGACACCGGAAACTCCTCGCTTCATGGATTTCTTGCGGCTATTGCCGCCATCGGAGACATGACCTACAAAAAAAACGCAATTATCAGTAAAGGAATTATAGAACTCGGAAAAGAGAAAGATTCTTCGTATAAACAGATCGTAAGTACCATAGCGAATAGACCGATACAGCTGTTCACAACCGATTCTTTGTTCAAGAAATATGATACAACTGACCAGGTGACCGTATGTCGATCTGAGTCGGAGTTATTGGAGAAAATTCGACCATATCATACCCGATCAAGCCTCATCTTACTCGAGGGGAAGTTCAGCCCGCGTGTGGCACAGAACCTTATTCTGCTATAATGAAATCGCTATGATTTCGCTTGATCTAGCCCCAAACGAGAACGCCCACGATGCGATGGTGGCGCTTTCGATTCTCGTCCAACCTTGGCGTTGGATCAAGGGAAAATACTCCGTACTTGCTAAAACAAAGCTCAAACGGTTTTTTCCAGGTCATGAGCCGTATCTTTTTCTCTCGGCTCGAGGCGCACTCTACAAGACCCTCCAAGCCCTTCAACTGAAGGAAGGAACCGAAGTGCTTGTGCTCGGATTCACCTGTGAGGCCGTTGTTATACCTATCACAGCGCTCGGCCTCAAACCGATCTTTATCGATATGGAGGATGAGACATACTCAGCTGAGTTTCGGAGCGTTAAGGAACGACTCGGGACGCAAACCAAGGTGATCATTCTTCAGCATACCTTCGGAATCACGCCCCGATACCGAGAAGAAGTACTCACACTCGCCCATGCGAAGAAGATTGCGGTTATCGAGGACCTCGCGCACGGCTTTGACCCCGAGGTGTTTGCGGGTGATGACGCTGCCTCGATCAAACTCCTCTCATTCGGTCGCTCAAAGGCTATCTCTTCGGTTTTCGGTGGCGCTACTCTTACCCGAGATGTAAAGCTTCAAGAACGACTCAAAAACATCGAAAAACGTCTCCTCAGACCACAGACTGGTTTTGTATTCCGATGCCTGCTCTACAAACCGGTCAACGTATTCATTCGAGCCTCTTACAACACCGCAAAGCTCGGTCGTGCACTCCACTGGCTTCTCAACTCGATTCGATTTTTTCCCAAGGAACTGACCGAGCGAGAGAAACGAGGAACCTTCGATGACAAGATGGCGGCGCTCTTTCCCAACGCCTTTGCAATTCTATTGAATGAACAGCTCAAGCAGTTCGAGTCGGTAACAGAGCAACGAAAACGCGTCGTCGAAGAGTATAACGATGTCTTTCATAGCGTTGAGCGCGTGCAGCCGCTCTGCCGTTATCCAGTACTTGTACATGAACGGGACTCACTCATGGCTTCTACAAAAGCCCAACATATCTACTTGAGTCGATGGTATCACACCGTCCAGTCACCGGAAGGACAGTGTCCGGTAGCGGAGCGTGTCGCTGCGGAGATCATAAATCTACCCACCACCTCAATATCGCCAGAGAATCTAAAGAAGGTCTTGAAGATGGTCGAACTTCATACATTCCATCATCACGATTAACCAAGTCTCCGGAACTTCTTTCGAAGAAACTCAACAGAGTAGTTGAGTGCATATGACACGGGGTTCAAAATGAGATCTTGAGCAGGCACATACGCTACATCATGCCCGCCGAATCCGCGCTTGAAGACCGACACTCCATAGAATCGATGGTTTGTTTGATCTGGCTTGGTCACACCCCAGAAGTTATACCGAGCACAACCTCGTCGTTTCGCCTCCTTGATCGCTTCCCATTGAAGCAAGTATGCCCCTGGAATACGCCTTCCTTCTTCGGTACTCGCGCCATAATGATATGTCGCTTCGTTTCTATAAAAAATAATGAATGCGGCGGCAAGTAACTTTTCACCGAAATAGGCGCGGTAGAGGAGAGCATTGCCGCTTGCGGCGAAGACCGCAAACTGCTCCTTGAGAAAGTTGCGAGAAAACGGAACAAATTTTTGGCGTTGTGAAGTCTGGATCTGAAGATCATAAAACTCATCGATATCCGCAACATTAACCGACGTTGTAATACGTACTCCCGCCTTCTCTGCTTTCCGAACATCATACCTCGTGGTCTTACGCATGCCATCCATTAACTCCTGCTCGGTGAGTTTGAGGTCGAGCTGCGAGGTGAGATCAGCGGTGAGATGCATTGGCGCATCGTGGAATCCTAATCGTCGAAACAGCGATCTGGAGATCTCGTTCTCAATAAGTTGTGGTCGGACGCGGACAAAGCTGGCACCGTTCTGTGCGGCTCGCTCTCGAATGGCTTTAAAACAGCTCCGCACAACATCGTGATCACTCCAGTCAAGGATCGGACCACCGGCCACGGTAAGGTACGTCCCGCGCTTTGCACGCTCAACCACGGCGAGCGCCACGCCTTTGAGAGCTGCCCCGTGATAGAGACCAATTCGCTCGACAGACTTACCGATTCGTTTTTGAAACTCACCCCAGTGCCACGATTGAAGAAAGTTGGCGTCATGGTGTTGCGAAATGAACGACTCCCAAACAGATTCTTGATCGATACTTCGCACGTCGATGGACATAGGTATAGTATAACGAGAAATATCCGATAAGTCTCTTACCGAGCCCATTGTTCGAGTTGGCCGACGATACTCGATCCACCAAAGTATCCCGATCGGATGCGATACAGATATAAAATATTATCCTGTGTCTGCATGGCACCAGGAATAACCGACACTGCGGCACTGAACCCTGCTTTTCTAGTCAACGGTAGCGTTCGTGCAGAAAAAGCACCGTACGGATATGCGACCGTTTGAACTCGGATACCAAGTCGTTTCTCAAGATCGACTTTGCTTTCTCTCATTTGTTGAAATGCGGTCTCATCGGTCATATCTTTCAGGTATGCGTGATCCAAGGTATGCGCACCGATCTCTACCAGTCCGCTATCACGAATCTGCTCAAGCTGCTGCTGGCTCAAAAATCCCGTACGACCAATATAGTGGTTGATCACGTAGACCGTAGCCTTCACATGATATTTCTTCAGCAGTGGCAGTACCAACGTATAAAAATCGCTGTATCCATCATCAAATGTCAGTACAACGTTCTTTTTTGTATACGGAATTGATCCGTCCAAGATGCGAGGAACTTCACGTACGAAAAATGTTCTATACTGTGCCTCATTCAAAGCTCTGAGTTCAGCTTCGAGCGTATTTGGATTAATGCTTAACGACTTACGTTTCGTATCATTTGGATCTGTCAGATACTCCACATAATGGTACATAACAATCGGTATCTTCAATCTTCGGCTATTTCTCGTTGGAATTGGTAGTCCTGGAGGCTGTATTAATGCGCTGTAATGGGCATACTTCACATACAGTCCACGAAACACCCCAAACACAATTACACATAAAATAATCGCAACTCCCACCCAGTAGGTCACGTTTGGGTTATCGTGGCGGGAAGAAGGAACTATTCGCTTTTGAGGCATAGATCATATTATACCCACCTCTCTACTACAAAAATTAATGAAAAATAGGGTAGTAATGGCTTTAGATTGTTATGACGGTCTAAATAGGGGATTAGCCACAGATGAAACCAGACAGATCCGACAGGAGGAGCAAAAGGGAAGAATTCATAAATGTTGCTGAATTAAAACGGAAATTTAACAATAAAAAATGATAAATGCAAAGTATCAAAATTCAACACTCCTCCTCCGTCAGCCACGAGCTACGTCGTAAAAGATACAATTTACGACGTTGTACATCCCTGCTTCCCTGCGGTAATTCCTCCCAGTTTTGCCATCTATGGTCTGTCACTGATTAATGCCACAAACGCTCATAAGAGAGCGTTATCACTCTGCTCCCTCGGTTATTTACATCAAAAAAACCAAATAATGCCGTTTTTATACACTCTTTTGCTCTCGAGAGAGGTCTCTTTAACCACCTCTCTGATCGAATGCTCGGATCCAGATTAAAACATCGCGTTTAGAGCGTTTTAATGCTCCGAATTACATTATTTGAGGCTAATACTATACTGAGAATAACGACGTATGTTCTACATAGCTTGTCATGACGCTCTGAATTGTTATTTTCGTGCCTAATGTACTTGAGCAACGATGGGAGCGCAGCTGATTTAGAGCGTAGTGACGGTCTATTGTTGGAGATCTGAGGCTAATATCACAAAGATTACATTAGTCCATCCACATTCTGAGGAGAGTTATCCACATTTCCACATAGAGACACTGGATCCTTGCATTTTAGGCTGCCAGAACAATCCAATTAATGCATTTTAGCCTTGATTTTATTGGTGTATACTTTGATTAAATGTCTTATAGTAATTATACGAACGTGAATAATTGCTATAGGATAAACTCACGTCCGTACGATATACCACTTCCCTCTCCTCCACCATGCGTCTGTCATATTTTTGGAGTTTACGTTGAAGCTAAATTGAGGCTATTTTATGTGTTGTATTATGCAGGTTAATGAAGAAATCGATACAAAATCGAGTTTACCAACCGAGGAGCGTGAGCCCAGCGGCCAGCCACACAAAAACGAGAACCACGATATATTCGCGAATAACGGATCTGAAAAGCCGATTATCGAGATGTGCGCTCGTCAGACCACTAAGGCTGTAATACGTAGCCGCAAGCATTAATGCGAGTACCGATCCGCGGAGTGGGAGAAACGATACTATAATAGCCGTCTCTGCCATTAGAACCGCGACGAACAGTGCATGATTCTGTACCTCACGTGAAAGTTGGAGGTCAAGTTTAATCGTCCAGAAGAGCTGAAGTGCGAGTATGTATGAAATGATCCCCGCTCCGAACGCGTTGACAATAAAATATTCACGTAAGGAAAAAATAATACTTGTTGACAAGAAAACGAGGAAGGTTTGGAAAAAGTAATTCACCGAGAATGCAGCCTTATAGAGCCTTAAGCTCTTCTCTACCCCAACGTTAAATATATTCGACGTGAGGAATAATGCATATATCGAAACCGAGTATATAAACAAAAATGGAATACGGGTTAGCCATCGGACGGGAAAGAGAAAGTAGAACGAGTAGCACATCGCGGTGAACAATACCGGCATAATGAACAACATCCCCCACTCAACCTTTTCAATGTCCTCAATGATCGCGAGATATGTGAGTCCATACGCAAGAATTAATCCCAGCGGTACAAATATCCACACGAAGTCAAAGGAAAAGAAGGTGGTAAAGAGCAGATATGCAGTAAGAAGCACGCTTGCTGATACGAAGCGAACTCTCTTCTCTACCTTCAATAGATGTCGGGTAAGAAACGGCATTTTGAGGTACACCGTTGCCTTTTTTACAAATGACTTCATATGTCCATCAATCTGGAAATACCGCATTGGTGAAGACTTGCTGCACATCATCGAGCTCTTCTAACTGCTCTAGGATGCCGAGAATCGTGTCTGAAACCGCCCGATCGGTGATCTCCATATTGAAAAGTGGAGCGTATTCAAGCTCAGGACTGTGTGTTATCTGGAATAGATACGCTACGGAGCCCTGCGTCCCCAGCTTGCCGCCCGCCCGCTCAACTACTGACCGAACTTCGTTGAAGGTCCTATTGGAGTTATCGGTGGTTGCATGCACAACCAGCGCCACCCCCTGTGGACCATATCCTTCATAAATTACTTCCTTGAGGTTGTTCTTGTCCGGTCCTGATCCCTTCTCTATAGCGCGCTGAATATTGTCCTTTGGCATATTCGACTCTCTCGCCTTGTCGACCGCCAACCGAAGCTTCAGATTGAGATTTGGATCGGTCATTCCCCCACCCTCAACAACTGCGATGGTGATGAGTTTTGATAGCTTAGAAAAAATTTTCCCGCGCTCTTTGTCGTTTGCGGCTTTTTTATGCTTTATTTGTTTCCACTTTGAATGTCCAGCCATTATGTGTTATTATACTTGACCCGTTCAAAAAATCGGGGTTGACTTGACTCGTATATTACCTATACTTAATTTTCATAATGAACGATCACGACCTACTCGAACAACAAGCGATTGATGCCGCGATTAACCTCGACTGGAAACAAGCGATTACACTGAACAAAAAGCTCTTAAAGGAGCGCAAAACCGATCTAAACTGCATTCTCAGACTTGCCTTTGCTTTTTTACAATCTCAGGACTTCGTCAATGCAAAAAAGTTCTATAAACAGGCGCTTAAAATTCAGTCAGAAAACCCTATTGCGCAAGAGCATCTTGAACGCATCCAGATTCTGGAAAAACGTGGGTCCAAGGTATCAACGCATCGGTTAAACAAGTTCGATCCAAACCTCTTTTTGGAGGTTCCTGGTAAGACACGGACCGCTGTACTCCTCAATATCGGACAAAAAAACATCCTTGCCCAGCTTACGGTAGGCGTGGAGGTTGTTATCAAACCTAAGAAAGTGAAAGCCGAGATTCGAACAACAGACAACGAGTACGTTGGTGCGCTACCTGACGATCTATCGAAGCGGTTATCGCTCTTCATCAAGGCGGGAAGCGAATACGCCTGCTTTATCAAAGAGGTTTCTATCACGAAGGTGGTTGTGTTTATCCGAGAGGAAAAGAAAGGTAAGAAGGTTCAGAAATTCAGCTCATTCCCAAAGAATGTACAGTCAAACATGGGTCGTGTAGGGTCTGAAGAAGAAGGAAAAACGACATCAGAGGAAGAAGATGATCTCGGAGATGCCTCAGAAAATGAACTCGAACGTCTTGCCGAGAGCCTGAATCATGAGGACAAGGACTTTCTCAACTTTGAGCGAGAGGATGAGGATGAAAGCGAAGAGTAATGTTTCGTACCGTGCTTGTAGAACACGATCCTCCCCGACTTCTTGACATATCCAGAGGTACGAAAATCTTTCATCGACCGCTTCGCAAGTAGAAATGAACAGACTGCAATACAAAGAGCAATAATGACGATCGATTCCATATAGTTATTATAACTCCCAACTCTTCTCAAGAGTACTCAGCTCCAAAATGATATCCGACCGCTCTACTGAGCCCTGATGTACGTTACAGCCAAAGAAGGTTGAAACATCTCGAACCGTCTGTGCCTGGTGATCGTTTTTGACCGTAATACTGCATTGCTTCAGGCTATTATTCGACTGAGCGATATCCACAACTCTGATTCCATTACCCTCCAATATTTTTCCTATCATGACAGCTGTATCGTAGTTATTTGAATACTTAATTTGAACACGCAACCGTTCACTTCTATAGGTTCTATTATAAAGGTACCCCCGATACTCCTCTCCGAAGACATCTGGGGATAAGATCCTGTCACTGTTCTGCTGAGATGTAAGGAGTTCGATGTCGAGTGGTTGAAACGATGTAGGGGGAGCAATTGTCATCCTCCAGTACAGATACATACGATCGAGTAGTCTCGCGTTTGACTTGGAGAAGAAGAGCTCCTGAACGGTTGGTTTCCGATAGTCCTTGGAAGCATCTTCACCATAATAAACATCTGCGTTTGCGGGATAAAAGTAATACGTCACGAAGGAAGATGTGGCAACTGAGAATGCCTTCGATATTAGCTCTGGCTTTCTTTCATACTGAGTAAGTTTTGAGAGTGACCCAATTCGATAGGTACCGTAGCCATTGGGAATAACTATTTTTACATCAGGCGCGTACGCGACGTAGTAATTTACATCATCCTGCTTACTAATCGAGTAAAGTCGAGTGTTCTGGCCATAGACCACAAACTGAATTCGATCTGGTGTATAGGCAAAGAGAGATCCGCTCAGTAGCTTCAGGGCTATAATTACCAAAAAAATCAGTAGAAGTACAAATCCGAAGGGTTGGTGTTTCACGCTCATTATGCTGCGCCGTGGACTAACTTGATATGTCTGATCCACTTCACAATCTCATCTTTGGTCATTCGTTTGTGCATAAAGATTCTCCGAATCATCATAAGCGATGCTTCGAACTCCGGAAGAACGATGGTGTGCGCCCCAAGGTCCTTCATTCTCTGTCGATCCCCTTCTGAGTGCACTCTGCTAATAATGAGGACGTTTGGATTAATGCGTTTTGCGTGAAGAATAATAGATTCTTGATCAGCGCCAAGTGGAACCGCGACGACAACCGCCGCAGCGGTCTCAATCTGTGCGTATCGGAGTACATCCCGATCACTCGGATCACCATAGATAATCGGCGCGCCTTCTTTTTTATGTTTCTCAACGGTCTGAAAATTGTAGTCAACGGCTATAAACGGAATATTCGCAAGTGATAGAGCCTTTCCCACCTGCTCCCCCATTCGTCCGTAGCCACAGATTACGATATGGTTCCGTTTCTGATCTATTTCTACTGGTGTTTCATTAAAGTCGAGGCGTTTCTGGATAAAGACCTCGATAAACGGCATTCGTTTCTTAAAGAATGCGCGAACCGCAAGGTAGAGTCCTTCACGTCGTTGAACGACGTACGGTGTCAGCATGAGACTGAGGAGTACTGAACTGAGAATCAACAAATATTCATCGGAGCTAAAGAGTTTGTTTCCAAATGCGAGTGAGAGGAGAATAAATGCATTTTCACTGACCTGAAACAGAAATACTGCCATCGAAAATGCCATTCGTGAACTAAACCGAAAGTACGCGAATACCGCAATTAACACAATCGCTTTCACGAGTACGAGTAGTCCAGAGAAGGCTACGATCTTTGGGAGAAGAAACAGTACCTGTGGCATCTGAACATGGGTGCCGATGTAAACAAAGTACACAATCGCCATAACGTCTCGGAGTGGTCGGATCTGGGCAAACACATGATGATGCTCTACGGTTTGCGACACCAAGATTCCAGCGATAAAGGCACCGATAAGAACTGGTACGCCAAGCATCGATGAAAGCGCCACAACCGCAAAAATAAATACGAGAACGAATAAGTTCAACAGTTCTCGTGAGATTCTGGAGATCCGATCAAACACAAACGGGATCACCCGTTTCCCTACATAGTACATGGTAAGAAGAATGAGTGTCGACTCTGCCGCACTGAATCCAATCGTTTTTACAATATCAATTCCGGTATCGCCGGGAGAATTGATCGCAGTAAAGATGATGATGAAGGGAATAAAAGCAAGATCCTGAAACATGAGCACACCGAGAGCAACCTCGCCTAAGAACGAGTTTTGCTCCCGCTTCTCCTGAATGATCTTGGCGACAATTGTAGTTGAGGATGAAGTAAGCGCAATACTTATCAAAAATGATTGTAGTCCGCTAAATCCGAAGAGTACGCTGAGTCCATAAACGCCGATGAGTGTGAAAAGAATTTGGAGCAGTCCTCCCATAACGACGAATTTTTTGAGCACGAACATCTTCGTCATATTGAGGTCGAGCCCGACACTAAAGAGCAGAAGAACGATGCCGAAGTAGGCAAACTGGGTAACGATCTCTGTTGAAACGAGATCGGTAAAAAGGTTCCCGAGAACGATACCTGCAAAGAGGTATCCGACAATTGGAGAAAGCTTCAGTCTTCGTGCTAACAAACCAAACAGAAAAGGTATGAGGAGAAAAATAAAATAGTTAAAAAACTGAGCACCTGCAACATCTACCATGCTTTCAATATAGCATATGTAGCCTGTAGCTAAATACAAAGAACTCCTATCGAAGATTGAGGGTATCACCTTCGAAGATGAGATTTTTCGGTTTAATCACCACGCGCTTCTCTCCTTGCTCTACAGAACCAGCATCCAAACCTCTGAATTTATTCTTTGCAATTATTTTCATCGCTTTCTTTACATCTTTTGTAGGCAAAAACAACGCAAAGTCCATACCCATATTGAAGGTTTCATACATTTCGTAATCACTGAAACCGGCATGCTTCTGGATAAACTGAAACAGGGGCTGTGGTTCAAATATGTGATTGAGTTGATACGTAAAGTTTTGACGCGCTCGCATAATCTTACGGAAGCCGTGTCCGGTTATGTTTGCCACGTAGTGGAGATCAATACCAGCCTTGAACAGATCCTGCATAAGTTTCGCATAGATGTTGGACTTTTTTAACAACTCTTCCCCATACATTTTTCCATTTGGGAGTTTTGTTGCGTAACCCTTAGGTAATTTTTTTGCGATTCCGCGCGCGAGCGATAATCCGTTCATATTTATTCCATTGCTCCTCAGGAGGAGTATCCTATCCCCCACCTTCAGTTTTTTATCAAGAAGTAGATTTTTTTTATGTGTTATAACTCCAACCGCAGAACCTCCTAGGTCGATTGTTTTTGGATTGATAATGCCACTGTAGGAAGGGGTCTCCCCTCCTCCCCATGTCACACCAGAAAGATCACAGGCCAACTTCCAACCCTTCACCAAATCCTTCATGCGAGGTATATCTGCGAGCCATTCACTATCACCAACTGCCCAGTACGCGTGGATGACCAATGGCCGAGCACCAACGGTTATGAGATCGTTAATAATTGCCGAGACCGTATCGTGAGCAATGTTTTCGTAATAGGTTTTGTCGGCAATACTTCTCATCGCATCCGCCACCAGATTCTTTGTGCCAAGTCCCTCGATCACAGACGCCATCAATACATTTCCTTGGGACCAGACAAATGCGGACTCCCCGCGCGTTTCTTCAATCTCGCTCATACCCGCCTTCAAGAGATTTTTCGCCGTACTCTTTGCAGCTCCTTGAGCAAGTTTCTTGACCGGATCGAGTTGCTCGTAGTTAACTCCTGTTTGTGCATATGATAGTTTTTTTTTCATATCATCTTCTCTCTTGACCACTTCTCATGTGACCTTCGACGGTTCCGTTCATAAACATTCCATAGAAGCCTCTTCCCTCCGTAAACTGCCGAGCATTTCGATCGAATATTTGAGTCAGATGTGGAAAATCTCTAAAATCAATACGCTGACTCCCGTTGAATATTTCGGTATCAAATGCGAAATCTGGATTGAAGAATCCAAAAGGGACATGAAATTCCCTCGCTAATCCCCCATCCTTTTCTTCGCTGTCTCCGATGAACATCATGCTTTGGGGACGTTCCCCATACAGTCGAAAGAACTCTTGGACACATACCTTGAGCGAATAGGGATCTGGTTTATATCTCGTGGGGTGACCTCTTCTTTGTAATGTGTCGCTTGTCACTAATATTTCGGGCTGGGGTAGATCATTCACATCAAAGACCCTCCTGATAAAGTCGTCATGGCCGCTGGACACCACCGCTAATCGTGCACCGTGCTGCTCAAGTCCTGCATACATCTCGGTGAAACCTGGGTACACGACCGGCCATTCTGGGGAAATTTCGGGTAGTAATTGCTCTAATTTAAGTCGAACAAATTCATCGGTTAACTCACCTGCCGTCCGATACGCATTCTCTAAGTCGACTCCTTTTTGCCGAGCTTCCTCCTGTAACATCAAGACAAGTTCGTACGGAGCTCGACTCTGGATGCCTCCTATCTGGTCGAGAAGTACCGGGCCTGTTTGTCCAAAAATTTGCACCAGGGCAGATTCGGTTGCGGTAGAAACAGTCCGACCTTCTGGTGAAGGAAGTGAGGTATCGGCAATCGTACCGTCGAAATCAGATGCGAGAATATGCATGTTAGTGGGTCGAAGTATAGATCACTTTTAACATTTGTTGCAAGCGCTTTTTTGGGGTACCAGAAATTATTTTCCAACGCTTTGAGTACTGAGGAACCAATGCTAAGAATGATTGATGAAACTGGTCCCGTGTAGTCGATGATTCTTTACGCACCCCATCGGTCTTATACGGTACTCCTTTCGGGTCGAGAATAAATAGGTAGTCATAAGATTCGATCAGTTCGCGAACGCCCTGTAATAATTTTTGGGAACCCACCTTGTCCCCCATCGCATGAAGGTATACACCAGCATCAAGCACAGATCTATCGGTCAAAATATAACTAGGCAAAAGACTCTCCGCATAAAGCTCGAGCTGGTGAGCAAGCTTCTGAACATTTCGTTGACTCTTGTATGAGAAAGGGTTCTTTGTTTGGTATGCGCCAAAGTATAGTCGCGCAGCCTCAGGTACCATGACGGTTTTTCTCCTTGGAAATTTTTTTTTCAGCTCACGTTCGAGCTCTTGGAGCAAGGTCGTTTTTCCAACGCAGCTTGTCCCGATGAGCGCGTACTTCTTATAGTTCTTTTGCATAGGTAACCATCCTCTCGAAGAACTTAAGACCATCGGGTTTCTTTTGTTGAAATCGCCTAAAATTAGGGTGTTGTTCCGGAAGAATGTATCGTTCAGGATGCGGCATGAGACCGATGATCCTCCCTGAAATATCGGTGATACCTGCTATTGCATGGAGCGCTCCATTCGGGTTCTGTGGATAGGACATGGTCGCCTTACTTGCATCATCAACGTATCGCAGTGCAACAAGGTTCTGCTTTTCAATTTTTTCAAGAATATACTCCGAGGTAAAAAATCGTCCTTCTCCGTGGGCTACCGGGAAGGTGAAATTCACATCTTTGAATTGAGATAAAAATCCTTTCGCCCGTTTCTCCATCTTGAGATTAATCCAACGGCACTCAAAATGACCTGATTCGTTATTACTGAGTGTTACACTCATTTTCCCGAGTTCATTAAAAGGAAGGAGTCCAGTTCTTACCAACACCTGAAATCCATTACAAATACCGAGAATCTGCGTATCCTTTCGTTTCATAAATGCTTGTAACGACTCTGAAAAAAAAGAGGTCAACTCCACCGCGAGCACCTTTCCAGAAACCACATCATCACCATATGAAAATCCTCCTGGAATTGCCAGAATTTGATACCGGTCAAGTAGATGTTTTTTTGTTCGGAGAGTATTCACATGAACTATGTCCGCAACCGCACCGGCAGTTTGAAATGCAAACTGCAACTCCTCGTCGCAGTTAATACCGTCAGTTTTAAGAACAAGGACCTTTGTTTTTTTTGTCATACAAATAATTTTTTAAACTGTTTTTGCCAGGCACGTTTCGATTCCAATAACGTGACCTGAAATAACTTTTTTGTGTCCTGAACAATGTGCAGAGCCTTCTTTTCTGTCGTGACGCCAAGATACTGATGAGAAACACTTTTAAAGAGCGCCTCAGCGGCAGATCTGTCCTGAACCTCAACCACAAAGCAGCCCGCTGTTTCGTTAAATAAGAATGAGTCTGCTTTTTTGTTTTTTGGTACGGCTATATCTACCCCACAGTTTCCCCCGACCGCCATCTCAAAGACCGTCGTGATTAATCCACCCTCACTAATATCGTGACTTGATGAAATGATGCCTGTCTGTATTCCTTCGTGCATTACATCAAATACCTCTTTGGTTTTCGCAAGGTTGATCACCGGTACACGCTCCCCCTGCACCGGATTGTGAAGATACACCGATCCACCCATACCCGAAAGGTCTTGCTTACCGACCAAGTACAGATGTGATCCCCGTTTTTTGAGATCAGACGAAATGACTCTCCTCACGTCAGGTATTCTCCCAAAAACAGAGATGCAAAGTACCGGTGGGATTTTAAGAACAACACCACTCTTTCCTCGATAGGTTGAGGATAAACTATCTTTCCCTGATATCACAGGAGTACCAAAAACCCTCATGATCTCGACCACTGCGTCCACCGATCGATCGAGAGACCATAGCGACTCTGCATCGGGAAAAGGCCAAATGTAGTTATTAATGAGTGATGCTTGACGATAGTCTCCTCCGACGCTCACATAGTTTGCAAGCGCCTCTACAGCAGCCCAGATACTCCCATGATAGGGGTTCATGTTATTGAGAGCAGGATTCATACCGTGGCTTACGATCATACCGTGAGACTTTCCGAGAACCGGTCTGAGAACAGCAGCATCGCTTGGCCCATCCATCAACTCGCCATGAAATGGTGGAACGACCCCCGTGCCTTGAACGGAATGATCATAAAGTCGAACAATCGGCTCCTTCGAAGCAACGTTGTAGTGGCTGAGAACATCAAGCACCGTTTTCTTCCACTGAGCGGGTGTTTTCGGTGCTGTCATCCCCAACTTGACCTCCCTGCCGGCAGGCAGGTTGGAATCCACGGATTCCCGCTTTCGCGAGAATGACTGAGCTGGCCTATCCCCTCGCATCACTCTCCGAGGAAGTCCGTGATGAAGAAAGTCCGTATCTAACTCTCCAACCAACTCTTTTCCATACATAATTTTTAGTTTCTTAGATCCATCAAATACACCGAGCGAAACAGCCTTCACATTTGAGGTGGCACAAATCTTCATGAACTTAGTTATGTACTTTTTTGGTATCGCAAGCGCCATTCGCTCTTGTGATTCAGAAATCCAGATTTCCCATGGAGCGAGACCGGAATACTTTACGGGAGCTTTTTTAAGATCGACCGTTGCCCCAATCGACTCTGCCATCTCGCCTATTGCCGAAGAAAACCCTCCTGCTCCACAGTCCTGCATTGCGCGGATACAACCAGCATCACGAGCTTGTAAGATTGCGTCAAACATACGTTTTTCTTCAACTGCATTTCCAATTTGCACAGCAGACGAATGAACGCTCCCTGTTTTTTCGGTCATTTCTCCACTTGAGAAAGTCGCCCCGTGGATACCGTCTCTGCCTGTTCTCCCACCAACCACCACAACATAGTCGCCTTTTTTTGCCTGTCCTTTTTGCGCCTTCGATTTTGGGATTAATCCGTATGCCCCGACAATAACGGTTGGTTTTGCGCGAAAATCATGGTGAAAATGAACAGAACCATTGCTCGTTGGTATCCCCATTCTGTTTCCGTAATCTCGAACTCCCATTACTACACGTTTCAAAAGATAGTCCGGAGGAAGACAGCCTTCAGGAAGATGCTTTGGAGATAAATCTGGATTCGCAAAACAAAACATATCGGTGGAGAGAATGGTTTTTGCACCAAGTCCCGTACCCAGTACGTCGCGAAATACACCACCACTCCCCGTCATCGCCCCGCCATAAGGCTCGATGGCAGACGGACTGTTGTGCGTTTCTACCTTTCCACAGATTGCCAGCCCATCATAAAAGTCCATCACTCCAGAGTTATCAACAAATGCTGAAACGATGTGCTTCTTATGTTTCAAAGCTTCGTTACGAATTCGTGACATGAGCGGACTCTTTTTCTTCCCATCGATAATAAGGTTCGCCTTAAAGGTTTTATGTGCGCAGTGTTCGCTCCACGTTTGCGCGATAGTTTCAAGTTCAAGATCGGTGGGATCGCGTCTCATTTTTTGATAGTACCTTTGGACAACCTGCATCTCCTCGAGATTGAGAAAGAGAGCGTCTTTTGAGGTTTTGAGAAGTTCATCTGGAGTCATTGCGCGGATTGGGACGGTGTTCGTTTGTCCTACCTTACCTTGAATGAGTAATGTTTCTGGTGCATCTTCGACAACGTGCTCGATGGAGGGATTAAATAGTCTAAGACGCTTTGCGGTCGCAACGCCTCCCCCTTTGAGACTTGTTGAAAAGTGATACTCCCAGCTTGAATCAACCGCCAAGAGCGTAATGCCTAAGTCCTTTGCGGATTTTAAAATCGAGGCTGACTCCGGATTCATAACCCCGGGAAGATATGCGATCTCAATCTGAGCTTTCTTGTTCTTTATGATCGGCGCATTCAATGTATACCTTTGATTTACCGACTCACAGAATAGTTTTTCGGCAAGAACCTTTGCCTTTTTTTCGTCCACTCCTTCCAGTCGATATACGCGCACTTTTTGGAGGACTTCATTTTTTTTCTGTCGTTCAGTTGAAACGACTCGAATCGTTTGAATCATATTTTTTTAGCACATCCGATACTAATCCCTCTCCAAAAGACGCTTCTTATCTCGCCATCCGATATCTCTTCTGTAATGAAGATTATTTCTCCCCTCGGGGTCTCCATCTACAAAAATGGTACCCATCGCATCGTATGCTTTATTTGCCGCCTCATTAACATCATGCCCCTCACCAACTGTGTAAAATAACCTTCCGCCTTTCGCTCTATGTACACCGTTTTCATCGACACTGACACCGGCTCCATAAAGTCTCACACCTTTCATCGCTCTCACTCCGTCCAGACCATGAATTTCCTGTCCTTTTACGGCATCGTAGTTACCAGGATAGCCTCGTGAAGCTCCAGCAACAGCAACTCTCGTAAGTCCGTCTGTCTCAGGTAAAACTAAACCTAAACCATTGGCAATACTCATGCTGACTTCAAACAGATTTGAATATCCAGGGACAATGGTCTCGACCTCAGGATCTCCCCACCTGCTATTTGCTTCAATGACATAAAGCTTTTGCTCACCGTTTTCGGTTACCATCATGCAGCTCATGTACATCACTCCTTGATAGTTAATGCCTTCATTATTAAAACCATCGATAGTAGGCCTGATGATTTCTCTCTCAACTCTTTTTCTCAGATCTTCGGTCATGATGAGTGGGGTCGCCACGCATCCCATGCCTCCGGTCATATCTCCCTTATCATTATCAAAGACCTGCTTATGATCCTGTGATGCGCCTAAATACACGAATTGATCAGACCCATCAGTTCCCACAAAAAATGAAAACTCCTCACCAAGAGAACCATCATCATTCTTGAGCCATTGCTCTATCACATATTCTTTACCAGCGTCCTTAAACTTAGTTAATTCGTCAATTCTCCTTAACGCTTCGCCTCGGTCGCGAGCAGAAAGCGCTCCTTTACCTTCAGCTAAACCTGAAGCTTTTACATACCATGCCGCATCTTCAGGTTGTTGATTTAAAAAATTCACTCCCGTTTCAACATCATTAAATCGTTCATACTTCGGCTGAGGCAAACCATTTCGTTTTCCAAAATCTCTAAACCATCCCTTATCCCACTCCACTCTTCCGGCTTCTCTATTTGGCCCAATTACCGGAATTCCCAGACTTCTTAGCTCGTCAGCGACTCCCCGTTCGACGGCATTATCCTGCGCCACATCTACAAGCACTTCCCCTCTATCGGTTCTTGACCGAGCTATCTCTACGATCTCAGCAACGCTTACCGTTTTCAGACTTGGATGAGTTTCTATGGGTTTACCGGCAGTATTAAATTTCATCAAATCGTTCCCAGGAACCGCAATGAGATGATCAACCTTTGGACTCACCGCATAACCTTCAACCAGTGCGCTCCCGCGTCCACCACCATCAACAACTATTACCGTATTCCCACCTTTTCTCTCTGCCATATTATTTTGTGTATGAAAAATTAGTAATAAAAATCGTGCTTACATATTAAAATTTACGAGTTCTTCGCTCGGCAACCGCAAGTCTAAGATTGCTTCCTCCGAGTGCAGAAATCATTGCTTTATGCTCCTCTGCTTTTAGTCTCGAGTACAAACTCTCTACCGTGTCGTCTTCAAACACACGTGTCGAAGCTCTTTCAAGTACCGGACCAAAGTCGGTCTGCGGGGTCACGACATGTACTGTGGAGAAAGCCACTGGTTTATCAAGAAAATTCGCAACAGCTTTTTCCGTCATCATTCCCTTATTCCAAGGGATGACCGTTCCATCTTCATAGAGTCCTAATACGTCAACTTTGTCAGGCACATATCCAGGATGAAGGTTGATGGCAACTCCAGCAAACAAATCGAAAAAGGACTGTGGAAGAATCGTACCAAATCCAGCCATCACCGCAACATCAATCCCGTTTTGGTTGAGATACTTCGCAACACTTAGTCCGTAAAGTCTTCGCGCTTCTTGTATGCCCTCTTCCCCCACATGAGTTGGTCTTTCAAATGGACAGATACCAAAGGGTATTTCGTGTTCTTTTGCATGATTGAGTCCTAAGGCATCGGGTTTATCGCTCAGGACGAGCGGTACGGTAATATTCGGAAGTTGCTTTGAATCGATCGCATCTAGAATTGCACGTAAATTACTTCCTGTTCCTTTATTGGAAATGAGAATCGCTGCTTTTAAAGCACCTATAGGTTCAAGCTCGTGTCCTGGTGTACCCGATTCGTACTGCGTCATATTGATTTTCGAATTAAAGTACTACTGATAGATCTACTTGTCGGAACGAATTTTTTCCCGGTAATTTTTTGGTAAATCGCAATGTATCTTTTACTGACCTGGGCGATAAAGTCTCTCGTCATTTTTGGCGGTTTCCCTTTCCCTGTGTAGCCGTGTTCTCGATACCACAGTCGCAAAAATTCTTTGTCAAAATTTTCAGGCTCGAGCCCTTTTTTGAATCGCGATCGATATGTCTTTTTGATCCAGAATCGAGATGAATCGGGCGTGTGCATCTCATCAATGAGTACTAGCGACCCGTCAGGACTTAGTCCAAACTCATACTTCGTATCGACAAGGATAATTCCAGCCTGAGCACACACTTCAGTTCCCTTCTTAAAGAGAGCGAGGGCTGTTTTTTCCATCTGGGTCCAGATCTTTTTGGAAACAATATTTTGTGCGACAATTTCCTTTGCGGTAAGTCTCATATCATGGCCTGATTCTGCCTTTGTGGTGGGAGTTATAACTGGTTTGGGAAGTTTCTGGTTTTTTTTCAGACCATTGGGAAACTTCACACCATAGATGGTTCTCTCACCCTTCTTGTAAGAACCCCATATTGAAGTATCGGTCACGCCGGAGATATATCCTCGCACAACCATTTCAATGGGAATGAGTTTGAGATTTCTGACAATCATGACATTGGGGTGTGGAAGTGCAAGAAGATGATTAGGAATGATCCGCTTTGTTTTATCAAACCAGAACGCAGCAATTTGATTGAGCACCTGTCCTTTGTGAGGAATGTGTCCGAGATTTACATCAAATGCCGATATTCGATCGGTTGAGACGATAATCCTCGTGTCACCTACGACGTATAGATCTCGGGTTTTTCCCTGTCGTTTTCTTCCTAAGCCTTTGAGATTAACTGTTTTTATGAGACTCATCTGAGTATTGGGTGTAACCAATTTTCTCGAGTCGCTTTGCTTTTTGAACTACGGTCTCACCGAGTTTCTGAGCATAGCGAGCTAATTTTCGTTGCAAGATTCTATCATGTGTTGCAATAATTTTCAGCGCGAGCAGCGCAGCGTTTTGGCTACCGTTTATTGCTACAGTCGCAACCGGTATACCTGGAGGCATCTGAACGATTGAGTATAGAGAGTCGACCCCTTTCAGTGCGCGTGACTCAACCGGAACCCCGACTACCGGGAGTGTTGTAAGAGATGCAACCATGCCGGGAAGATGCGCAGCACCTCCTGCGCCAGCAATAATAACCTTAAGACCGCGACCCGCTGCGGTTGTTGCAAACTCGTAAAGTCTCTTCGGAGTACGGTGTGCTGAGACGATGGTGAGATCATACGAAACATTAAACTCATCAAGAATTTTTGCGGCACCACTCATGACCGGGAGGTCTGAGTCACTTCCCATGATTATCGCGACCAACGGTGATAATTTGATCGAGCGTTCTCGAATACTTCGCGACTTTTTAGTTTTCATATGCGAACCCCCTCTCTTGCTTGAGTTGCCTTTTTCAGACACTCCTCTACCGTCTTCCCCACTACGGTGATATGCCCCATCTTACGGTTCAACCGTGCTTTTTGTTTTCCATACATATGAACCGATACGCCAGGTATTTTGAGAGCATTTTCTAAACCGACTGGAAATCCATCGCCATCCTTTGTGCCGAGAATGTTCTTCATAACCGAGGCCTTAGACCGCATTGCCACAGAGCCGAGTGGAAGACCTGTGATAGCTCGTATGTGCTGTTCAAATTGAGATGTCTCACAACCTTCGATAGTAAAATGTCCCGAGTTATGTACTCGAGGTGCAATCTCATTTATAAGAACCTGTCCATTCTTCGTCATGAACATTTCGATGCCAAACACACCAGCTCCTTTAAGCTTATCCATCGTTTTTTTTGCAAGCCTTTGAGCTCTCGTTGCGACCTCGGATGATATACGAGCAGGAGCAATCACAACATCGCAGATATTATTGAGATGATAGGTCTGAACAACAGGATAGACCTTTATTTCATTCTTTGGACTTCTCGCAACCACAACAGCCAATTCCTTCACGAACGGCACAAATCGCTCGATATATAACGCTCTTCCACTCAACTTTTCAAGTCCGGAATCGATTTCATGTTCAGTATGTATCACGGCATTCCCTCTCCCATCATACGCATCGGTTCGAGCTTTGAGCAAAAAAGGATATCCAAACTGCGCGGCTACTCGAAGTATGTCCTTTTTTGTCGTCACCATCACAAATTCTGCGGTAGGAATATGGTGCTTTTGCAAGAATCTTTTTTGAAGAAATTTATCACGAATAATACTCAGTGTTTTTGGACTCGGATGTACAATCTTTCCTTTTTTTATGAGGTCATGGAGAACCTTGTCATTTGCGAGCTCTATCTCAAAGGTAATCACGTCGGAAACTTTTGCCAGCTCACGAATTGCTTTTTCGTCTTTATAATCGGCTACGATTTGTCGATCGCAGACCTGTCCTGCAGGACTGTTCGGAGTCGGATCTATGATGCTCACCGTAAAACCAAGTTGTTTTGCAGACTGTGCGAGCATCTTCCCTAACTGCCCGCCACCCACAATACCTATTCGAGATATCATCATTATCGTTTTGGAATTTTTTTTAGTGCTTTTTCTGTAAGTTGCTCTGCGAGACCAATATAGGTATCAGGATTCAGAGCAAAAAGTCTCTTTTTTGTAGCTGCACTTATTTTGAGTTTGGCAACCCACCATCTCCACTGTTTTTCTCCGACATGCTTTCCCTTACTTAAAGAACTGACTAACGAATACGGGTCATCGATCCCCTCTTTACGCAAAAGTGTCTGTACGCCTTCGGTGAGAATTGACCACTCTTCATGAAGATCTTTCTTGATCTTTTCGGTATTGGGTCTAATGCGAGTTGATCCTGAAAGAATGCTTTTATATCCTACAAGGCAGTACCCAAGAACGGTCCCAATGTTGCGAATGGTCGTACTGTCGGATAGATCTCGCTGAAGTCGGGAGATCATTAACTTTCTACAAAAAAATTCAGCAACTGCGTTTGCCATTCCAAGATTGCCCTCGCTGTTTTCAAAATCGATTGGATTTACTTTTTGAGGCATAGTTGAGGAGCCTACCTCCCCTTTCTTAACTTCTTGGATAAACCAACCATCGCTAATATATCGCCACATATCTTGATCGAGTCCGATCAAAATCGAGTTGATTCTCTGATAGATCTGGAGGTACTCACATACATCGTCATACGAGTTGATCTGGGTTGTGATCTGATTGGGTCGTAACCCAAGAGATCGTACATAGTCGGCCGAAAACATAATCCAATCGACCTGAGGATGACTCAGTGCTACCGCATTGAAGTTTCCAACCGCACCGGCAAACTTGCCGGTGAGTCTTACCGACTCGAGTTGCATCAACTGATCATTCAATCGAGATGCGAAAACCGCAATCTCCTTTCCGAGCGTTGTTGGGACCGCGGGCTGACCGTGAGTACGCGCTAACATCGGAGTCGATTTATACTCGAGCGAAAGAGCTCGAAGCCACTGTCTCAGCTTGTTCAGATAAGGAATCATTACTAGTGAAGTTGCTCTTTGAAGCATGAGACGGTACGAAAGGTTATTTACATCCTCGGATGTAAGGCCAAAATGAATCATCTCAATTAGATCCTGCAAGGTTGATCCTTTAAGTATCTCCCGCAAGTTCTTTTCTACAGCCTTCACATCGTGACGGGTTGTCTGTTCATATGACTTCACCATCTGTGCCTCGTCAAGGTTGTACGTACGGAGATAGTCAAGAAGGAATCTTCTTTCTTTGAGGGTTACAGGTCGTATTATCTTCGCCCTTGATAACGCGAGAAGATAGGTTATCTCAATCTCTGACCTTGTTTTGATAAGCGCATATTCCGAGACATAAGCGCCCAGTTCATGCGTCACGTGATGATATCTACCATCAAGCGGAGAAATAGAAATGAGGGGCGTACTCGTCATGATTACGCATTATACCCTGATCGTACTTTTTGTCCAGCGAATCATTTATAGAGTTTCTTTTCGCAGTCAATGCAGTATCGCGCCTCTGGAATAAGGTCAAGCCGCGCTACTGGAATCTGCGCAGAGCATTTCTCGCAGTATCCATAGCGATTCTTTTCAATCTTCCCGAACGCAAGATCGATATCGTGGAGCTTTCTCTCAAGGTCCTTAATCTGCGCTTGGATGGTGTCATGTCCTACCTGTTCACGAACGTCGGTGTCGACCGCTGCGTTGTCGATGGTATGATCCGGATCCATAAAGGGATCGTCTTTCTTTAGCTCCTCGATACGATGTTGGATCTTTTCCTTATCCTTTTCGAGACGGTCGCTGTGTTTTTTTATGAAGTCCTTTGAAAATGTTTTTGCCATACTGTGTAAACGAACTCCTGAAATAATAGAGGAAGTAGAGAGAGAATGTCAAGAGCAAGACATAGGACAAGAGTGCGTTAAAACTGAGGCCGAATAATAGCCCGTCCTGATGATCTTTTAAGAAGTCGGTACCACCGAAAACCAGCGCAATATACCAGAGTAAGAAATAGAGATTGGTGCCCTTGGCGTACTTTTCTCGGCGTACTGCGAACAGAATTTGATGTGCGATAAGTGCTCCGATAAAGAACAAGACTCCTTCGTACAGCGGTGTAAGATGTCGGAATCCTTCTGCTCCAACGACCTTCATCTTGAGAAGAAAGTTAGTTTTCGATCCCATTTCAACACCCGAAAAAAATGACCCCATCTTCCCGAACGCAAGTGCGACAAATGCAGATGGGGTGAAGTAGTCAATTGCTTCGCGAAATTTAAGCTTGCTCCGTTGCATAGACAGTGCAGTCGAACCAAGAAATCCAAACAAAAATCCATAGAGCGACAGTCCTGGATACCCATTAATGAGAATAAACTTTGGAATATTCAAGCCAAACTCACTAAAATGAAGCACAACATAAACAACTCTCGATATCAGGAGACCCCCAAAGATCCCGGCGAATAAAACATCGAAGACATCCTCTTCTTTATACGATGTGAGGAGAAAATTTTTCCACAGAAGAAAAGTGGACCAAAAGAACGCAAGAAGAAGAAAAATGCCAAATGTATAGATTTTTACAAATGGTAGATCGATCAAAACAGGCAACATACGTGTTATATTATAGTCAAAATGCTTGGTTTGGCAATCACACTTTTACTCGGTTTTTTTCTACGAATTACTGGAATAAACTGGGATCAAGGACTCCACCTCCATCCTGATGAGCGAATGCTCATCATGGTTGCTGACCGTATTCAGTTCTTCAATCAACTCAATCCGCAATTCTTTAATTATGGATCACTTCCGATCTATCTGTTGAGCGGAGCAACGGCAATTTTTCGACTGGTTTACTCCCCTCACCTCTCAAACTACGACCTTATGCTCTACGTCGGAAGAGGTCTTTCTCTATTGGCAGATCTTGGATGCATTGTGCTTCTCTATCTCCTCGGCCGACGAATTGCGCACTCTCCCCTGCTCGGGTTGTTTGCTGGCCTCATATATGCAATAAGTTTTTTCCCCATACAAAATACACATTTTTTTATCGTTGATACTTTTTTGAACTTTTTCATTTTGGCCTCGTTGTCGCTTTTCATACGATATCTCCAGAGGCCAACCCTCAAAAACCTGGTATTCGTCTCTATTACTGTTGCCGCCGCGGTAACTACTAAATTTACGTCAATTCTGCTCGTCCCATTCATATTGACAGCGGTTGTGGTTCATTCATGGACTCATGAGAAAAGGCAGAGTATCGTTCCAAGCATTCGAACGACATTCGTCTTTACATCTCTCGTAGGAGTTTTTTCATTTTTATGTATGCCATATGCATTCCTCGATTGGCGGTCATATATACATGATATTTCCCAGCAGCTCCAACTGAACAATAACCCGTATGCATTCCCGTATACCTTGCAGTACGTCGGTTCGCTCCCCTACCTCTATCAGCTCCAGCAAATAGTGTTCTGGGGTCTAGGCCCGATCATCTCCACACTTTCGATCGTTGGACTTCTATTTGTACTTTCAAACCGCTTTGTGCGCTCCTCGACAGCAATTGTCATATTATTCTCATTCTATGGACTGTACGTTATTGTGATTGGCCATTCATCGGTGAAGTTTATGCGATATATGTTGCCGCTCTATCCGCTGTTTGCGCTTCTGAGTGGATACACGCTCTCCTGCATTTTTTCTCAAGAAACTCGGACAAGATGGATTAATGCATTCTTCATACTGATTATGGGGCTCACCCTGACGTGGACCATCGCATTCAACACTATGTATACCTACACACACACAAGAATCGAGGCCACTCGTTGGATACTCCAGATGATTCCAACCGGATCAACGGTCGCGGTTGAACATTGGGACGATCGGCTTCCGCTTGTATTTTCCGAGCGATACCACATCGATGAACTTCAGCTATATAACGTACCCGATGACACCGCTAAGTGGCGTGGGATCCAGTCACAACTAGAACGAACTGACTATATTGTCATCGCATCAAACCGTCTTTCAACCCCTCTTCAACGACTCTCCGACTGTAAAAAATACCGTGCGTGCTACCCATTAACCGCAGTGTATTATCGCCAACTATTCAGCAACAAACTTCCCTTCCGACTCGTGAAACAATTTTCGGTCTCCCCTACCCTCCGTCCATTTGGCATCCCGGTTTCGTTCGACGATCAATTTGCAGACGAATCGTTCACGGTCTACGATCACCCAACCATTTCCATCTTCAAGAAGTTATAAGAAGCGTTTGAAGAATCCGAGTATTCCTTGATTCCAACCGGTCGTATGCGTTACGCCGGTTGTGTGAGATTTCACAACCTTGTAGTTTCGCTCATACCAACGATATGACTTTATGAGCGCTTCGCTGTTAGAATGTTCCGGTTTCCATTTGAGAACATTGGTCAATTTTGTAATCGACACAAACGAATCTTTGTCCGCTGTTTCATAAACCCACTGATAGAGTGGAGATAGATGAAGCATCTCAAAAAACCGGAGAACGATTTTTAGCGGAAGCGCGGGTACAGGGAATATCTGTGAACCAGAATCAGCGTACGAAAATACTGTCTCAAGATCCTTCTTCACAGTGCGAAATCGAAGCGCTCCGATATTAAAGGTGTCGTTTGCGTTGCGGCCGGCTTTTGTGAGTCGGTAGATTGCTTCCACAAGGTCGTCAACATCGAGGAGTTGATAGCGATTCATTCCCGATCCAAATACCGGTATTTTTTTACCATCTTTGATCCAGTCGAATAAAATTTCGAAGACCCCAAGTCGATGCGTGCCAACAAAGTTCTTCGGGCGAAGAACGGTTACGCACATCACTTCGTCTCGATACTTTCGACAAAAGGCCTCTGAGGAGATTGTGCTCTCG